>NZ_JAFCWM010000001.1:0-378390 GCF_049897565.1 Massilia sp. TWR1-2-2 | reverse complement strand
ACCGAAATCAGTTTTACCTTGGCCTTGGTCACCATACAGAACGAACTGCTAATGATCGGGCCGGCCACCGCGCAGGGAAAACTTCCTGCAATACTGAAGCGATTGCGTGAAAGGCTGGTGCTAGACCTGAAAGCCCAACGACCCGGACGAAAGTTCGCCCGGGTCGTTAAAGCAGTAGCGCAGCGCTATCCCGAAAAACGATTGACGAAAAAGACGACTGAGGAAAAAAAAGCTTAACTTAGCGGCATTAGGGTCAGACCCAGGTCTGACCCCGTTGTCAGGTTTACTGATGTGCGCGGTTGAGGCGGCGCTCGGCGCGGCGCTGCACCGCTTCGAAAGCCAGGCTCATGCACCAGTAGATTGCGGCGGCGGCAATGTAGAGCGGCAAGGGACGGAAAGTGGTGGCGATCACTTCCTTGGTGGAGAGCATCAGTTCGGTCATGGTGATCACCGACACCAGCGAGGTGTCCTTGATCAGGCTGATCAAGGTATTGCTCATCGAGGGCACCGCCACCCGTAGTGCCTGCGGCAACACGATGTGTCCCAGCGTCTGCCAGTAGCCGAGGCCAAGGCTGAAGCTGGCGCGCCACTGGCCGATGCCGATGCTGTCGATGGCGCCGCGCAAGCTTTCCGACAGGTAGGCGCCGGCGTTGAGCGACAGCGCCAGTACGCCGGCCGTGACCGGGGTAAATTCGATGCCGATGCTCGGCAACCCATAATAGATGACAAAAATTTGCACCAGCAGCGGCGTGCCGCGCATCACGCTGACGTACAGCGTGGCAGGCCAGCGCAGCAGTGCGTACGGAGACATGCGCATCACTGCGGCCGGAAAACCGAGCGCCAGCCCGCCGACCATCGACGCGATGGCGAACACGAGCGTGTAGCCGGCGCCGGTCAGCATCACGGGCGCGGCGTCGCGCAGCAGGTTGAACAGGTCCATCAAGGCTCAGCGGCGCGACATCTTACGGTGCCGGACGGCTGACATCGGTGCCGAACCACTTTACCGAGATTTTCTTCAGGCTGCCGTCGGCCGCCGCGTCCGCCAAGGCCTTGTTGACCGCGGCCTTGAACTGCGGATTACCCTTCTGAAACGGAATGCCCATGCGCTCGACGTTGCCGACGCGCGCGCCGGCCTTGATCGGCAGCGTCGAGTTGCTCAGCAGGTAGGCCACCATCAGGCTGTCGTTGAGCGCGGCATCGATCCGCCCCACTGCCAGGTCCTGCAGGTTTTCCGGCGCCGCCGGGTAACTCTTGACCTCGATGCCGGGCACCGCCTTGGCTTGCTGCTCGAACACGCTGCCCTGCCCCACGCCAAGCTTCTTGCCCTTCAGCGCGGCCAGCGTCGCGTAGTTGGCGCGCTCGTCCTTGCGCACGATCAGCTGCGCACTGGAGTAGGTGTACGGCTCGGAAAAGTCGAAGGCCTCGAGGCGCTTCGGCGTGATGCCGACCTGGCTGACGATGGCGTCGTACTTGCCGGCGCCCAGTCCCGCCAGGATCGCCGCCCATTCGGTGCTGACGAACGCGGGCTTCACGCCCAGCCTGGCGGCCACCAGGCGCGCGACGTCGACGTCGTAGCCGGCCAGCTCGCCGGTCTTCGGATCCTTGAAGTTGAACGGTGGATAGGTGCCTTCCATTGCGATGCGCAACGTGCCGCGCGCCTTGGCGGTGGTCAGCAGGTCAGCAGCGGCGGCCGGCAACGCGAGGCCGGCGACAAGCGCCAGCGCCGCCAGTTTCAAGGCGTGGCGGCGGAAAGTGTAGGTGGCGTCCAGGCGCATGACGTTGTCCGATCGGTAGAAAAAAGTAGATGAGGCGGCTATGCCATCTTGCGATTGCGCGAGCCAAACTTGTGCCCGCTCACCAGCGTCGTACTGGCGACCAAGCTGGAAACGCCGACGATGAGCTGCACCAGCCTGTCTTCGGGCAGCACCCACAGCTGCCCGGCCGGCTCGGCGGCGCCGGTCGCGGCGATGATCAGCGGCGCCACCCAAGCAGCGTCCGGCTCGACGTCGAGCATGATGGCGTCGCCGCTGGTTTGCATGAAGATGTTGCCGCCGACGGCGAGCGTAAAGCAGACGCCGTAGCCGGTCTCTTGCGGGCCGATATTTTCCTGCAAGCTGCGGTTGTGCTCGTCAATCCACAGCTCGACGTCCTGCGGCGTTTCCAGCGAGGTCCACGGCACCGGGCGAAAGCGTGGCGCCGCATCGGTGGCAGTAGATTCCTTCAGTAACTCTTGATTCATTGCGTCTTCAAAATAGGCAGCTGACGGCGCGTATCGTACGGCATTTCGTTCGTGCAGTACATCCAAACTGGCGGCGCCGAACTGTCTGTGGAGAACTCACCAAGCTGAGAGAGGTCAAACGCGGGTCAAAGGGGGGAACTATGAGTACGAAACGTGAGCAGACCCGTAGCGGCCCCGGCGGCTACGTATCAGAATTTGATCAATTCATGCACGAGTACATGGCGCAGCACCCGGAAGTGGAAGAAAGCCAGGCGGAGGGATGGTACATCTGGTGGGATCACATGGTTGACCTGAATGACCTTGAAAACCACCACGACAATGACGTCCCGGTAAAACCCTATCAATATGACTAGATTCCGTGAAAGAATTAATATTGATATCCGCGAATATTAATTGCCATTCTGGAATTATGCGGTACTATTCATTTGCGAGGTTCGCTTATTGGTAAAGCCCAGTCCGAGTCGGTAGCATACCTAAGACTGATAACCCGGTTCGATTCCGGGGCCCCGCACCACGACAACCCGTGCAGACGCGCGAACCCGGGAAACGCTGCCAATCGGGTCCGGCGAGGCTGCAACAGCGCCGCCGAGCGTCACGGCCGGCAACGTTCGCCGATCGCGCCGGCCAGCCGCCGCCAGCATTCAACTGCGCCAGGCGATGTCGCCGAATCCGGCGGACAAACTCGGCAACGAAATGTCACTGCGGCCAGCGGCGGCGCGATTTGCCGGCGTCGCCTTGGCCGATGCGCTGCGGGCCGGCGCCCGGCGTGCGTTGATGCGTTGCAGGCCGGAGACGAAATCGGTGACGGTCGAAGCAACGCTGTTTGGGAATTCGGCCACGGACGGCGCGGATGTCAGGTATGGCAAGGAAAACTCCAGGGAAATATTATTTCCCGCATGATAATCCACTCTGCCTGCTTAGCCCAATTTCCAGTTCCGATACCACCTATACCATCCGTGAATATCGGAACCGTCCCGCTTCAGCGCCCGTCCTTCCAGGGGATCAGCACACGCTCGACTTCGTCGAGTATCATCGAAAACGCGAACCCGAGCACGGCGATCACGATCAGGCCGACGTACATCGTTTCCACCGACAGGATCTCCCAGGCGTTCCAGATCATGAACCCCAGCCCGCTCTTGGCGCCGATCATTTCTGCGATCGCAATAAGGATCAGCCCCATCCCTACCCCAAGCTTGACGCCGCTCATGATGTGCGGCACGGCGCCGGGGATGGCGATCGTGCGGAACACCTGCCAGCGCGTGGCGCCGAAGTTGTGGCCGACATCGAGGAAGATCTTGCTGATCCCAAGCACCCCGGTGCAGGAATTGATCAGCACCGGATAGAACACGCCGATCCCGACCATGACAATCTTGGACGATTCGCCGAGGCCGAAAATGAGCAAAATCAGCGGAAAGATCGCGCTTTTCGGCACCGGATAGGTCGTCGCGACGAGCGGATTGACAAACGCGCGCAGCGGCCGGTTCAGTCCCATCGCGATGCCGAGCAGCAGGGCCGGAATACCGCCGAGCAGGAAGCCCCAGAACAGGCGTTGCAGGCTGGCCCAGGTGTTGACCCACAGGGTGCCGTCGCCCGCCAACGCAAACAAGGTTTCAGATATCTTCGAGGGGGCGGGAAAAAAGCGGGCGTCGAGCACGCCGATGCGCACCAGCGTCTCCCACAGCAGCAACAGCAGCACGGGCGATGCCAGGCTGATCAGCCGGTCGCGGTTGCCGGCGCTCAGGCGCCGGCGCGGCGCGCGCGTGACGGCCGCGCGCATCGGCGCGGGGCGGGTTTCAGGCAAGGTACTCATGTCTTCACACTCTCTTCATCTTGCGCGCGGGCGCGCTGCACTTCGTCGCGCAGGTGGCCCCAGATTGAATACACCAGCTCGCCGTATTGCGGACGGGCGCGCAGCTCCAGCACGTCGCGCGGGCGCGCAAACGGCACGTCGACCATCTGCTTGATCCTGCCGGGCTGCGCACTCATGATCATGATCCGGTCGCCCAGCGTGACTGCCTCGTCGACGCTGTGGGTGATGAACACGACGGTCTTGCGGGTCTCCTCCCAGATGCGCAGCAGCTCTTCCTGCAGCAGTACCTTGTTCTGTTCGTCGAGCGCGGAGAACGGCTCGTCCATCAGCAGGATGTCCGGGTCGTTGGCGAACGCCCGCGCGATCGACACGCGCTGGCGCATGCCACCCGACAGCTGGTGCGGATAGGCCCTGGTGAAGCGCGACAGGCCGGTACGGTTCAGATAATGGCCGACCACGTCGGCAATCTCCGCCTTCGGCTTGTTGCGCAGGCTGAGGCCATACGCCGCATTCTCGAACACGGTCATCCAGGGAAACAGCGAGTCGCCCTGGAACACCATCGAATTGGCCGGCCGCCCCGCCGCCGGCGCGCTGATCTCGAACGAGCCGGAAGTGGGCGAATCGAGGCCTGCCAGGATACGCAGCAGCGTGGTCTTGCCGCAGCCGCTGGGCCCGACGATCATGAAAAAGCTGCCGGCCTCGATATCGAGCGTCACATCGTCGAGCGCCGTGACAAGGCCGTGGGCGCCGTCGAAGGTCTTGGTCAGGTTGCGCATGCGGATCTTGATGTCCGCCTTCCGCGCGTTCGGTCTGGTGTCCATGGCGCCTACTTCCTGGCGCTGCGCGGCTTGTAGGGACCGAGATCCTTCAACGCCGCCTCGACAAACGAGTTGTCGAGCGCCTGTTCGACCGTGACATTGCCCTTGACGTGCCCTTCTTCCTTGTAGAAAGCGAGGTCGTTCTTCAGGCTCGCCAGATGCACGGCGCCGTCCGGATTGCAGCCCTGCGGGGTGATGGTGCGGTACACCGCCGGATCCTTGACGTTGGTATATTCGGTCAGGATGGCGATGATCTCGGCGGCGTTGGGGCCGGCGATCTTGCCGTCCTTGAGCGCATCGTTATATTCGCGCACCGCGCGCAGGTAGGCGCGCATGAAGCCCTTTGCCGCTGCCGGGTTGTCCTTGATGAAAGCGCTCGAGTACAGCACCACCGCCAACTGGTGATTCGGGTAGATCACGTCGTCGCCCATCACGCGCACCGCGGCGCCGCTTTGCACCGCCTTGGTGGCCGACGGCTCGGTCGTCATCGCCGCGTCGACCGCCTTGTTTTGCAGCGCCAGCACGTGCTGCGGAAAGCCGAGGAAAATGCGTTCGACGTCGCCGTATTTGAGGCCGGCTTTTTTCAGCGCCTCGTTCAGGGTCGACGTCGAGGCGCTGCCAGTGGCGCTGCCGGCGATCTTCATGCCCTTCAGGTCCTTCAGCGACTTGTAGCGGCCGCTGTCGACCAGGTCCTTGCGCACCAGCAGCGGCTGGTAACCGTAGCCTGGCGGCGTCGACCCCTTGTCGGCGACGATCTTGATGTCGATGCCGCGCTCGATCGCGTTGTACAGGCCCGCCGACGGCGAGCCGGCACCCACTTCGAGCTGGCCGTTGCCGAGCGGCGCGACCATCTTGGCGCCCGAATCGAATGCCAGGAAGCTGACGTTCAATCCCTCCTGCTTGAAGTAGCCCTTCTTGTCGGCGATGAAGAAGCCGACGTCGCTGCTGGCGTTGGCCAGGCCCACGCGCACCACCACCGGTTCGGCCGCGCTGGCCACGGCGGTGCTCAAGGCCAGCAGCAGCCCCGCGCCCCAGCGCATCATGTTCCTGTTGTTCATGCCTGATCTCCTTTGTAATGCGCTGCGCCGGCCGGCGCAGCGCTGCGCCATTCATTTGGCTTTTTTGGCTACGTACGGGCCCAGTTCCTTCAGCGCCGCCTCGACAAACTGCATGTCGAGCACCTGCTCGACCGTCACGTTGCCCTTGACCTGCCCTTCTTCCTTGAAGAACGCGAGGTCGTTCCTCAGGCTCGCCTCATGCACCCGGCCATCGGGATTGGTGCCTTGCGGCGTGATGGCGGCAAAGATTTTCGGATCCTTGATGTTGGTGTATTCGGTCAGGATGGCGATGATGCCGGCGGCGTCGCGGCCGGCGATGCGGCCACCCTTGAGCGCGTCGTTGTAGTCGCGCGCCGCCTTCAGGTAGGCGCGCATGAAGCGCTTCGCCGCGTCCGGGTTCTGCTTGATGAATTCACCGGAATACAGCACCACGGCCAGCTGGTGGTCCGGGTAGATCGCATCGTCGCCCATCACCCGTACCGCGGCGCCGCTTTGCACCGCCCGCGTGGCCGACGGTTCGGTCGTCATCGCGGCGTCGACCGCCTTGTTCTGCAGCGCCTGCACGTGCTGCGGGAACGCCATGAACACCCGCTCGACGTCGGACGTCTTCAGGCCGACGCTCTTGAGCGCCTCGTTCAGCGTCGATGTCGAGGCGCTGCCGGGCGCGCTGCCGGCGATTTTCATGCCCTTCAAATCCTTCAGCGACTTGTAGCGGCCGCTGGTAACCAGGTCCTTGCGCACCAGCAGCGGCTGAAAACCGTAACCGGCCGGGGTCGATCCCTTGTCGGCGACGATCTTGATGTCGATGCCGCGTTCGACCGCGTTGTACAGGCCCGCCGACGGCGAGCCGCCGCCGATGTCGAGCTGGCCGCCGCCGAGCGGCGCCACCATCTTGGCAGCCGAGTCGAACGGGGTGAACGTCACCGCCAGCCCTTCCTGTTTGAAGTAGCCCTTCTTGTCGGCGATGTAAAAGACGGCGTCGCTGCTGGCGGCGCTGACGCCGACGCGCAACGGCACGTCGGCTGCGTGCGCGGCCGGTGCACTGCAAAGAATCAGCGCGGCGAGCAGCGAGGAAAGCGGATTGCGGGGCATGGTGTCTCCTTGGGTGGTCGGTGGGTCAGGCACCCAGCTGGGCAAGCATGTCGGAGACGTAGCTGGCGTCGCGGGCGACGATCAGGATGTCGGAGGCGGCGCGCAGTTTCGGCAGCTCGGCGTGGGTATCGCCCTGGTCGAGCAGGATGCCGGTCACCATCACGTTGGCCGCGCGCGCCAGCTGCAAGATGGCCGGGGCGGCGGCGAGGTCGTCGCCGGCGCAGGCAATCGTGACGATCATCTCGGCGCCAGCCAGCTGTGCCGGATCGGCGCCGACCACGGCGACGTCGCGCAGCAGCGCCAGGTCGAGCGCGTCGGCGATGGCGCGCCCGCCGTCGCCCAGGCCGACCAGCTTGATGCGGCGCGGCTGCGAATTGGCCACCGCGATGCGGTGGTGGGTATGGGTGGCTGCACGGGCGTTGCTGATTGGTTGCATGGTGGTCCCTAAGCGATGCAGCGTTCGAAACCGGCCGCGAGCAAGGCGCGGTCCAGGTGGCGGCCGATGAACACGAGGCGGCTGGCGCGATTTTCGCCGGCTCGCCACGGCCGCTGGAAGTCGCCCTCCAGGACCATGTGCACCGACTGAAACACCAGCTGGCGCGCCTCGCCGGCGACGTCGATGATCCCCTTCGCGCGCAGGATGTCGGCGCCCTTGCTGGCGACCAGCGCATTGAGCCAGGCGCTGATCTTGTCGCCGTCCAGGGGCCACTCCGACTGCAAGGCGACGGCGCCGATATCGCTGTCGTGCTGGTGGTCGTGCTGCGGTTCGTCATGCACATGGCCGCAGTGCTCGTCGTGCACGTGGCCGTTTTCCTCGGCCTGCAAAAAAGCCGGCTCGAGCGACACGATGCGCGCCAGGTCGAAGCCGCCGCGGCCGATCAGCAGGTCAAGCGGGACATTGGCACGCTGGGCGCGCAGGATCGGCGCCAGCGGATTGATCGCCTTCAGGCGCGCTTCGATTGCCGCCAGTTCGGCCTCGCCGGCCAGGTCGGTCTTGTTCAGGATGATCTGGTCGGCGAAGGCAATCTGCTCGCGCGCTTCGCGGCTGTCGGCCAGGCGCAGGCCGATGTGGCGCGCATCGACCAGCGTCGTCACCGAGTCGAGCACCGTGCGCGCCTGCAGGAAATGGTCGACGAAAAAAGTCTGCACCACCGGTCCCGGATCGGCCAGGCCGGTGGTCTCGATAATGATGGCGTCGAAGCTGCCGCCTTTCGCCAGCAGCTCGTGCAGCGTGCGGATCAAGTCGCCGCGCACGGTGCAGCAGATGCAGCCGTTGTTCATCTCGAACAGCTCTTCGTCGGCGCCGACCACCAGGTCGCCGTCGATGCCGGTCTCGCCGAACTCGTTGACGATCACCGCGTAGCGGCGGCCGTGCGGCTCGGACAGAATGCGGTTCAGCAGCGTGGTCTTGCCCGCGCCGAGATACCCGGTCAGCACAGTGACCGGAATACGCTGGCCGTGCTCGGCGATCGGCGCGCTCATGGCGTCCTTACATCCACGGCATCAGGGAAGCGTGGATGACGTCGGGCAGCCCCTCGTTGCCGACCGAACGGATCGCCAGGTCGACGTCCTTCAGGCCGAACTTGTGGGTGGTGACCTTTTCCAGCGGGAAGCGGCCGGACGCAATCTGCGCCAGCGCCAGTTCGCATGCGCGGTAGCTGTGGCCGCGCGCGCTCTTGAGGGTGATGAACTTGAGCGTCACTTTAGCGATCGGGAAATTCGGGAATTCCGGCATTTCGCCCTGCATCACGATGACGCCGCCCTTGCGCTTGCAGGCTTCGACGCCGAGCAGGATCGGGAAGGTGCCGGCGCCGGCGGTGCAGTCGAGCACGACGTCGACGCCGCGCCCGCCGGTGATCTCCATGATGCGTTCGAGCGGATCTTCCTTCTGCACGTCGATGACGAAATCGGCGCCCAGCGCTTTGGCCACCTCCAGCCGAGCGGCGTCCTTCGAGGTGCCGGTTACGATGATCAGCTTGGCGCCAGCCTGCTTGCAGATGACCGTCTGCGACAGTCCCTGCTGGCCCGGCCCCTGGATCAGCACCACGCTGTCGTAGCCGACGCCGCCATCGAACAGCGACCACTCGATGCCGTTGGCCATCGGCGTGACCAGGCCGGCCAGCTCCGGCGTGACGCCGGCCGGTACCTTGTGGATCACCGAATTCCACGGCAGGTAGGCGTATTGGGCGAAGCCGCCCCACAGGTGCGGCGGCTTGTCGGCGCTGGTATAGCCGTAGCGGATGCCGTCCGGGTTGTAGCGCCAGTCGGTGTTCTCGCAGTGGCGGTACTCGCCCTGGTGGCACCATTCGCACTTCATGCAGCCGACGTAGTGCTCGACGAATACAAGGTCGCCTTCCTTGAAGCCTTTGCGGCGGGTGAATTCGGCGCCGGCCTTGGTGATGTAGCCGATGTTCTCGTGGCCCATGATGACCGGCCCCCGCGCCAGCGGCTGCTTGTACATCTTGACGTCGGTGCCGCAGATGCCGGCCACCTCCATGCGCAGCAAGGCGCCGTCTGCCGGCACCTCCGGCATCGGAAATTCCTGGATTTCGATCTTGCTTGGACCGGTCTTTACCGCCGCGAGTACTTTTTCCACAACTGCTCCTTGAAGATGAATGTCGGTGGCCGCTTAGCGGCCGGTGGCCTTGCGCGCATGTTCGAGCGAGGCGTAGTTGCGCGGCGCGGGGCACATCAGGTAGCGGTAGCCTTCGGCCTTGACCCGCTCGATATTCGACGGCGACACGCGCGGATGGCCGACGATGACGTCGTGCTGCTTGCAGATCGAGACGATCTGCGCCATCGCGTCGAGCACCAGCGGATGCTCGGGCTGGCGCGGGACGCCGAGCTCCTGGCCGAGGTCGCCCTCGCCGATCAGCACCGCGCCGATGCCCGGTACTTCCTTGAGCATGTCCGGCAGGTTGGCAATGCCGGCCAGGTCTTCGATCTGCAGCACCGCGAGGATTTCGCCTTGCGGCGCCAGCGGCCAGACGTCGGCGCGCGCGTAATACTCCTGCATCGACAGTCCCCAATAGCGCGCCGCCTGCATCGGGCCGTCGCCGCGCACGCCGGCCGGCTCGTACAGAGGCTTGTCCTTGAGGCGCTGGTAGCGGCAGGAAGCGACCGCGTTGTACGCCTCCTGCACCGTGCTGATATGCGGGAACATGATGCCGTAGCAGCCCATGTCGAGCGCCTGCTTGGCGAGGAACTGGTTCATTTCGGCGCCATTGGCGGGAATGCGCGCGGTGGGCGTGACCGACGGCGCGGCCGTTCCGGCTTCGACGATCTGGGCGCGATTGAGCATGAACTGCAGGCTGTTGCGCAAGGCGGCGATGTCCCAGCCGCGGTGCTCGCCTTCAAACACGACGCCGTCGTAGCCGGACATCGACAGCTCGATGGCGGTTTCGGCCTCACACGGAGCGAACAGCGTGAACGAATGCTGTCCGGCCTCGAGCGCGCGAATGATCCCGTTCAGGCGGGGAATGGTGGACATGCGGTTCTCCTCGAAAGTCATGCCGGATACTTGTTCTGAAATCATTGTATGTGCATTTTTCGCACAGGGCAATCAAAAATGAAACTGCGTTCCATATAAAAGAACGCTCGCCGAACGCCCACGCGCGCCCCTTTTTTAAATTACGCGGCGCGGGCCGGATGGCCGCGCGCGCTCAGCAAGGCGTCCAGGCGCGGATAGACGCGGCGCGCATTGCCCTCGAAAATCTGATAGCGCTCGGCGTCGCCGAGGCCCGCGACCTGGTCGATGTAGCGCTTGGTGTCGTCGAAACTGAAGCCGGTTTCGGGGTCGATGCCCGGCACCGCGCCAAGCATCTCCGAGGCGAACAGGATGTTCCCGATAGGGATTACCTTGGTCAGCAGCTCAATGCCCGGCAGGTGGTAGACGCAGGTGTCGAAGAAGACGTTGTTCATCAAGTGATCGAGCAGCTGCACCTTCTTCATGCTCAGGCACAGCCCGCGGTAGCGCCCCCAGTGATAAGGCACGGCGCCGCCGCCGTGCGGAATTACCAGCTTGAGGGTGGGGAAATCCTTGAACAGGTCGCCCTGGATCAGCTGCATGAAGGCGGTGGTGTCGGCGTTGATGTAATGGGCGCCGGTGTGGTGGAAGGCCGGATTGCAGCACGAGGTGACGTGCACCATCGCCGGCACGTCGAGTTCGCACAGCTTTTCGTAGATCGGATACCAGTAGCGGTCGATCAGCGGCGGATCGGTCCAGTAGCCGCCGGACGGATCGGGATTGAGGTTGACGCCGACGAAACCGAGCTGGTCGACGGTGCGTTCGAGTTCGGCCAGGCAGTTTTTGGGCGACACCCCGGGATACTGGGGCAACTGGCCGACGCCGACGAAATTATCCGGCAACAGGGTGCAGAGGCGATGGATGATGTCGTTGCTGACGGCGGCCCACTGGTGGCTGGTGGCTTCGGTGCCGACGTGGTGCGCCATGCCGGCCGCGCGCGGCGAGAAGATCGTCAGGTCGCTGCCGCGCTCCCGCTGCAGCTTGAGCTGCGGCTGCACCGAGGCGATCAGCGCTTCGTCGCTGATGTCCGGCTGCGTGGTCGGCGGCCGCCGCGCGGGGTCGGCCAGGCCGGCCAGCTGCTTGTCGCGGAAGGTGTGGAAGGCAGCCGGCTCGGTGGTGTAGTGGCAGTGTGTGTCGATGATCATGGCGGCGGCAGGTCGGTGAGTTTATCGGCGTTGGCGAGGAACTGCAGCAGGCGCGCCGCAGTAGCCTCTTCGGACTGGTCGGCTGGCGCGGCATCCCAGTATTCGGCGCGCGGCAGGCATTCTTCGAGGTAGCGCGCGGCCGACGTCGCGTGCGAGGCGTCCTTGCCGGGAATGACCAGCGCCGGAATTTGCAGCGCCATCAGCTGTTCCGGCTCGGCGCCCGGCGCGGTGTCGCGGTCGATCAGGCCATGCGCCATCGCCGTCACCAGGTGCTCGTATTGTTGGACATCCTGCAGCGCGAAGCGTTCGGCGAAATCGCCGTCACGCGCGATCACCGAGGCCCACGGTCCGCCGCGCGGATCGGCGCCGAACGGCTTGCGCCCTTCGCGCACCAGCGCGACGACCTGCGCCAGGCCGTGCTGCTCGACGTAGGCCAGGTGCTCGGCGAATCGCGCTTCGCTGGTCAAGCGATAGCGCGCGCCGCCGACAGGCCAGTACAGCACCATGCTGCGCACCATTTGCGGATGGGCGGCGGCGAACGCCAGCACCGGGCTGCAGCCCATGCAACCGCCCATCATGTGCGCGCTGGCGATGCCAAGGTGCGCCAGCAGCGCTTTGCCCTGGGCGACATAGTCGTTCCAGCCCACCGTTTCGATGCGCCCGCCCGACTGGCCGCATTCGCGGCGGTCGAACACGATGCAGGTGTAATGGCGCGCGAGATGCTCGAGCGGCCGGGTGCGGGCGTAGATGCCGAGCGAGGACCACTGCTCGAGCGTGGCGTTGAAGCCGCCCGGCGAAAACATCAGCAGCGGCGGGCCCGTGCCGATCATGTCGTAGCGCGTTTCGATGCCGTCGGTGTGGACGAAAGGCATGGCGGTCTCCGGTCAGGCTGCGGGTTTGACGGGCACGGCGCCCTTGATCTGGCGCGCCGCGCGGACATCGGCGGCGAAGGCGCCAATGGCGTCGAGCGCGATCCGGGCGACGTTGGCGTAGTTTTCGACCGCTGAATCGATGGCGCTGGCCGGGTAGCCGATGGCCGCGTGCGCCATGCGCATGCGGCCGTCGAGCCACGGCCCGCCGCCGAAGCCGCCGATCACCGGGATCTTGACCGCCGCCGCCACCGCGGCGCCGGCGGCGGCGCCGGAATTGGTGAAGTCGAGCAGCGTGGCGCCGGCGTCCTCGAGCCGCCTGGCCTCACGGACCAGGCGCTCGATCATGTCGTCGGTGACGACGGCGCCGGCCGAATTGGCGGCGCTGTACGGAATGCCGTATTGCAGCGCGGTCTGAGGCGTGATGCCGAACTGGGCGAACACCGGGATGCCGGCGCGCGCAATGGCGGTGACGGTGTCGGGAAAATCGGCGGCGCCGTCGAGCTTGAGCATGTCGATGCCGGCCTCCTTGACCATGCGGATGGCCGCGCTGACGGCGTACTGGGTGCCCTCCTGCAGCGGGCCGAACGGAAAATCGGCGCTCAGCAGCGCGCGCTTGACGCCGCGCCGCACCGCCTTGCAGACCACCAGCATCTCGTCCATCGTGATCTCGAACGGGTTGGCGTGGCCCCACAGGTTGACGCCGACGGTGTCGCCGACGGAGACGATATCGATGCCGGCGCGGTCGACGATCTGCGCCATCTGGTAGTCCCACACCACCATGCCGACGATCTTGCGGCCGTCGCGCTTCATCTGCTGCAGTTGTGGCAGCGTCACCGCCGATTGTTGGGTATCCATGCGATTTCCTAGGTGAGTTGGGTCAGGCGGCGAGCTGCAGCGTGCCGGCGGCGAACAGCTGCTCGATCGGGTAAGGGGCGGCGATGATGCCCTGCTCGGCGGCCAGGCGCATGACCATCTCCAGCATCGGCCGGTTCGGCTCGACGCCGTACGGCAGCGGGTCGGCCCCGGTGATCTGCATGACGCGGGCGTAGAGCGTGTCGGAGGCGGTCGGCTCGGCGATGGCGCCGGCGCGCAGGCGGGCAACGTACAAACGCTTCGCTTCGGCAAACGCATCGAACAGCTGCGCCGCCAGTTGCGGATGGGCCGTCAGCAGCTCGTCGCGCACCACCACGGTGTGGTTGATCGGGTAATAGCCGTCGCGCTCGAGCGCGGCGAAGCCGGCCGCCTTGGCGCCGGGGATCAGCGGCTGCAGATCGGGATGGTCGGTGGCCAGGCCGGTGGCGGCGGCGATCTCGCCGTCCAGCAGCATCTGCTCGAGCTGCTGGCCCGGCTCGACGCGCACGACGTTTGCCGGCGCCATAAATTCGGCGACGTGCTCGTCGCCCGACAAGACCCAGGTTATCTTCGACAGGTCGACGCCGTACTGGTGCTGCAGCACCCCGCGCGCCCACACGCCCGTTGTGACGGTGTAGCCGCGGTTGACGCCGACGCGCCGGCCTTCCAGCTGCTTCGGCTCGAAGCTGCCGCGCGCGGCATTGTGCAGCACGGCGCCATGGTGAAATGCCCGCACCAGAAAACCCGGCAACGCTGTGATGCGCTTGCCGGCGGCGCGCGCGCACAGGTAGGTGGTGATCGCCATTTCGCTGACGTCGAAATCGCTGCCGCGCACCATGCGCCGAAACGCCTGGATGATCGGCGAAACGTCCTCGAAATCGAAGGTAAATCCTTGCGGCGTCACCGTGCCGTCTTTCAGTGCGCGCGTGTGGCCAAGGGTCTGGATCGCGGTCTTCAGGTGCAGTTCAGACATCAGGCATCTCCGTTGTTTTCGTAAGTCGGGCTAGCAGCAGTCAAGGCCGGCGCCCTCGGCCGCCTCAAGGGACTTCATCAGCCAGGTGTAGGGCAGATCGTCGGGGGTCACCTGTTCCGGCGGCTTGAACAGCTTGAACTGGTAGCGCCTGCCGTCGGCGCTCCAGAAGGCCGCCACCGTTTCCAGCGGCGGGCAGCCGGGCACCGAGCAGGCCAGCTCGGACACCACGATCGGCGCCGCGGCGGGCAGCTTGAAGCGTTCGCGCGTCCACTCCTTGATGCGGTCGAGGGCGGCGAAGTGGGCGGCGTCCTTCCTGGCCGCACCCAGCATGGCCATGCGCTACACCGATGTCAGCGGCACGCCTTCGCGCGCGATCAGCGCATCCTTGGCGGCGTCCTTGAAGGCGACGTCGGGCGGCAGCACCAGCGCGGCCGAGCGAACCCGGTGCGTGATCGCTTCCAGGCCCGGCGGCGGCACGCCCTTCTGCAGCGCCAGCGCAGCCTTGCGCAGGCGGTGGCGCGCCATGATAATGCCGTTGTCGGTCGAAACCAGGTTCTCTTTGCTGCGGTCGGCGATCGGCCCCATGCTTTCCTGCAGCGACGAATCCTGGATGGCGATGCCGGAAATGCCGCTGTAGCTGATCTTGGCCTTCTGCGCTGCGCGGTCCATCAGGTAGTCGTTGTCCTTGTTCTGCACCGGGATGAAGGTGCCCGGGATCAGCTTGACGTGGATGCCGTGGCCGTCGTCCATCGCCTGCACTTCGGTGGCGGTAAGGTCGCGCGTCGGATGATAGTCGTAGCTCCACGACCAGCAGGTCTCGTCGTCGATCGGCACCCAGAAGTGGCCGTGGATCGGATGGTCGCCGCGCGGCGGGATCGCCGTAAAGCACGGCATCACCCACTGCGTGATGCGCCAGTAGTAGTTACCCTCCTCGGCGTTGCGGCGCGCGCCGATCAGCAGGCCGCCGTCCGATTCGACCACCTCGAACTTGACCTGGAAGTCCTGCAGGTTGTACTTGTTGCCGCGCGCGCCCTTGAACAGCGGGTCGCGTTCGAGCGCGCCGCTGTGAAGGAAGGACACATGCGACGAGTCGATGCCGCCTTCCATCGCCTGCAGGTAGTTACATTCCTGGTGGCGCTTGGAGACGTAGCTGCGCTCCTTGGCGACCGTGGCGAATTCAAATTCGGGCAGCGGCGGCTGCAGCTCCGGCGGGCCCATGTAGGTCCAGATGATGCCGCCGCGCTCGATCATCGGATAGGCTTTCAGCTTGATCTTCTTGCAGTAGCCGCTTTCGACCGGCTCGGACGGCACCTCGACGCACTGGCCGCTGGTGTCGTACTTCCAGCCGTGGTAAGGGCAGCGAATGCCGTTTTCCTCGACCCGGCCGAACCACAGCGAGACGCCGCGGTGGGCGCAGAATTCGTCGGTCAGGCCGAGCTTTCCGCTGCTGTCGCGAAAAGCGATCATGCGCTCGGAGAGCAGCTTGACGCGCACCGGCGGGCAGTCCGGCTCGGGCAGTTCGGACGACATCAGGGCCGGCATCCAGTAGCGGCGGAACAGGTCGCCCATCGGGGTGCCGGGGCCGGTCTGGGTCAGTAATTCGTTTTGTTCGCGCTTGGTCATTTCAGGTTTCCTCAAAAATGCTTGTCGGTCGATGGAATCGCGCTGCCTGCATCGCACTGGAGGCGCCGGTGCCGGACGATCTGGCTTGCGTTCTTTTATGTGGAACGCTGTTCCTATTTGGTGATTTAAGATATCATCAGTCCAGTCGCACTGTCAATCCCGGCAGCGCGGGACCTCCCTGTTTTGCGTTTCTCTCATCTCCTCTTGAAAAAAACGGCACTGACCATGACAACCACCACCGAATTCAAACTGCAGGACCTGCTCGAGCTGTGCGCCAGCACCGACGTGGCGCCCAATTGCGCCGCCAAGGTCGAAAAGGACGGCCTGTCGCTGGCCGTGTACCATCTCGACGACGGCTACTACGTCACCGACGACGCCTGCACGCACGGCCCCGGCTCGCTGTCGGAAGGCTACATCGACGGCGACATCATCGAATGCGACTTTCATAATGGCGCCTTTAACATCCGCACCGGCGAAGTAGTCACCCCGCCCTGCATGATCCCGCTGCGCACGTACGCGGTGCACACCATCGACGGCAAGGTCTACATCGACCCGAAGCAGCCGTCGCTGGCGGCGGACCTGGCCGGCGTGTGCCCGCGCCAGCAAAGCGCCTGAGCGACCGCGTTACTTGATGACGATGAACGCGGTGCCGGCCACGCCAAGGGCGCAGGCCAGCAGCACCGGCGCGGTCAGCTGCTTGCCCGAGCGGGTGACCAGCACCGTAAAAAAGATCGTGAAAAAAGCCTCCATCGAACTGAGCATCGCGCAACGCGCGATGGTGCTGCCGTTTAGCGCGGCAAAATAGAGCAGCTGGCCGGCCGAACTGAGTACGCCGGCGGCGAACAGCCACGGGTTGAAGACAGCGAAGGTCTGGCGCAGTGCCACCTTGTAGCTGTCGACAAAGCGGGCGATCAAGACGAACATCAGCGCGCCGACAACCGCGCCGAACATGGTGCCGAACGCGGCATCGGGCATGCCGGCCAGGCCTTGTTTGCGGGCGACGTAGCCAAACGCGTACGCCAGCGCCGAGACCGGGCCGTAGAAGTAGCCGAGGTTGGCCAGCGTGGCACGCAGCGAACGCGGCGCCTCGCCGTCGGCCGGACGTGCCTCCCGCAGCGACTGGCGGATCAGCACCGCGAAGCTGGCTGCAATCAGCAGCATGCCGAGCGCCATCGCGCCGTCGAAGGCCTCGCCCAGCAGCAGCACCCCGAGCAGCACCGAAAACAGCGGGTTGAGGCGCTTGACGGCGGACGCCGGCACCGCGCCCAGGCGCTGGATCGACGCATACAGGAACACCCGGCCGATGAACATGGTGAGGATGCCGGCGCCGCCGAACCACAGCAGCGACGCCATGTCCGGCGACGGCAGACCGTGGACGGCACTGCGCCACAGCCACCAGGCGCCGGCGATCGACATCGTCAGCAGGATCGACAGGAAGGCGCCGTTATCCTGGCCCTTGACGGCGCCGCGCGTGATGGTCACGTTGGCGGCGGCGAAACACCCCGCCGAGCATAGCGCCAGCCACTCGCCCATCGTCGCGGCGTCTACTTACCGGCGCGCTTGAGCACGACGTCGTCGTACAGCTTGTTCCACTTGTCCATCTGGTTCAGCGTGACGGCGGGATCGATAACGGTCAACTTCATGCCAGCGAGCGGCGAGTCGACCGACGCATTGGTCGGCACGTAATCGAGCGAAACCAGGATCTTCTGCGCTTCGGCCGACAGCATGTAGTCGTAAAACAGCAGCGCCGCATTTGGATGCGGGGCGCGGCGCGCGATGCCGATGCCGTTGGCGCGGGCCACCGCCGGCTCCAGCACGAACCAGCCGATCGGCACGCCCTTCTTGCGTGCCGCTTCCGGCATGTAGTTGTAGACCGTGAGCGCGAGCGGCACTTCGCCCGAGCCGACCATATTGGTCAGCAGCGAGTGGCCCTTGCGCACCGAGATGCCGTTGGCGGCGACGATGTCGTTGAACAGCTTGACCCCCTTCGCTTCGCCCATCGACGTGACGGTGGCGGCGAACCAGTCGAAGTCCTCCATCTCGATGCCCAGCTTGCCCTTCCATTTCGGCTGCAGCAGGTCCTCGAACTTCTTGGGCAGCTCCTCCTTCTTGACGACGCTGGTGTTATAGGCCTGCACGAACACCGTCAGCAAGGTCGATGCCCATTCGCGGTGCGCCGGCAGCATGCCCGGCAGCAGGCTGGCAAAGGCGGGCGTGGCCACTGGCTGCAGCACCTTTTCGCGGTACAGCGCTTCCATCTCGGGCGCGCTGATGTGGATGGCGTCAACGTCGTAGCGCTTGCCACTGGTTTCGGTGACCGTCCGCTGCAGCACCTTGTCGCTGCCGGCGCGCCACACCTTGACCTTGATGCCGTACTTCTTCTCGAACGGCCCCACCAGCGGCGCCAGGTCCTTTTCGGCGATCGACGTGTAGAGCGTGAAGGCGCCCTCCTTCTTCGCCGCGGCCAGCACCTTCTGTTCGCGATCCGGGCCGCTGTAGTTCAGCAGCGAGTAATCCTGGGCGAAGGTGGGCGCGGCGAGCGCGCCGGCCAGCAGCGCCAGGCCAAAGTGTTTGATAAACGATCGTTTCATGAGATTTTTCCTGGCGTGGTTGGGGGCGTTTATTTGCGCTGGCCGGACATGTATTGCGCCACCAGCTCGGCAGACAGGATAACGCCTGGGCGGTATTCCGGCGCATCCTCGATCTGCTCGATGTCGTTGAGGCCGAACTTCTGGTAGATGCGGTTGATCGCCGAGATCAGGCGCACCGGCCGCGCCGGGTCGGCGTTGAGATGTTGGTGGATGGTATTCGGCGGAATGTAGATGACGTCGCCCGCTTCCCATTCATAGCGCTTGACCTCGTCCTGCGGCTTCCAGTGGTAGGTGTCGGTGATCTCGACATCGCAGTCCTGGTGCAGGTCGTAGCCGCGCCCTTCGAGCACGTAGACGCATTCCTCGGCCAGGTGGCGGTGCTTGCCCGAGCGGCTGCCCGGCGGGATCAGCTGCATGTAGGCGTCGACCGACTCCATGCGGGTATTCATCTGCTCGTTGAGCAGGTGCTTGAGAATGCCCTGGCGCGACAGCTCCCACGGCATGTCGCTCGGATGCACCACCTTGTTGCGCTTGGCGTTGCGCGCCGGCGCGCTGGTGGCGTCGTCCAGCAGGTCTTGATACAGCGCCTGGTTGTCGGATCCCGTCAACCACGCTTTCGATTCACTCCAGGCCATCTCGATTCCTTTTTGGTGCGCGCCTCAGGCGGCGTCGTGGTTGTAGTCCTGCTCGAAGTGGCGCGGCTCGAAATCCTTGCCGCCTTCGGTCGGCTCGGTCGGGCGCGGAATCACCTGCTGCTGGAACAACAGGTTCATGAACATCATCATCGGCTTCGGCTTGATCACAAGCGCGCGCGCCGGCTTCAGCGGATCCTTGTTGAAGTGCTGGTGCACGCAGTTGTTATGGACGATGGCGACGTCGCCGGCGTCCCAGTCGTAGCGGATGCCGTCGTGGATTTCATAGCCGGTGCCGTCGAGGATGTAGAACGCCGCCTCGTTGACGTGGCCGTGCTTTTGCGTGCGCCCGCCCGGCGAATACTCTTCCAGGTGGACGTGCAGCGTCTGCGTCAGGCCGTCGACCGGCTCGACGAAGTGCTTGGAGAACGACTGCGGGCCGTCGGTAAATTTCATCTCCGAGCCCTTCACCACGCGCGGCATCGAGCGCAGGCGCGTCAGTTCGTCCTTCAGGTTGTACGGTCCGGCGATCGCGCGCAGGAACACGCGATCCTTCTTGCTGTTGTAGTGTGATTCCTTGCCCATGATATTTCCTTGTTAGACGATGCGTGGTTACTTGGACTGTTTGGTGATGATCTCTTCGTAGAGCTTGCTCCACTTGGCGTCCTCGTCGAGCACGACCTTCGGATCGACGAACTTGATCGGCATCTTGTTCAACTTGGTGTCGACCTGCTTGCTGGTCGGGACGTAGTCGCGCGCCAGCAGGATCGGCTGGGCGTCGCTGATCATGAAATCGTAGAACAGCACCGCTGCGTTCGGATGCGGCGCCGCGCGCATGACGCCGACGCCGTTCGGCCGCGCAATCGCCGGCGCGATGGTGAACCATTCGATCGGCGCGCCCTTGTTCTTCATCTGCTCGGCCTTGTAGTTGTAGACCGTCAGCGCCATCGGCACTTCGCCGGAGGCGACCAGGTTGGTCAGCAAGGTGTGGCCCTTGCGCACCGAGATGCCGTTGGTGGCGACGATGTCGCGAAATAGCTTGAGCCCCTTCGCCTCGCCCAATTCGGCGATGACGCCGGCGAACCAGTCGAGGTCTTCGGCCTCGATGCCCAGCTTGCCCTTCCATTTAGGATCGAGCAGGTCCTGGTAGGTCTTCGGCACATCGGCCGCCTTGACCTTGCCTGTGTTGTAGGCCATCGCGAAGATGTTCAGGCGCGTGCTGACCCATTCGCGGTGCGGCTGGATTGCCGGTCCGATCAGGTCGGCCAGGTAAGGCGACTTCACTTCCTGCAGCATTTTTTCGCGGTGCAGCGACTCCAGTTCGGGGCCATTGGTTTCGATGATGTCGACGTCGAAACGGTTGGCGCGCGTTTCAGTGACGGCGCGCTGCAGCACTTTTTCGGAGCCGGCGCGCCAGACCTTGACCTTGATGCCGTATTTTTTCTCGAAGGCGGCGGTCAGTATCGCCATGTCGTCGACCGGCACCGAGGTGTAGATCATCAGTTCGCCTTCCTTGCGGGCGGCGGCGACCAGGCGTGCCTGGCGGTCGGCGCCGGCGTAGGTGGCCGCTTCGAGGCTGCTCGGCGCGGCGGCAGCGGCGAACGCCGGTCCGGCCAGGGCGAACAGTGCACCGGCGACGGCGCCGCTGACGAGGGCGCCGAGCGCCTTGCGTTTGATGTGCTGGATCTTCATGGGTGATACCTTTCTTCGCGGATTGATAAGGCTGTTGTCATCCCGCTGGCGTCGCGTGCCGCGGGCCTCTGCTGGTGATGCTTAATCGGTTTTCTTGACCGTTTTCCCGTTCAAGAACAGGTCGGCCCACGATTTCTCCCATTTCTCCGACTCGTCGAGGACGATGGCAGGGTCGATCATCTGGAATGGAAATTTGTTGAGCGTGCTGTCGACGGCGCTGCTGGCCGGCACGCGGTTGCGCGCCTTGATCGCCTCCTGGCCCTCGCGCGAGAGCATGAAGTCGGCGAACAGCAGCCCGGCGTGCGGATGCGGCGCGTTGCGCGCCAGGCCGATCGCGCCCGGTCGCGCCATGGTCGGTGCCAGCGCCTTCCATTTGATCGGCGCGCCGGACAGCGCGAGGCGCTCGACGGCGTGGTTGTAGACGGCGGCGGCGAGCGGGATCTCGCCGGCGGCGACCAGCTCCGAGATCAGGGTGTGGCCGGTGCGCACCTGCGGGCGCCCCTGCGCCAGCTTGTGGAAATATGCCATGCCCTCCTTTTCGCCCATGCTCTTGACCAGCGCGGCGAACCAGTCGCTGTCGCTCGCCTCGATGCCGATCTTGCCGGCCCAGCGCGGCAGCAGCAGGTCCTGGTAGGTGTTGGGCACGTCCTCCGGCCTGACCAGGTTGGTGTTGTAGGCGATGGTAAAGAAGTTAAAGCGGTCGGCGACGTACTGGCGATGCGCGGGGAAGGCGCCGGGCGGCAGTTCGGCAAACGACGGGCTGGCGAATTCGCGCAGCAGTTTTTCGCGCGCGAGGATCTCCATCTCGACGCCGTCGCTTTCGAACACGTCGGGCGTGAAGCGGCCGGCGCGCGACTCGGTCAGCGCGCGCTGCACCATCTTTTCGCCGCTGGCGCGCCACAGCACCACCTTGATGCCGTATTTTTTTTCAAACGCGTCGACAATCGGCGCCGCGTCCTTGGGATTTAACGAGGTGTAGATCGACACCATGCCTTCCTTGCGCGCGCCCGCTGCCAGCTTCGCGTCGCGGTCGGCGCCCTGGTACATGTAGAGTGCGCCGGCAGCGGCGGCCGGATCCGGCGCGCTGCGCGCCAGCGGCGCGATCAGCAGACATGCCGCTGCCGCCAAGCCAAGCTTGCGTAATACCAGTGCCCACGTCGAATGCATAGCGTCCATCCTTCATATGAGGTGACAACTGCAAATCAGGGTCGAACACCCGGCGGCCGGCGGCCGCCAGGCAGAGCTGCTACGTCAGAAGCTGTGGCTCAGGCCGAGCGCCACGATCTTCAGGTCCTGGCCTGGCAACGGCTTGCCGTCGTTCAGGTTGCTGTAGGTGGCCGAGACGCCGTTACCCATGTACGAGCCGATCGCGTACAGCATGGTGCGCTTGGACAGGTAGTACCCGGCGCCGACGTTGAACATCTTGCCTTCGAGCCCGTTGGTGCTGCAGGCCTGGCCGGTAATCGAGCAAGTGCCGTCGGTGCCCAGGCCATAGGAAGCGACCAGCGTGACGGCCGGCGTGATCTTGTGCTCGACCGCAAGCGACCAGGCCATGTGCTCGTAATTGCGGAACTTGCCGACGCCGCCGCCGGTCTCCTCGTACTTCAACTGAGCGACGTTGACCTCGGCGCGCGTCTGCTTGCCGAACTTGTACTGCACGGTGGCGCGCACCGCGCTGTCGCGCGAATTGGCCAGCAGGTTGGTGTCGTTGCGCAGCGCGCTCGGCACGTTCTTCGAGCCGCCGAACAGGTCGTTGTGGCGCTCGTACGCAATGGCCGCGTAGAGCGGGCCCGCTTCGTACTTGACACCGGTGGAAATGACTGCGCCGCGGCTGAAATCGTTGGCCACTTCGCCGAGCGAATAGTCGAACAGGAACTGGGCGCCGCCGAACTCCGGCGACTCGTAGATGATGCTGTTGGCGCGGCGCAGGTGAAAGCTGGCCGCCGAACTGGAGCCGATGCCCGGCTTCGACAGGATATTGCTTGTGGAGATGAAGTTGCCGCTCGATATACCCAGGAAGCTGAGGGTGTCGCCGAGATTCTTGTACACGGTATCCATGCTGCCAAGGCGCACGGTGCCGAAGCCGCCTTGCAGGCCGACCCAGGTGTCGCGGCTGAACAGCGCGGTGGACGACGTATTGAGGCCGGTGTCGACGCCGAAGCCCATTTCTAGCTGGAAGATCGCCTTCAGGCCACTGCCCAGGTCTTCCGAGCCGCGAAAGCCGAGCCGCGAATTGGGCGAGTCCATCGTGTTGGTGGTGTAGTCGGCGCCGCCGACCGGGGTCGCCGACAAGCGGCTGACGGCGGCCCCGGTGCCGGTGGCGCCGGAGATGTCGGCATGCACCAGCTGCGGATACAGCTTGCCGTAGACGGTGACGTGGCTTTGGGCCTGCGCTGCCAGCGGCGCGCACAGGCTGGCGGCGACGGCAATCGCGACCGCAGTCAGTTTTGGATTTTGCAGCATTTATGTCTCCTGATTCATGTTTTAGTTTTGAGAACCTCAGCGCCAACCACTCGAGCTATCTTCCCGGCCGCAGGCGTTGCGGCCGGGATCGCATTGAACTACCCATCCAATTGGATGCTGATCGGCTGCCCGCCTCGCTTATGGCTTGGGCGGCAGGTCGGCCAGTTCGGCCTGGTAAGCCTCTTCCATGCGCGGCGCCATGCCATGCTTGGCCAGCGCATCGGCGAACGTGGTGCGCACCACCTGGCTTTCGTCGGCGTAGTCGATCTGGTCGCCGCCCACGCGCTGGCTGATCCATGCTTTCGGCACGCCCTGCGCATTACGGATCGACACCACTTCGTGCTTGAACGCCAGGTAGCGCGCCGGCGTCGAGCCGGTATTGAAATGCTGGTGGAACCACAGGTTCGGCGGCACGATCATCGAGCCGACCTGCCACTCGTAGCGGCGCGGTTCTTCCCCTTCAGGCCACATCAGGCTGTAGCCTTCGCCCGACAGGATGATCACGTGGGCGCCGGGTCCGTGGCAGTGCGCCTTCTTGTAGGTACCGATCGGGAACTGCGAGATATGGCTGTTCATCGATCCCTTCGCCATGTTGAAGCGAATGTGGCCGCCGCCGGCGCCGCGTTCCTTGGCGCTGATCAGCGGCAGGTTGACCGCGTCGGCGACGAAGTTCGTCTCCAGCAGCAGGCCTTTCTGCTCGCCCTTGTTGTCGAAGTAGTCAGGCTCGCCCGAGAAGCGGTTCTTGAAGTCGTGCGCGGTATTGAAAACGAAGTCGAGGTCTTCGTACAGGTTGATCACCGGCGGCGCGTTGGTGACGGCGACGAAGCGCGCGGCATCCTTGCCGGAGCCGTTGAAATGCTGGCACCAGGCGTTGAGCGGGATGGCGAACAGCGAGCCGGCCTGCCACTCGAAGCTGACCTTCTGGCCGGCGTCGTTCCACACCGTGCTCGAGCCGCGGCCCTTGAGCACGTAAATCATCTCCTCGAACAGCTGGCGTTGCGGTTCGAGCTGCTTGGCCGGCGGGATTTCGCACACATAGCAGTCGTTCGACGTGCGCGACGCTTCGTGGTTGATGAACACGCCGGCGCCGCCGCGCCGCGCCCACGGCTTCAGCTCGACCGTGTTCAGGCTCGGTATGTAATGGGCGCTGATGATGTCGAGCCCTTCGGCGGCGACCCAGCGCGTGTAAGGCGACTCTTTTTCGGTTTCGAACTTCTTGGCCATTTCGGCCGATACCATTGCATCTTTCGCCATCGTAGTTTCTCGCTTGTTGGGTAAATTCGGCTGCGCCGCTCAGGCCTTGTTCTGCATCATTTCGGCCACCATGGCGGCCGTCAGCGTGACGCCGGGACGGTACTCGGGAGCGTCCTCGATCTGTTCGAGGTCGTTCAGGCCGAACTTCTGGTAGATGCGGTTGATCGCCGAGATCAGGCGCACCGGCCGCGCCGGGTCGGCGTTGAAATGCTGGTGGATGGTATTCGGCGGAATGTAGATCACGTCGCCCGCTTCCCATTCGTAGCGCTTGACCTCGTCCTGCGGCGTCCAGTGGTAGGTATCGGTGATCTCGACATCGCAGTCCTGGTGGAGGTCGTAGCCGCGCCCTTCGAGCACGTAGACGCATTCCTCGGCCAGGTGGCGGTGCTTGCCCGAGCGGCTGCCCGGCGGGATCAGCTGCATGTAGGCGTCGACAGACTCCATGCGGGTGTTCATCTGCTCGTTGAGCAGGTGCTTGAGAATGCCCTGGCGCGACAGCTCCCACGGCATGTCGCTCGGATGCACCACTTTCTTGCGCTTCGAATTGCGCACCGGCGCCGCTTCGGAGTCGTCCAGCAATGCCTGGTACAGCGCCTGGTTGTCGCTGCCTGTCAGCCAGGTCTTTGATTCGCCCCATGCCATCTTGAATTTCCCCTCAATTGTTCGATGTGGATGTCACGCCGGATCGGCGTGGTTGAAATTGATCTCGGCTTCGCGCACCTGGAAGTTCTCGCCGCCCGGCGCCGGGTCGGGCGAGCGCGGCTCGACCTGGTACTGGAACAGCATGTTCATGAACAGGTACATCGGCTTGGTCTTGATCACCAGCGCGCGCGCCGGCTTGGTCGACGAGGCATTGAAGTGCTGGTGCACGCAGTTGTTGTGGACAATGGCGACGTCGCCGGCGGACCAGTCGTAGCGGATGCCGTCATGGATCTCGTAGCCGTCGCCGTCGAGAATGTAGAACGCCGCCTCGTTGACGTGGCCGTGCTTTTGCGAGCGTCCGCCCGGGCCGTACTCCTCCAGGTGCAGGTGGAAGGTCTGGGTGATGCCGTCCTTCGGCTCGACGTAATGGCGGCTGTAGGCCTGCGGGCCGTCGACAAACGGGATCTCGCTGGCGCGGCGCACGCGCGGCATGGCGCGCAGGCGCGCCATTTCGTCCTTCAGGTTGTAGGCGCCGGCGATGGCGCGCACGAATATGCGGTCTTTCTTGCTATGGTAAAGCTCTTCGGTCGCCATCTCACGCCGCCTTTCGGTAATTGGTATTGTCCTGGATCGTGATGCATTTTTCCGGGCTCATGCGCAGGAACACGCTCTCGCCTACCGCTGCCTTGAACGACGGATGGGCGCGCGCCAGCAGGCGCTGATCGCCGACCAGCACCTGATAATCGAGGTACTCGCCGAGAAACACCTTCAGGTCGACCTTCGCTTCGACGACGTTGACGCCTTCCGGGCGCTGCAGGTGCAGCTCGATGTCTTCCGGCCGCACCGAGATGACCACCGCCGCGCCGCGCGCATACGGATCCATCGAGCTGACCGCGAGCGGACCGATGCTCGAATGGACGCGGTAGCCGTCGTTGTCGCCGTCGGGCAGGTCGACGGTGGCGTCGAGGAAGTTGGTCAGGCCGACGAAATCGGCGACGAAGCGGTTGCGCGGTCGCTCGTAGATCTCGCGCGGCGAGCCGATCTGCACGATGCGGCCGGCGTTCATCACCGCGATCTCGTGCGACAGCGCCAGCGCCTCGCTCTGGTCGTGGGTGACGTAGATGGTGGTCAGGCCAAGCTCGCGCTGCATCCGCTTCAATTCGAAGCGCATGCGCTCGCGCAGCTTGGCATCGAGGTTCGACAGCGGCTCGTCGAGCAGCAGCAGCTTCGGCTCCATCACCAGCGCGCGCGCCAGCGCCAGCCGCTGCTGCTGGCCGCCCGACATCTTGGTCGCCTCACGCTCGGCGACGTGGTCGAGGCCCACCGCGGTCAGGACGCGCAGCACCTTTTCTTCGATCTGCGCCTTGCTAAACTTGGCGCGCCCGACTTCGAGCGGAAACGCGACATTCTTGAAGACGTTCATGTGCGGCCAGATCGCGTACGACTGGAACACCATGCCGAAATTGCGCTTGTTGGGTGCGACGAAGATGCCGCGGCCGGCAGAATACACCGCCTCGCCATCGACGGTGATGTCGCCGGCGTTGGGCCGCTCCAGTCCCGCGATCGATCGCAGCGTGGTGGTCTTGCCGCAGCCGGAAGGCCCGAGCAGCGTAAACAGCTTCCCTTCCGGGACCGAGAACGAAACGTCCTGGGCGGCCTTGACGATGGCGCCCTTGTCGTTCGGGTATTCGGTGTACAGCGCATTCACATTCAACATGGGTTTCTCCTGGCTAGATAGATGATCAGGTTTCTTTGACGCCGAATTTCCTGCCGACCCACTGCGCCAGCATCACCAGCATGAACAGGGCGACGATGAACATCACGCCAAGCGCCGACAGTTCGACATACTGGCCGTTCTCCCACAGCTCCCAGATCAGTACCGAGATCACTTCGGTGCCCGGGCTGTAGAGCAGGATCGAGGTCGACAGCTCGCGAATCGAGACGATGACGATGTAGATCCAGCCGGCGATCAGGCCTGGCTTGAGCAGCGGCAGCACGATGCGCTGGAACGTCGTGCCCCACGACGCCCCGCTCATCGCCGCCGACTCCTCGAGCTCCTTGTGAATCTGCAGCATCGACGTCGTGTTGTAGCGCAGGCCGTACGGCATGAAGCGGGTGACGTAAGCGATGAACATGATCCACATGGTGCCGTAGACGCCGATGTCGAAATACAGATAGAAGATCATCAGCGCCAGGCCCAGCACCAGGCCGGGGAACACCATCGGCAGCGAGGCCAGGCTGTCGAGCAGATGGCGTCCCGGTATCTTGGTCTTGACGACGATCCAGCAGATCACCGACGTCAGCAGCATCACCACGGTGGCGCAGCCGACCGCCAGCATCAGGCTGTTGAGGACCGCGTTGATCAGGGTCGGATAGTTGATGATGAAGCGGTAGGCATCGAAGGTCAGGTTCTGCATGGCCGCCATCGACGGCACGCTGTAGAATTTTTGCAGCGACGACCACACCAGCACCAGGAACGGCAGGATGACGATGAACGAGAAGTACAGCAGGAACACCGCCGCCGTCAGGTAGCGCCAGCGGCCAAGGTCCATGGCGCGCGGCCGGAAGCCCTTGCCGGTGACGGTCGAGTATTTGCTGCCCTGGCTCGACAGCTTGGACTGAAAGTAGATGCCGACCGCGGTGATCAGCAGCAGCGTGACGGCATACGACGAGGCCAGGCCGATCTTGCTCGGATAGGCGTGGATGGCCTGGTAAATCGACGACGTGAATACCTGGATGCCGACCGGCAGGCCAAGCAGCGCCGGCACTTCGAACGATTCGATGGCGCGCACGAACAGGATCAGCAAGGTCGCGGCGATCGCCGGCCAGGTCAGCTTGAGCGTGATATGCCAGGCGATCTGCGGCACGCTGGCGCCGCTCATCATGGCCGACTCCTCCAGCGACGGGTCCATCGAACGGAACGCCGCGCTCATGACCAAGAACGCCATCGACGAATAATGCAGGCCGTCGACCCAGATCATGCCGGCCATCGAGTAGATGTTGAAGAAAACGTAGTCGGTGTTGAACCAGCTTTGCAGCAGCAGGTTCAGAATGCCGATCTTCGGGCTCGCCAGCAGGATCCACGCCACCGTAAACAGGATGCCGGGAATGATCAGCGGGATGATCGACAGCGCGAAGAACAGCGACTTGAACGGCGTGTTGGTGCGCTCGTTCATCCATGCCAGCACAGTGCCGACCAGGAAAGCGAAGATCGCGGTGCCGCTGGCGAACGTGACGGAGCTGAACAGCAACTTGAGCGTCTCGACGCTCGTGTAGGCGCTGGTGTAGTTACTGAAAGTGAAAGTGGCGGCCTTGGTGGCGGTGCGCGGCGTGAAGAAGCTCTGCCACAGCAGGAAGAACAGCGGCATCAGCGCGAGGTAGGCGACCACCAGTACGCTGACCCCAATCACCACCCATTTCAAATCGACGTTGCGCCAGCCCTTGGGCGACACTGCAGGCATTCCGCGTCCCGGTGCAATAGCTTCCATGTCGAAGCGTCTCCTCGTAGTTTTATATGGGCCCGTCTGCGCGGGCATTCGGCCGCTTTTCAGCGCCTTTATCGTCGTTCTGCTATGTGGACCATCGGTCCGAAATTTGATGAATTGAATTTACCCATGTGTGGATTTGATGTCAACAACAATCGCTTTTTTTTTCACAATCCTGGGTAAATGTGCGCACGGACCGCGGTAAGGTTTCGCGCAGAGCTAGCAGCGAACGTTTTGCACACCCTTCCCAGCCACGAATCTGCCGCGCGCGCGCCCCATCAGCGCTGCAACTTGCCGAGGTGGTAGTCCCACACCTTGCGCAGCAGGTTCGGCTTCCACAGGTTGCGCGCGATGCTGTCGACCTGCTCGCCCGAGAGCACCGTCACTGGCCCCAGCTGCGCGGCGAGGTGCTGGCGCTGCGCGGTCTCTTCGAGATACACGGCCAGCACGAACGCGCCGACGATGTCGTCGGCCACGGCCACCGAACCGTGCGACTTGAGCATGATGACGCGGCCGTCGCCGAGCGCCTCGGCCAGTTCGGCGCCAAGCTCGCGGCGGTTGATCGACGCGGTCTTGTCGAACACGCGGATCGGCCCCAGCACCGCGGCCTGCATGATCACCGGCTGCACCGGCACGCCGGCCATGCTGAACAGCGTCGACCAGAGCGGGTGGGTGTGCACCACCGCGTTGACGTCGGCGCGGCGCCGGTAGATTTCGGAATGGATGTGAAACTCCATCGGCGGCACGTCGGCGCCGTCGACCAGGTTGCCGTCGAAGTCGATCAGGACGATGTCGGCGGCCGTCAGCGCGCTGCGCACCGAGCGGCCCGAATTAATCAGCATGCAGTCGCGGCCCGGCACGCGCCAGCTGAAGTGGCCGTTGAAGTCGATCACCTGCGCCCGCTCCAGCATCAGGATGGCATCGGCCAGCATCTGCTTTTGTGCGGCGAACTGGCCTGGCTGCGCATCAGTGTTCATGGTCTTGTCCGCGGTCGTGAGTATGCTGTCCCGGCCCGTGGCCGTGGCTATGGGCGTGCGCATGGGCGACGCTGCGCGATCGCACGTGAGGACGGTATTTCAGGTCGTCGCGCACCTTGCCGGCGGCGGTGCGCGGATCCTGGCTGAACACCAGCGACTTCACCGTCACCGGCACCGTCTGCGACGGCATGCGGATGCGCCCGAGGTCGATGTAGTCGAAGTCCCACAGCACCACGCCGTCGATCACCAGGATCTCGCTGACGACGTCCATCTCTTCGCGCAGCAGGTTGCCCAGCGTGTGCGCGAGGTCGCCGTCGAGGATCAGGTACAGCGGCTTTTGCTGCGCCAGCGTGCTCGCCATCGCCTTGACGATGCCGGCGGCGAAGGCGGCCAGGCGCACGTACGACGGCGGCCCGCTCCAGCGGAACGCCAGCGCCACCTCGGCCTCGCCTTCGACCAGGTCGAAGGCCTTGAAGTGCCCGCGTATCGCCTGCGCCAGCGCGTCGGCGTCGATCTCGGCGCCGCAGCGGAACTCCGGCTGCAGCACCTGCAGGTTACGGCGCGGCAGCAGGCGCCCGGGGCTGGAGATATAGGTCGTATTGCCGCTCAGCTGAACCGAATATTCGGATGCGCCCAGCGCGGTGGCGCGGATGCACTCGCCGGCGTCGAGCACCGGCCACGCCAGTGCGCCGGCGTCGAGACGGCGCCGCAGCGCCTGGCCGAGCAGCTGGCCCATGTCGCCGAAGTCGCGCTTTTCGCGCGCGTACACGTATTCGGCCACGCCGCCGGAGAACATCACGCCCTTGACGCCGCCGGTGTCTGCCAGCGGGTCAGTCAGGTACAGCCTCTCAACCGCGTCGGCCGCGCGTGGCGCCAGCGCCTGCAGCAGGGCGCCGGCCATCCAGTCCGCCACCGCCGCCATCTGCGCGCGCGTGACGCTGGCGCCCAGCTGCCAGTCGAACCCGGCCTGCTGCGCGTGATACTGGCCGGCAGGGTCGAGCCGGACGATGCGGCCGTCGGCGTCGACCACCATCAGGCGACCGCCGATGTGCAGCGCCGCGGTGCCCTTTACCTTGCCCGCTTCGACCAGCGCCAGCTTGGTGGTGCCGCCGCCGATGTCGATGTTCAGGACGCGCTGGCCGATGTCGTGCGAGACGCGCGCCGCGCCCGAGCCGTACGCCGCCAGCATCGACTCCATGTGGTGGCCGGCAGTGGCGCAGACGAATTCGCCGCCCTGCTCGGCCAGCACCGCCGCAATCGCCTGCGCGTTCTCGCGCCGCAGCGCTTCGCCGGTCAGGATCACGGCGCCGGTGTCGATGTCGTCCGGGTGCATGCCGGCGCCGGCGTAGGCCTGGTCGATGATGGCGCCGAGCGCCGCCTCGTCGATCCGCGTCTCGCTCTGGTAAGGCGTCAGCGCCACCGGCGACTGGAACAGCGTCTCGCGCTCGACCACGACGTAGCGGCTCGACAGCTCCTCGCCCATGCGGCGCAGCTTGATGCGCGAGAAAATGACCTGGGTGCCGGACGAGCCGATGTCGATACCGACGCTGACCAGCGCCACATGGTCCTGCTGCCACACCGGGTTGTTTTCGAGATCGCCGTCGGCGCCGCCGAAGTCGTCGTGGTCATGATCGGCGTCGTCGCCGTCGTCGTGAACATGATTGAAGTCCTGGCCATACTGGTGGTCGCCCAGGCTGTGGCCGCGCTTGCCCTGCTGCTCGTCGCTGTTGTCCATGTCGTCAGATCTTGAATGATTCGAGTGTTTCGGGGGCGAACAGCTGGGCCGGCGTCAGCAAATGCTTCGACAGCCCCTGTTCGTACGAGTAGCGCAGGAAGGTCGACAGCGTGGCGACGTTCTTCTCGAAGCCGTAGGGCCAGAAGTCGTCGCCCATCTCGCGCCGCGCCTCCTCGACGTGTGCGGTCAGCCACGGCAGCATCGCTTTCAGCGCGGCGGTCTCGTACAGGTCCTGGTAGGTTTCCTGCTGCGCCTGGCAAAACGCCTTGTACAGCGATTGCGCGACCCAGCGGTTTTTTTCGTAGACGTCGCGGCGGATAACCACCGTGTGCATGATCGGGAAGATCTGCGTGCGGCGGAAGTAATCCTGCTCGACCGGGACGAAATCGTCGAACAGGCGCCGCACCTTGTCGCTGCCGTGGAACGACGACGGCATGCGCGCGGTGTACAGCGCGTCGATTTCGCCGCTGGCGAGCATGGCCGACAAGGTCTGGGTCGGGCCGATCCGTTCGAGCCGGATGTTCGACGGCAGGTCGAGCTTGAGCTTTTCGGAGCGGTTCGGCTCCTCCTCGCCGCCGGTGAAATAGGTGACGCTGTCGACCGGCACCTGGTACTCGTCCTGCAGGACGCCGCGGATCCACACCGGCGCCGTCATCTGGTATTCGGGATTGCCGATGCGCTTGCCGATCAGGTCTTTCGGCTCGCGGATGCCGCTGTCCTTGTTTACATAGATGCAGGAGTGGCGGAAGAAGCGCGACGGGAACACCGGAATGGCGATGAACGGGCTGTCCTTGAACAGCGACACCGTGTACGACGACAGCGACATCTCGGCGACGTCGAATTCGCGGTTGCGCAGCATGCGGAAAAACGTCTCCTCGACCGGCATGTTCAGGTAGTTCAGGTCGATGCCGTCGGGCTGGATGCGGCCCTCTAGCAGGCTGCGGGTGCGGTCATAGTTCCAGCAGCCCAGGCTTAATCGTAGTTTTGACACGTGCTCACTCCACATCGGTGAATTAATAGAAAGCGTCGAAGTGCACCTGCGCGCCAGGCACCTTTTCCTCGAACAGCATGCGCTGCACCGCCTGCGCCATCGGCGGCGGGCCGGCGAAATAGATTTCGTGCGACGCCATCGCCACGCCGATCGTTTCGAGCGCCAGCTGGTGGACGAAGCCGAACCTGCCGCGCCACGATTTCTGGTCGGCCTCGTCGGGCGTGGAAATGATCGGATGGAAGTGGAAGCGCTGGCCGAAACCGGGCAAGGCGCGCAGCATGTCTTCGCCGCAGATGTCGCGCACGCCGCGCCCGCCGTAAAACAGGTGCACCTTGATGCCGTCCATCGCCGGATTGGCGGCGACGCCGCGGGCGATCGAGACCACCGGCGCCAGGCCCGAGCCGCCGGCAATGCAGACGATGTCGCGGTCGACGTCGGTACGCAGGTAGGCCATGCCGTAAGGACCGTCGATGGTGACTTCGTCGCCTTTGCGCAAGCTGTCAAACAGCACCGACGTGGCGGCGCCGCCGGCGCTGCGCTTGATCAGGAAATCCCAGCTCGACTGTCCCTGCGCGATGTCGGACATCGAATAGGCGCGCGGGCCGTCCACCCCCGGCAGGTACAGCAAAGCATACTGGCCCGGCTTGAAGTCGATCGGTTCGGGCAGCGCGAAGCGAAATTCGCGCAGGTCGTGGGTCAGCTCGCGGCTCGCCGCCAGCGTGGCGCGCACGCGGCGCGGCACGCTCGCCTGGGCATACTGGGCGCCGGCGCGCGCCTTGACGGTGCAGTCGGACAGCGGGCGCGACTGGCAGCCGAGCACGCGCCTGCGCGCCACATCGCGTTCGCCGAGCGCCGGCGCGCCAGGCCAGTTCGACGCCACATCGCCGGCCACCAGCTCGATCTTGCAGGTGCCGCAGCCGCCGGCATTGCATTCGTAAGGCAGGCCGACCCCGGCGCGCAACGCGGCGCGCAGGATGGTGTCGTCGGCGGCGCAGGGGAACTGCGCCCCGCCGTCGGCGAGCGCGATATTGAACGTGGCAACGATGATCGTCTCCAATGGTTAAGGTTATCCAACTTCGTACAGCGTACCCACCACCGGCAAACGACCGTCGAACGGCCTGCTATGCCAGCCGGTGGGCCCGCGCCGAACGCAGCGGGTGGTAGCCCAGGCGCGTCGATACCGATTCGGCCGCGCTGACCACATCCGGCGCAAACGCGGCCATCACTTTCTTGGTCAGGCGCTGCACCGGCCCGGCGATGCTGATCGCGGCGATCACATTGCCGCTGTGGTCGCGCACCGGCGCGGCGACGCTGCGCACGCCCACTTCGTTTTCCTCGTCCGCGGTGGCGAAGCCGCGCGTGCGGATCAGCGCCAGTTCGCGCTTGAACTCCTCCGCGTCGACGATGGTGTTCGCGGTATGTTCGTTCAAGCCCTCGGCCAGCACCCGCGCCAACACATCGGCCGGCTGGAACGCCAGGATCGCCTTGCCGGCCGCGGTCGAATGGGCCGGCTTGCGCACCCCCACTTCCAGCCGCATGCGGATCGCCTTCTTGGTCTCGAGGCTGTTGATGTACATGATGCTGCTGTTGACCAGGATCGCCAGGTGCACCGACTCCTCGGTCTTGTCGCGCAAGGCCATCAGGACCGGCTTGGCCTCGCTGTAAAAATCCATCTTGCGGCGCACCAGCGAACCGAGTTCGAACACCACCAGCCCGAGGCGGTAGCGGCCGTTCTCCTCGCTCTGCTCGAGCATGCCGGCATCGACCAGCGTACTGGCCAGGCGGTGCACGGTGCTCTTCGGCAGCTTCAGCCGCTTGCCCAGCTCACTGATGCCGATCTCATAATCCTCGTCGGAGAACGTCTTGATCAGGCGGATCGCGTTGGCGACCGACGACAATCGGGTCTTCTCTGCCGCTGGCTTGGTCTTGCGTTCCATTTTTCGTTCCTCTTTCCGTTATGTAGAACGAAGTCTAGCAATGCCGCAGGAGAAACTCAAGTTCGGTACACCTTTTACGCTGCCCGCACCGGCTGCGACAGCCGCATCGCCAGGACGAAGCTGGCAAGCACGATCGCCACCAGGCCGCCGCCCATCAGCAAGCCGGCGCCCTGGATCATTGCGCTCAGGGCCGGCGCAAAATACTTGGCCATGCCGAGCGCCGCAATGGCCAGGCTGAGGAACGCAATCGACAATCCCATCACGCGCGAGGCGATCAGCGCGCGGCGGTTCGTCTTGCGCAATAGCCGCGCCACCCAGAAGCCGTTGACGCCGTCCGTCAGCATCATGCCGAGCATGAACAGCACCCCGAGGCCGATCGAGAACAGCACGCCGGCCAGTTTCGACGCGGTGACGGAAAACAGCGCCGTCAGGCTCATCGTGTCGAACGACAAGGCGAACGCGGCGCCGACGCCGGCGATCACCACCGGATGGCTCGCTTCGGCGAAGCGGCGCAGGAAGCGCCCCTTCAGCCCGACCGGCGCGACCGGCTGGTCGGGCGCGGCGCTGAGGACGGCGCGCAGGTTGGCGCCGCCCAGCGCCAGCAGGAAGACGATCGAGATCCACGCGCCGGCCTGCTCGAGCCAGGCAGGCGCCACCCATTCGGCGGCGCTATAGCCAAGAATGGTTGCCACCAGTGTGACCACCAGGCCGTGGCCGAGGGAAAACAGGAAGCCGGCCCAGCGCGACAGGCGCGGCCGCGTCAGCGCGTTGAAGCGGGCCATGCCATCGATCGTGGCCAGGTGATCGGGGTCCATGCCGTGCTTCATGCCGAGCACGAACACTACCAGCACGAGGCCGAGCCAATCTTGGGGCATTGTATGCATCATTGTCTGATCACTTTCCGGTGGCGCCGCGGCGCCGTCATTTTTTCAGGAACAGCTTGTCCCACAGCGCTTCCCACTTTTCATTCTCGTCGAGCACGGTGGCAGGATCGATCATCGTGTAGGCGAAGCGGTTCAGGGTGCTTTTGACTTTCAGGCTGGACGGCACACGCCCCATCGCGCTGAACAACTCCTGGCCTTCTGACGACAGGACGAAATCGGCAAACAGCAGCGCCGCGTTCGGATGCGGCGCATTCCTGGCCACGCCGATGCCTTGCGGGCGTCCGATGACCGGCTCGACGGCGACCCAGTCGATCGGGCCGCCGCGCCGCTTGAGCGATTCGACTTCGGAGTTGTAGACCGTCAGCGCCACCGGCACTTCGCCGGCGCCGACCATTTCGGTCAACAGGATGTGGCTCTTGCGGATGTCCGGGCGCATCGCCGACAGGCGCTCGAACAGCGTCATGCCGCGCTCCTGCCCGAGCTTCTTGATGACGGTGGCCATCCATTCCGAATCGGTCGCCTCGATGCCGATCTGGCCCTTCCATTTCGGGTCGAGGAAGCCTTCGTAGTGGGCCGGGATGTCTTCGCGCTTGATCTTGGCGGTGTTGAAGGCGACCACGAAAAAATTCAGACGGTCGGTGACCCACAGCCTGCTCGGCGCCACCGCGTTCGGCGGCAGGTCGGCCAGGTGCGGGCTGTAGAACTCGGCGAGCAGCTTTTCGCGCGCCAGCATCTCCATCTCCGGACCGTTGGTCTCGAGGACGTCGACCGAGTAGCGGCGCGCCTGGCCTTCGGTCACCGCGCGCTGCACGACCTTGTCGCTGGTGGTGCGCCACAGCTCGACCTTGATGCCGTATTTTTTCTCGAACGCCTGCGCCAGCGGGGTCGATTCGCGCGTCGCCAGCGACGTGTAGACGACGACGCTGCCTTCCTGCTTTGCCCTCTCCACGAGGCGTGCATCGCGGTCGGCGCCGCGGTACATGTACAGCGCGTCGCTCTTACCGGCGGCCGGGGCCTGCGCCGCGGCCGGCGCACACAGCGCGGCGGCCAGCAGCGCGCAGCCGCACCATTGCATCAATCGGCTGGCGCGCACGTCAAGGTGGTTCATGGCTGCTCCTGTGAGAAACGACACGATGTCCGGCTCGCACTTGCCGCCGTGCGCGCTGCGCTGCGGACGGCTGGTGCTCGGGTTTATTGTAGGGCCAATTCGACGCAACAGCAAGAAATGAAACGCAGTTCCATATAAAGGAACCCAAGCGAGGATCGTTGCGGGCGCCCATGTCAGCCCGCGCGCAGCCCGGGCGCCGCCGACGCCGGAAACACCAGCGACTTGATCACCACCGGCACCGCGCCGGACGCCGGCAGCAGCGCGCCGATGTCGATGTAATCGAAGGCCTTGAGCGTGATGCCGTCGATCGACACGATCTGGCACGCCAGCGCCAGCTCCTGGCGGCAATGCATGCCGACCAGGCCGCCGACGTCGCTGTCGCCGACCAGCACCAGCGGCAGGCCGCGTGCCAGCAGCACCGCCATGCCATCGGCCATGGCGCGGCAAAAGGCGTCGAGGCGGGCGAAGGTGGCCGAACCCTGCCAGCGGTAGCACAGCGCCACGGCGCGCTCGCCGTCGTGCAGGTCGAACTGGCGCAGCGCCGCGCGCACCGCGGCGGCCAGCGCGCCGGCGTCGAGGACGTCGGCGTCGAGCGCCAGCGCCGGGGTGATCACGGCGACGTTCTTGAGCGGCAGGAGAGCCGCCGGCGCAATAAAAATCGTGCCGCCGCTGACCTGCACCGTGTACTGCGAGGCGCCGACGACAGTGGCGCGAATGCCCTGGTCGGGCTGTTCGATGCGCGGCCCCCACTGCTGCGCGCGCGCGAGCACGGCGCGCGCCAGCGCCGCGCCAAGGTCGCCAAAGGCGCCGCCCTCGCGTCCGTAAATGTATTCCGAGACGCCGCCGGAAAAGGTCAGCACGTCGGGCGCGCGCTCGTTCTTCATCGGCTCGAGGCGCAGCAGCGCGGCCAGTGCGGCGTCGACCGCCGGCAGCCGCACCGCCTGCATCAGCCGGTCGGCCATGTTCTCCACCATCCGTTGCAGCAGCGCCGGGTTGGGCGCCGCGCCGAGTTCGAGCCACAGGCCGGCTTCGGCGGCGAAGCGCGCGCCGGCCGGCTCGATGCGCGTGACGCGGCCGCCTTCGTCGAAGCAGACGATGCGCGCGCCGATGTCGATGGCGGTCAGTTCGGCCAGTTCGCCGCGTTCGCAGACGGCGATCTTCGAGGTGCCGCCGCCGATGTCGATGTTCATGACGCGCGCCGCCTCGCGCACCGAACGCGCCGCGGCGCCGGAGCCGAAGGCGGCCAGGGTCGCCTCGAGCGCGTCGCCGGCGCTGACGGAGACGAATTTTCCCGCTTGCGCGGCAAACAGGTCGCCGATCGCGCGCGCATTGCTGCGGCGTACGGCCACCCCGGTGAGGATCAGCGCGCCGGTGTCGATCTCGTGCGGCGCGACGGCGGCCAGCGCGTACTGGCGTTCGATGAAGCGGCCGAGCGCCGCGGCATCGATGGTGGCGTCGGCGCAGTAAGGCGTCAGCATCACTTCCGACTCGTGCAGCAGGCGCCGCTCGGCGACGACGTAGCGGTTGTCCATCCGTTCGAGCACGATGCGGGAAAACACCAGGTGCGAGGTGGACGAACCGATGTCGACGCCGACGCTGAGCAGGCGGATCTCGTCTTCTTCCTCCAGGGCGCGGCCGATGCTGCTGAAGAAGATGCGGCCGTCCTCGCTCATCGCGCCGGCGGCATGAACCAGGCGGGATCCATGCGATTTTGCACCTTGTTCTGGCGTAGCGTCGCCTCGTACTCGCGGCGGATGAAGGGATCCTCCATCCAGTACGGAATCGCGGTGCCGCCCTCGTGCACGTCGATGGCGGTGTAGTCGGTGTGCTTCTCGCCCGGCGGGCCGGCGTCGCGCCCCGGATTGTGCGGGCCGAACCAGGCGGTCAGGCGGAACGGCTCTTCCGAGACGCTGAAGTGCTGGTGGTACCAGCGCGCGCCGCCCGGCGCCGCGGTCACCAGTCCGACCGGCTCGTAGTCGAGCCGGCGCACCTGGTCGGCATGGCCGTCCTGCCACGGCGTCACGCCGAGCTTTTCCGGCCAGGTGTAGGTGTAGCCTTTGCCGCGCAGGCAGATCAGCACCGCCGCCGAGGTGTGCGCGTGGCCTTTCGAATAGCGGCCGTTCTCGTGCTGGCCGATCCAGAAGTAGAAGCAGTTCTGTGTCATGAACGGCTCGATGCGGCGGTAACCGGGCGAGCGGCGGTTATCGAGCGGCAGCTCGCAGTGCATGGCGTCGGGGATCAGGTTGGTGCGGCACATCGCCAGGCCGCGCACCGGATCGGGCTCGATCTCGTCGCGGGCGCGGTAGAAATCGTCGGCGCTGCTGAAGCGGTCGGTAAACACGAACGGATTGTTGAATACCGCATTGAAGTTGTTGATCATGTTGATCACATTCGGCGCCGTATTACCCGCCAACAGCAGCGCGCCGCTCGAAGTGGCATTGACGATGCGGAACAGCGCGTTCATCGGAATCGAGAACATCGAGCCGGCCTGCCATTCGAACACGTGCTTGCGGCTGTCGCCCTCCTGCCACACTTCGGTGGTGCCGCGTCCCTCGACGACCAGGTAGATCTCTTCGAACATGTGCTTCTCGACGTTGAGCGCGCCGGCCGGCGGCACCTCGACGACATAGCAGCCCCACTTGCCCTCGGTGCCGTACAGCTGGATGAAGTGGCCGCGGCCGCCCTTGCGCTTCCACGGGAACAGCGGCAGGTCTTGCACCCGGCTGATACCGAGGCCGCGGAACACCGGCACCCCCTCCTCCTCCATGAAGGCATCGTACGGCGTCGGCTGCTTGCTGAAGTGGCCGAAGCCAGCCTTCTTGTTCCCGGATGGCTCATGCCAGTGGGTGCGGTCTTTGTCATGCGGCATACTGGGTCTCTTCTCGGTGGGCGGATAAAATGGCGCCGCGCGTCAGGCGGCGCGAAAGGCGGCGCGCAAGGCGGCGCTGGTAAACGGCACACGCCGGATGCGCACTCCGGTGGCGTCGAACAGCGCGTTGCCGATCGCGGCGGCGACCGGCCGCGTCGACGGCTCGCCGGCGCCGAGCGACTTGGCGTCGACATGGTTGTTGACGATCTCGATGTCGATGGCGTCTGGCATGTCGGCCATTTCGGCGACCGGGTAGGTGGCCCAGTCGACGCTGGTGACGCGCGACGGCGTGAACTCGACCTGTTCGTACATGGCGCGGCTCATCGCCTGGATCAGATTCGCCTCGATGGTGCCGGCCAGGCTCATTGGATTGACGACGAAGCCGCAGTCGTGCGCGACCACGAAGCGGGTCACGCGCATCTTCCCGCTGTCCATATTCACTTCGACTTCGGCCACCAGCGCGACCATCGTGCCGGCGCGCGGCGCGTAGGCGATACCGCGCCCGCGCACCACGCCGGCGCGCTTGCCGGCCGGCGCCGGCCGCGCCACCCAGCCGGCCTTGCGCGCCACCGCCGCGACGACGGCGCGATCGCGCCCCTCGGCCAGGTGCGCCAGGCGGAATTCGACCGGGTCGCGGCCGGCCCGGTGCGCCAGTTCGTCGATGAAGCACTCGCTGGCAAAGCACATCGACATGCCGTCCGGATCGCGCAGGTGGGCGGTGCGCAGCCCGGTCGGCAGCGACTGCTCCCACGCCACCAGGTGGCTCGTCTTGCGCTTGTTGGGGAAGCGGTAGTTCTCATCCGAATACTGAAACAGGTCGCTGCTCTTCGCCTTGGCGCCGCCGATCAGCTGCACCGACAGCGCGTCGCCCGGCGCGTCGGTGCCGGACGGCCGGATCCGGCCCGAATAGCCGCGCGCCTCGAGGTCGTAGGCCAGCACCTGGCCGGCGCCGTCGAGCGCGCCGCGCATGCGGGTCGTCACCGGCGGGCCTTTCGGGTCCCAGCCGGTGCCGTCGGCGCGCGAATACTGCAGCCGCACCGGCCTGCCGACGGCGCGCGACAACAGCGCCGCGTCGATCGCGGCGTCGTCGGCGTCGTTCATGCCGTACGAGCCGGGGCCGGCAACCCACACCACGCGCACTTTTTCGGCCGGCTGGCCGAGCAGGCCGGCGAGAGCCTTGCGCAAACCGTAAGGTTTCTGCCCGCCCATCCAGACGGTTGCCCCATCGGCCGTGACGTCGGCCAGCGCGCACGCCGGCCCCATGCACGCGTGCGACTGGAACGGATAATCATAACGCGCCTCGACGACGCCGGCGGCGCCGGCCAGCGCGGCATCGACGTCGCCGACGTCGGTGCCGCGCTTGCTCGACTTGGGGGTGCTGGTGCGCAGCGTCTCGTACAGCGCGTCGTACGAGGCCGAGAACATCGGCTGCGGGCGCGACCAGGTCAGCTTGAGCTCGCGCGCGGCGGCGATGGCCTGCTCCTCGCGGCGGCACACCACGCCGACGAAATCGCCTTCGGCGACGATCTTCACCAGGCCGGGAAATTTCTGCCCGGGCGCCACCGCCAGCAGGCGCGCGCCGGCTTCGGGCGGACGCACCACGCGCCCGTGCAGCATCCCCGGCACGCGCTGGTCGACCAGGTAGGGATAGGCGCCAACCACCTTGGCCGGGATGTCGAAACGCTGGACCGGCTTGCCCACCAGCGTGTAGCGGGCCGGCGGCTTGGCCTCGACCTTGTCGCTCAGCTGGAGGTCGAAGCGCTTGCCGCCAATAAGCTCGCCATAACCGACGCGGCGCTGCGGGTCGGCGGCGACACTGACGACACCGTCGGCGACGACCAGCTGGTCGGCCGGCGCGCCGAGTCGCTGCGCCGCCATGGCGAGCAAGGTGTGGCGCGCCTGCGCGCCGGCGCGGCGCAGGATCGGGCCGGCGGTGATGATGCCGTTGCTCGAGCCGGTGCCGCGCTGGTCGACCGTGGTTGCGGTATCGCCCATGCGCACCTGCACCCTGGCCAACGGGACGTCAAGTTCTTCGGCGATGATCTGGGCGAACGAGGTGCCGATGCCCATGCCCGCCTCGATCTTGCCGACCGAGGCGATCACGCTGCCGTCGGGCAGCACCGCCAGCCACGAGTCGAGCATGTCGGGCGCGATCGTCAGCGGGAACGATGCCGCCTCGGCGGCGGCCGGCAGCGGCAGCGGCAGCGCCCACGACACCACCAGCGCGCCGGCGGTGCCGAGAAAGCGGCGCCGCGACAACCCGGCGTCCACGTCGATATCATCGGTGTGCGCCATGATCTACCCTTTCGCCAGTTCGATGGCTGCGCGCTTGACCGCGCGCAGGATGCTCATGTGGGTGCCGCAGCGGCACTTCAGGCCTGCCAGGCCCTCGCGCAGTTCGGCGTCGCTCGCATTCGGCTTCGCTTTCAACAGCGCCGCCGACGTCATGATCCAGCCGTTGATGCAGTAGCCGCACTGCGCCGCCTGTTCGTCGATGAAGGCCTGCTGCACCAGATGCAGCGCCGCGCCGGCCGGCGCCGTGGCGGCCAGTCCTTCCAGCGTGACGATGCGCTTGCCTGCGACCGCGGCGACCGGCGTCACGCACGAGCGCACCGCAGCGCCGTCGACGTGCACCGTGCAGGCGCCGCACTGCGCCAGGCCGCAACCGAAGCGCGGACCGGTCACGCCGAGATCGTTGCGCAGTACGTACAGTAAAGGTGTATCGGGGGCAGCGGCGATGTTCTGCGGCTTGCCGTTGACGGTCAATTTGATGGCGGCGGACATGGGTCATCTCCTCAGAGGGAATCGCGTAACGCTGGCTGAGTAGATGTTTTATAGCGCATCGCCGCGCGTGTCAAGAAAAAATGGAACCAAGTTCCATATAAAGGAACGCAGGCGAATGCTGCGCTGCAGCGCCCGCGCCCTCACCACATCGGCAGGCCGCTCTGGGCGCGTTGCAGCATATCCTGCTGAAACTGGGCGGGACCGAAGCCAAGCTTTTCGCCGGCGATCTCGTAGAAGAACGGCCGCCCGGTCTGCATCGAGAAACGCTGCATCGCCGCCAGCAACGCGCCATCAGGATCCTTCCCCGCTGAGCGCAACAGGTAGGCCGGCTGGTCGCGCCAGCGCACATTGGCGATGATCACGCCGCACAGGTCGGGCCGCAGGGTGTCGGGAAACGGGCTGGCCGGCGCCATCCACGCGCAGACGAAGGTGCGGCACGGCGACTCGGGCCGCTCGCCGTAGATGGTGCAGCCGCCGGCGCCGACGAAATGGCATGGGGTGCCCGGTTTCATTGCATGGCCGTGGATGGTGCCGACCATCCAGCCATCGCAGCAGGCGGTGCAGGTGCCGCACGAACGCGACGATGGCGGCGCCGGCGCGGCCGGCCGCAGCGCGATAATTTTGCCGCAACACTGCTTGTATTTACTGCCGCTGCCGCACGAGCAGGGGTCGTTGCGGCCAGGTTTCATCGCACCATCGCATCCATTGGGACAATCGCATCGGTCGATGCGTGTATTTTTCAACAATTCCGATATGCGGAACCAAGGTCTACATATCAGCACGATCTTATACTAGAATCAGCAGACGATGCCGTCAAGCGTGGCGTCGCGTGCGGGTTGCGATCACCGGGAGTGGCATGGCCGTCTACCTTACCGTATTGCTGTCAGTGCTGAACCAGATCGGCCTGAAAGGCAGCAAGATGCTGGTCGCGCTGTATGCGATCGAACTGCACGCGAGCCCGTTGACGATCGGCCTGCTGATTTCGATGTACGCGATCTTCCCGCTGCTGCTGGCGGTGTACGCCGGCCGCTATTCGGACCGCGTCGGCATGCGCCGGCCGATGGTGTTCGGCTCGTTCGCGCTGTGCGGCGGCATGCTGGTGCCGACCATGTTCCCCGGGATGGCCGCGCTGTTCGTCTCGGCGGCGGTGATCGGCACCGCGAATATTTTTTTCCACGTCGCCTCGCACAACCTGATCGGCGCGCTCGGCAGCCAGGCCGAGCGCACCGCCAACTTCGGCACCTTCAGCCTCGGTTCGGCGCTGTCGGGCATGGGCGGGCCGATGCTGGTCGGCTTCATGGTCGACCGCGGCGGCTACACGGCCAGCTATTATGTGCTGGCGGCGGTGACGATCTGGCCCGGCCTGTTCATGCTGTTCTGGCACCGCTTCATCCCGCCGCCGCGCGCGCACGCCCAGGCGCGGGCGCACGGCAGCGCCCTCGAACTGCTGCAGATCCCGCGCCTGCGCAACACCCTGCTCACCAGCGGCGTGATCCTGACCGGGATGGACCTGTTCAATTTTTACATGCCGATTCACGGCCGCGCGATCGGCCTGTCGGCATCGGCGATCGGCGTGATCATCGGCATGCAGGCGGCGGCCGCCTTCGTGGTGCGCATGTGGATGCCGGCGATGAGCCGCAAGTACGGCGAGATGCGGGTGCTGACCTGGTCGCTGCTCGTGTCGGGCGCGACCTTCCTGCTGCTGCCGGCGTTCCGCGACCCGGTAGTGCTGGCGGCGGTGGCTTTCCTGCTAGGACTCGGGCTCGGATGCGGCCAGCCGCTGTCGACGATCCTCACTTACAACCATTCGCCGCCCGGGCGCTCCGGCGAAGCGCTCGGCATGCGGCTGACGGTCAACAAATTCACCCAGATCATGGTGCCGCTGGTATTCGGCTCGCTCGGCAGCGCGTTCGGCATCGTGCCGATCTTCGCCACTACCGCGCTGCTGCTGCTGGGCGGCGGCATCAACAACGCCCGCCACGAGAAGGACATCGACCCGGCGCCGTAAGCGCGCGGCCGCGGCGGTGCCGGCGCCCTCATTTGTTGCAGTGCACTTTCGTACCACAACCGGCAGTACCTATACCCTCAAAAGGAGACATATGGACAAGACGATGAATCGGCGCGCGATGTTGCAGGCAGCAGGACTGATGACAGCGGGGACGGTAGCCGGCTGCGCGCTGCCGGTCGGCGCCAGCGACCGGGTCAAGACGCCGTTCGCGGTGGCGCAGACGCTGGTGCCGATCGTCGGCAGCAGCGAGATGTTCCCGGTGCGCCGCATCTACTGCATCGGCCGCAACTACGCCGCCCATGCGCGCGAGATGGGCTCGGACCCGAACCGCGAACCGCCGTTCTTTTTCCAGAAGCCGACCGACGCCGTGCAGTATGTGGCGCCGGGCACCACCGCCGACCACCCGTATCCGGCGCTGACCAAGAACTACCACTACGAGATCGAACTGGTGGCGGCGATCGGCAAGGGCGGGCGCAACATTTCGATCGAGCGCGCGCTCGATCACGTGTTCGGCTATGCCATCGGGCTGGACATGACGCGGCGCGACCTGCAGCGCGGCATGGGCGACCAGAAGAAGCCGTGGGAGATCGGCAAGAGCTTCGACCGCTCGGCGCCGATGGGGCCGATCCATCCGGTGGCGAGCATCGGCCACTTCGAAAAAGGCACCATCTGGCTGAAGGTGAACGGCCAGCAGAAACAGAATTCGAACCTGCAGATGATGATCTGGTCGGTCGCTGAGCAGATCAGCAAGCTGTCGGAGGCGTTCGAGCTGATGCCGGGCGACGTGATCTATTCCGGCACGCCGGAAAATGTCGGACCGGTGGTGGCGGGCGATGTCATGGAAGGCCACATCGACCGCCTGCCGAATCTGTCGGTGCGCATCGTATGACGGCGCGCCGGCCGCCGCCGCCGCCGCTGTCGCGCCTGGCCTGCGGCGCCGCACTGGCGCTGCTGACGCACGGCGCCGCGGCGCTGGCCGCCGACATCAAGGTAATCAGCGCGGCGGCGGTGCAGGTGCCGGTGACCGAGCTGGCCGAGCAATTCGAAAAGGCCACCGGCCACCGCGTCGTCTTCGAGTTTTCCACCGCCGGCGGGGTCGAGAGCAAAGTGCGCGGCGGCGCCCGCAACGACCTGGTGATCAACGCCGCCGAGCGCCTGAAAGGGCTCGCCGCCGATGGCCTGGTGGCGCCGGCGGCGCGCTCGCTGGGCGTGGTGCGCATGGGCGTGGCGGTGCGCAAGGGCGGCAAGGTGCCCGACCTGAGCAGCGCCGCGTCGTTTCGCGCGTCGCTGCTCGGCGCCGACAGCATCGCCTACGGCGACCCCGCAAGGGGCGCCACCACCGGCATCCACTTCGGCAAGATGCTCGACAAGCTGGGCATCGGCGACGCGGTGCGCGGCAAGTCGCATCTGGCGGCGAACGGCCTCGAAGTGATGCAGCTGGTCACCAACGGCAAGGCGGAAATCGGGGTCACGCAGATCAGCGAAATCCTGCATGTCAAGGGCGATACGCTGGTCGGTCTGCTGCCGGCCGAACTGCAGCTGGCGTCGAACTATGGCGTCGCGCTTGGCAGCGCCACGCCAGGCACGGCGGCGGCGCAGTTTGCCGACCTGCTGGTCAGCGCCGAAGGCAGCGCGCGCTTCCGCCACGCCGGCTTCGACTAGCGGCGCAACGGTGCGGCGCCCGCTGTGCGGGGCGCCGCACCGCACCTGCGGCGAAGCGCGCTAGGCGATGAAGAACACCGCAAGGTACAGCGCGATCACCAAAAAAATGACCAGGTAGGGATTGGCCTTGGTGGTGTACAGCACCGCCATCGCCGCCGCTGTCGTTGCCCATCCAAGCGCGCCGAGGCGCAGCGCCTGCAGGATCGTCAACGCGCCGGCGAAGATCAGGCCGACCGCGATCGGCGCCAGGCCGCGCTCGATCGCCATTCTCCAATGCCCGCCTTCACTGCGGTGCCAGAAAGTAGTCGCCGTCATGAATGCCAGTGACGACGGCACATACATCGCCAGGGTCGCCACCAGCAGGCCGGAGATGCCGCCCAGGTGCCAGCCGATCAGCGATGCGATCAGCGTGTTCGGTCCGGGCGTGGCGCGCGAAATGGCGAACATGTCGGCAAATTGCTCATTGGTGAGCCAGTGGTAGACATCGACCGTCTGATGCTGGATGTCGGCGATGATCGCCTGGCCGCCGCCGATCGACAGGATCGACAGCGGCGCAAACACCAGGATCAGGCGCAGCAGCAGGTTATCCATGCGGCCTCCGCGCCGCCAGCGCGATGCTGAGCGGGGCCAGCACCGCCACCACAGGCACCATCGACCAGTGCAGCACGCCGACGGCCAGGAAGGTGGCCAGGCCGATGACGATGATGGCGGGCCGGCGTTCGATCTTGCGCGCCACTTTCAGCCCGGCGGCCAGGGTCGCGCCGACGCCGACGGTGGCAATGCCGATCAGCAGGAAGTGCGTCAGCGGGAAGTGCGCCAGCCGCGCATACAGCGCGCCGGCCGCCAGCACGATGCAGATCGCCGGCGCCACCATGCCCAGCGTGGCGACCAGCGCGCCGCTCCACCCGCGCAAACGCTGGCCGACGTACAGCGACAGATTGACCGGATTGGCGCCCGGCAGGATCTGGGCGATCGTGACGCCGGCGAGGAAGTCGGTTTCGGTCAGCCAGCGGCGCTCCTCGACGACGGCGCGGTAGATCCACGCCTGCGTGCTGCCGCCGAACGAAGTCACCCCGACCTTGACGAAACAGAGGAACAACTGCCACAGCAGCACGGCGGGCATGGCCGTCGCTGCAGCGGCCGGATCACATGGCCGGGTTGATTCTTCCAAGTTTGCCTCGCAGTGTGGAGAGTGCGCATAGATATTCCGTATAGAAGAACGACGTTCCCATTCTTCGAATATCGAAGGTATCACCGGTCGTATTCGCATGTCAACAGCGGACATGTTACAAGCCCTGGCGGCGCGCACCGACAGGGCCTGCGAACCGCGCCGCGGCCGCTGCCGTCAGCGGCGCGCGCTCGCGGCCGGTAGCGGTCAGGCGGCAATTGCGCCATGGCGCCCCCTGGTTTTTACCGATTTCTTTGGTGTTGCCGCCAAGTTGGTTTGTCGAGGTACCCAGCTGATTCCTGCAACGCAATCTAGGTGGACACATCATTGCGGAACCCCTTTTCGGGTGAACGCTATACCGATTCGGTACGACATATGCCGTAATCGGCAACATGCATCTAAAGCAATTGCGATACTTTCTCGCCTTGGCGCAAGAAGGCAGTTTCAGCCGGGCGTCCGCGCAGTTGCACATGGCGCAGCCTCCGCTGACGCGGCAGATTCATGGCCTGGAAGAGGAACTGGGGACGACGCTGTTCATACGCACTCCGCACGGGGTCGAGCTGACCGGCGCCGGCGAGGTGATGCGACAGGAGGCGCCAAATATCCTGGCGATGGTGAAGGCGGCCAGGGAGAAAACCCAGTACGCCGGTAAAGGCTACCTGGGGCGCCTCGACGTCGGCATCTTCGGCTCGGGCAACGACGGCCTGCGGCTGGTAGTGGGCCAGGAAGTCGAGGACGTACTGACCGGCATCGCGCTGGTATCGGCGCGCTTTGGCCGGTGCATTACCACCGCATCGGCCACCAGCCCGCGCCTGCCGGGCGTGCTCTACCGGCCGCTCGACCCGCAATGGCTGCGCGATGTCGAACTGTGCGTGCTGTACCGGCAAAACGCCCAGTCACCGATCCTGCACGCGTTCCTCGACATCATGCAAAGTCGATGCTGGCATCGCGCAGCGCCGGCCGGCAGACCTGAGCAAAAGAGGTTCAGTGTCGCGACGCCGCCGCCATCTTGCTGATCAGGTAGATCGCATACAGCGCGGCCAGGCCCACTACCACGTAGATAAATCGCGTCACCGGCGTCTGGACGCCGAACAGCGTTGCCACAACGTCGATGCTGAACAGGCCCACCATCGCCCAGTTCAGACCGCCGATGATCAGCAGTGCCATTGCAACGTAGTCGAGCGCCGCCGTCCTGGCCCCGTGATGCGTGCCGTTTGTCGTGCGGCGCTCAGGGATGTGGCGGCGGTCGTTGGGAATATTCATGGTTGCCATAGCTATCTCCTCGAATCAGTTGAACCCCGACGTGCGACGGGCACTGATTTGGACAACGCGATACCTGACAAAGTTTGGAAACTAGCCTTTCCAGGTGCGTTTAAGGCCCGTATCGGCGTGAATCCAGCCGCCGCGCGGCCCCTCGCGGTAATAGAATCCCACCCCGCCCTGCCGAAAACTGCGTACCAGCCCGCCAAGCACCTCGGCGTTCAGGTTGGCGATGCGGATGTCGGCGGCCTTGCCCTCGATGTGCAGCGACTGACGCGCCGCCGGCACGCCCTGCTCGATCAGCTTGCCGTTCGACTTGGCGGTGCGGTAACCCGACAGGACTTCGAGCGGCTGCTCCATGCCGTAGCGCGCCAGGAACGCCTGCGTGCCCCACAGCGTTTCGAACAGCTTCGGGTCGATCGGCGCGGTTTCCTTGCCGACGACGTCGCGCATGATGTGGCACAGTTCCTGGTAGGCCGAATCGATGACTTCGCCGTCGCGCCAGTACAGCACCCGCGCCTTTTCGCCGGACTGAGGGCGGATCACCGACAGCATGCGCGGCTTGAGCCAGAAGTCCATGTCGAGCGCCTGGGCGTCGAAGATATCGGGCGGCGGCGCCATCTCGGCATTGCCGGCTGACTGGGCCGGCGCGCGCGCGGGCGGCGCCGTGCGGCTGGCGGTGCGCACGGCGACCGCGGGCTTGGCCGCGGAGGCAGGCGGCGGCGGGCTGGCCGGCGCGGCGCAGCCGATCAGCGGAACGGTCAGCGCGCCGAGCGTGGACAAGCATAAACCGTGTTGGAGAAATTCTCTGCGCGAAGCCATATGGTACCCATCAATAGGAGGCGCACACTATAACGCAGGCGCTGCGCGCACGACAACGGATTCGATCGGGAAAATGGCGGGTGTTACTTGACGCCGCAGTTGCAGAAGCGCTTGGCCGCACCGCCGGCGGCCTCCGGCTCGGCGTCGAGCTGCTTCCAGAAGAAGTCCGAGTCGATGCCGTAGCAAGTTCTTTCCTTGCCGGCAAAGGTGTAGCCGTTGCGTGCGTAAAAGTCGCTCCCGGCGGTGGTGCTGTGCAGCTTGACGACGCCTATGCCCCAGTCGCGCGCCTTCGCTTCGACGCCGTCCAGCAGCGCCTTGCCAACGCCGCCATGCTGCGCTTCGGGCAACACATAGCACAGCGACAGCTTGCCGGCCTGGGTCAGCAGCGCGACGCCGACGACTTCGCCATCGCGTTCGGCCACCAGCGTGTAGTTGGTCGGCCAAGTCAGCCAGCAGGCCACGTTCTCTGGCGTCTTGTTGCCCAGCCACGCGGCCAGCTTCTCGGAGTTGTTCTGGTGATCCTGCACGCAGCATTCCTCGATAGAGCGGCGCAGCACGCTGCACGCTGCAACGGCGTCTTCTGGTGCTGCCGAACGAATCTGAATACCCATGGTGGTGATCATAAAGCAATGATTAATAGAATAAGGTATTGCTACCGTTCAAGATACATATAAAAGACTATACACCGAAGCGCCGCCGTTTGCCCGTTGGGTCCGCTCGCCGTCGTGCCATTGCGGCATCGCTACAACGTTGCCATCTAAGCATATGACGAAACTGTTCTTCCATTTCCACCATCAATTGTCGGACTATGCGTTACTGTCCACACACCGCGAGAACAAGATGACCAAACCAACGCTGCTCCCGACACGCCGCTTCATCGCCGCCCTGCTGTTGGGTGCGCTGGCCCTGCCGCTGGCAACGCGCGCGGCCGACGACGTCGAGCTGCTCAACGTGTCGTACGACGTTGCGCGCGAATTGTACAAGGACATCAATCCGGTGTTTGCCGCCGACTGGAAGAAGAAGACGGGCGAAACCGTCATCATCAAGCAGTCGCACGGTGGCTCGAGCAAGCAGGCGCGTTCGGTGGCCGACGGCCTCGAGGCGTCGGTCGTGACGATGAACCAGGCCAACGACATCGACATGCTGGCCGACCGCGGCCTGGTGACGCAGGACTGGGCAAAAAAATTCCCCAACAATGCGGCGCCATATTACTCGACCATGGTGTTTCTGGTGCGTAAAGGTAACCCGAAGCAGATCAAGAACTGGGACGACCTGGCCAAGCCGGGCGTCAAGGTTGTCATTCCGAACCCTAAAACGGCCGGCAACGGCCGCTACACCTACCTGGCCGCGTGGGGCTCGGTGCTCAAGAAAGGCGGCACCGAAGCGCAGGCGCGCGAACTCGTCACCCGCATCTTCAAGAACGTGCCGGTGCTCGACGCCGGCGGGCGCGCCGCCACCACCACCTTCACCCAGCGCGAGATCGGCGATGCGCTGGTGACGTTCGAGAACGAAGTGCAAATGGTGCGCAGTGAATTTGGCGACAACTTCGAGGTGGTGTACCCGCCCAACTCGATCCTGGCCGAGTCGCCGGTCGCCGTCATCGACAAGGTCGTCGACAAGCGCGGCGTGCGCAAACAAGCCACCGCTTACCTGAACTTCCTGTATTCGGAAGCCGGCCAGGAAATTGGCGCCAAGCACTTCCTGCGGGTCCGCTCGCCGGCGGTGGCCAAAAAATTTGCCGCCAACTATAAACCGATCGCGCTGTTCACCGTCGACGAGCTGTTCGGCGGCTGGAAACAGGCGCAGAAGAAGCACTTCGACGACGGCGGCGAGTTCGACAAGATTTACCAGCCGAAATAATTGCAGCCCGCTCAGATGGTCTGTTTAAAAAGCCTCTGCCGCAAAGCAGGGCCTTTTTTTCATGTTTGTTACAAGTTGAGGCCGCTTTATGCTTGTGCGCCATAGACACACCCCCATGTTGGTGATATCTTCGCGACTAAGTAATGTTGCTTCACAGCCAGAATGTTTTCATCTCGCGCAGCGCCCTCGTCCCTGGCGCCCGATCTTGAACCGCTGCAGTCACAAACACACACCCACATGAAAAAACTGTTCGCCGCCGTCCTGTTAACAATTTCAGCCGCTGCCGCCGTCGCCGGTCCTTATGGATCGCAATCGGTGCTGGTCGTCGAAGACGACACCGGCAAGGTCCTGATCGAAAAGAACGCCAACGCGATCGTCCCGATCGCGTCCCTGACCAAGCTGATGACGGCGATGGTCGTTCTCGACGCCAAGCAGGACATGAGCGCGCCGATCTACATCGAGCAGGTCGACGTCGACATGCTCAAGCACAGCACCTCGCGCGTGCCGGTCGGCGCCGCCATCTCGCGCCAGGACGTGCTGCAGCTGGCGCTGATGTCGTCGGATAACCGCGCCGCCGCCTCGCTTGGCCGCACCTACCCGGGCGGCACGCCCGCGTTCAAGGCTGCCGTCAACGCCAAGATCGCCGCCCTCGGCATGACGCAAACGAAAATCGAAGAGCCAACCGGCCTGTCGCCGAATAACAAGTCGACCGCGTCGGACCTGGTCAAGATGGCGGTCGCAGCTTCGGCCTATCCCGAGATCGCGCGCATCACCACCGACTCGAAGGACATCATCAACATCAACGGCCGCGGCGTCGAGTACCACAACACCAACCGCCTCGTCGGCGCCAAGGGCTGGGACATCGGCCTGTCGAAAACCGGCTACACCGAGGAAGCGGGCCGCTGCCTGATCATGCGCATCAAGGCGGCCGGCAAGAACGCCACGCTGGTGCTGCTCAACGCCAAGGCATCGTCGGTGCGGGTGGTCGACGCGCTGTCGATCCGACGCTTCATGACCGGCGACGCGGCCCCAGTGCTGGCGCGCGCCCATCCACGCGCCGAAGCGCGCATCATGAAGGCGTCAATGCGCTCGCGCGACGCCAAGACGGTCAAGGCACGCCACCGCCGCGCGTAATTACAGCGCCGCACAACAAAAAGCCACCTACAGCGGTGGCTTTTTTATTGTTAGCGGTACAACCGCCATCGTCGCGAAGCGGGGGCCCATGGTGAGTCAGCCTCCGAGCATATCGCGCAGCCCGCTGGCCCGGCGCGTGCGCCGGCCGATCGCCTCGGCCAGCACCGCGCTGGCCGGTGTCACCAGCGTGAACACCACGCTGGCGCGCGTGATCCCGGTGTACACCAGTTCCCGCGCCAGCATCGAGCCGCCCGACTTTGGCAGCACCAGCACCGTGTGCGCAAATTCGGAGCCCTGCGATTTGTGCACCGTCATCGCATACGCCGTCTCGACGTGGCGCAGGCGCGTGGCCAGCACGCTGCGCACCTTGTCGCCCTCCTGGAAGTACACGCGCAGTGAATCGGGCCGCGCCGGGTCGGCCAGGGTCAGGCCGATGTCGCCGTTGAACACGCCGGTGCCGTAGTCGTTTCGCGTCACCATCACCGGCCGTCCGACGTACCACTCGCCGCGGCGCCGGATCAGGCGCGCCGTTTCGAGCTTCTGTTCGATCGCCGCGTTCAGTCCCGTCACGCCCCACTCGCCGTCGCGCACCGCGCACAGCAGCCGGAACGCCTCGAAACTTTGCAGCACTGCCTTTGCCCAGCCGTCGTCGCCAGCGTCGCCCGATGCGCGCAGCAGCGCCAGATACGGCCGGTAGCCCTCCTGCGCCAGCTGCAGCACGTGGTGCTGCTGCGCGTGCTCGATCCAGCGCACCGCGTCGTCGCCGCCGCGCAGCACCGCCTCCGCGCGCGCCACTTCGCCGGCGTTGACCGCCAGCGCCAGCTGGCCGATCGGGCCGCCGAAGCGGCGGCTGTGGCGCAGCATCACCGTCTGCTGCGCCAGCGCGCCGGCGGCGCCGGCAAAGGCGGGCGGAATGGTCTCGCCGCTGGCCTCCAGCGCGTACGCCATCGTGGCGGCATCGTAGCCGCCGGCCTGCGCGTCGTGACACATGTCGCCCAGTACCGCGCCCGCCTCCACCGACGCCAGCTGGTCCTTGTCGCCCAACAGCACCAGCGTGGCGCCGGCCGGCAGCGCATCGAGCAGCGACGCCATCATCTCGAGGTGGACCATCGACGCCTCGTCGACGATCAGCACGTCGACGTCGAGCGGATTGCCCTGGTGGTGGGCGAACGCGCGCGTGTCCGGCCGCGCACCGAGCAGGCTGTGAAGGGTGCGGGCGGCGCCCATGCGCGCTGTCAGTTCGCGCAGCGGCAGCTCGTCGCCCACCTTGTCGGCCAGTTCAGTGAGCGCCTTGTCGATCGACTGCTTCAGGCGCGCCGCGGCCTTGCCGGTCGGCGCCGCCAGCGCGATGCGCAGGCCGCCGGCGTCGGGCGCCACCGCGAACAGCAGCGCCAGCAGGCGCGCCACGGTGTAGGTCTTGCCGGTGCCGGGGCCGCCGGTGATGATCGCCACCGAGCCGCGCAGCGCGATGGCGCAGGCCAGCTTCTGCCAGTCCGGCGTTTCGGCCTTGCGGTGCGAGGCGAACAGGATGTCGAGCCAGCCGCGCACCTGGCCCGCATCGACCGCGCGCAGCTGGCGCGCCCGCGCGCCGATGCTGCCGGCCACCAGCGTCTCGTCGCGCCAGTAGCGGCGCAGGTACAGGCGCGCGCCGTCGAGCACCAGCGGCTGGTCGAAACTGAGGTCGCCAGCCTGCCATACCTGCTCGGCGCCGGACAGCAGCGCGCTCCAGGCCTTGACGCTTTTCGGCAGCGGCGCGGCGGCCGCGGCCAGGGCCTGCCACTGCTGCTCGCTCCAGCCGGTCAGCGTGCACGGGTCGTCGACAAGTTCGCCCAGCATCAGGCAGCTGTGGCCGCGTCCTTCGAGTTCGGACAGCAGCACGCAGGCCAGCATCAGCGCCGGCGTGGCGTGGCCGACCGAGCCGATGAAGCGCGCAAAGGCGCCGGACAGCCGGCGCAGTTCGCCCGCTTCGGTCAGGGCGTCGACCGCTGCCCACAGTGCATGCATGTCGGTGTCAGGCTTCATTGCGCGTCATCCAGCAGCCGTTCGAGGCCGTCGAGCAGTTCAAGGTCGGGCTCCAGCACGTAGCAGCCACGCGTCGTCGGATTGGCGATCCCGCGCAGGAACATGAACAGCGCGCCGCCCAGTTGCAGCGCCGGATCGTAAGCGTCGCCCAGCCGGCTGCGCAGCAATCGGTGCAGCGCCAGCATGTAGATCGCACCCTGGATGTCGTAGCGGTGCGCCGCCATGCCGGCCGCCATGGCGGCGCGGCTGTAGGCGGCGTCGCCGGCGCCGAGCGAATTCGATTTGTAGTCCAGCACCCAGTAGCGCCCTTCATGCTCGAACACCAGGTCGGCAAAGCCCTTCAGCATGCCGTGCAGCTGGCGCTCCGGCAGCACCGGCCGCGCCACGCCGCCGAGCATGCGCTGGGCGCACAGTTCATCGAGCTGCGCGCTTTTCAGGTGCTGGCTGGGGAACCAGAATTCCATCTCCGGCAGCACGCCGTCCAGCTGCGCCAGTGGCGCATCGAGATGCGGCAGCTTCGTCGTCGCCACTTCGCGCAGCCAGGCAATCGCGTCTTCCTTGCGGTTGCCCCAGCCGGCGCGCTCGCAGCGGGCGCCGAGGCGTGCATCGAAATTCGGATCGAGCACGGTGGCAAAACCCTCCTGCCCCATCCACTCGAGCTGTTCGTGCAGGAAGTTGCCCGGCACCGAGCCGCGCGGGAAGCGATGCCAGGGTGCGTCGTCGGCCCGTGCGGGCGCCTGCTTCGGTTCATCTTCCAGCAGCGTTTCCTCCTGCGCGTGCATCGGCGCCTTGCCGGTCTGGCGCGTCAGCGACGTGAAGGAACCGACCGACCAGTTGCGCTCGAAGCTGCCGGCAAACACCGCGGCATCCATCAGCGGCGGACGCACTTCCTCGCGCGCGAGCCGCGTCACGCCTTCGGGCGCGGCCAGCGGTTTGAGGTCGATGGCGGTGGAATCGCCTTTCAGCGTTTGCCAGTGGCCGTGCATGTCGGCCGCCGCGATCGCCGCCCCGCCGCCGAGCAGGTAGCCGAGCGCCGACTCGTGCAGCTTGTTTTCGCCCGCCTTCTTTGCCGCCACCGCCGCCACGCCGAGCCACAGGAAATGGCGCGCGCGCGTCAACGCCACGTACAGCAGGCGCAGGTCTTCCTCGATGCGCGCGCGGTCCACCGCCTCGAGCGCGGCCTCGGACAGCCCAAGGTCGAGCGTGCGCTTGTGGTCTTCATCGACGAACTCGAAGAAGCTGCGGTTGCGCCGGTCCGTCTTGCGCGCGGTGACGGCGAACGGCAGATACACCAGCGGATACTCCAGGCCCTTGGACTTGTGGACCGTGATCACCTTGACCAGTTCGGCGTCGCTTTCGAGGCGCAGCACGCGCTCGTCGCCGCCGTCGCCGATGCCGGCCACCTGCTCGGCGAACCAGCGGATCAGCGCCTGCTCGCCATCGAGCCCGCTGCTGGCCGTTTGCAGCAATTCAGCCAGGTGCAGCAGGTTGGTCAGCCGGCGTTCGCCGCCGGCTTCACGCAGCAAAGTCGACGGCAAATTCAGTTCGTGGACGAAGCGGCGCAGCATCGCCAGCACGCCCTGGCGCTGCCAGACGACGTGCAGCGCCTTGAGTTGCTCGACCCGTTCTTCCCACGCCAGTTCGTCCGACGACATGCGCGCCAGCGCAGCCAGCGAGAGCCCCGCCGTGCGCGTGGCGAACGCCGCCCGCGCCAGGCCGCCGTCGAGCGGATTGGCCACCGCGTACAGCCAGCGCAGCACGTCGGCCGCCTCGTCGCTGTCGACGACGGAATCCTTGTCGGACAGGTAGACGCTGAGCACCTTGCGCTGAGCCAGTGCGTGCCGCACGGCCGCCGCCTCGCGCCGGTTGCGCACCAGGATCGCGATGTCGGCCGGGACCAGCCGGGTGAACTTGTCGGTGTGGCAAAACCCTGCCTTCGGATCGTTCAGCAGCGAGACGATATGCTCGGCGCAGTGATGGGCAAAGAATTCGAGGTAGTCGTCGGCGCGCATGTCCTCGCGGTCAGAGCTGCACACCGCCAGCGCCTGGAACGGCCCTTCGACGCCGACCAGGTGTTCCTGGCGACCCTCGGCCCCGACCGCGTCGAACGGCAGCGGGTTGACGTCGCCTTTCCTGAACTTGAACGCACCCGCCGCAAAACCGTTTTCAGCGTGCAGGAACAGCTGGTTGACCGCCTCCACCACCGCCTTGGTGGAACGGTAGTTGGTGCCCAGCTTGTAGTGGCGCCCCTCGGTAGACGCGCGCGCCGCGAGGTAGCTGTTGATGTCGGCGCCGCGAAAGCCATAGATCGACTGCTTCGGGTCGCCGATCAGGAACAAGCCGTGCGCCGGGTCGTTGTCGGCTACCCGGTACAGCAAGTTGAAAATGGCATACTGGTCCGGTGAGGTATCCTGGAATTCGTCGACCATCGCCACCGGATACTGCGCGGCGATGCGCTTTTGCAGCTGCTCGCCGTTGTCGCCCTCGAGTGCCGCCTTGAGCCGGTCCAGCATGTCGGCAAAGCCGAACTGACGGCTACGCTTCTTTAATTCGGCCATGCGCTGCGCGATGCTGGTCGCGGCGTGGCGGAACAAAGCGTGCGAAAGCGGCGCGATTGCCTTCAGCGCTTCCCATAGCTCGGTAGTGTGCTCGAAGCACTCGGGCGCGGCGACACTGAAGTCCTTGCTGCATGCGTCCGTAATGCCGTCCGGCGTCAGCCGGTGCCACGCGGTGTCGGTCATCGCCGGCATCACCAGCGCCGGATCGTCGGCCCAGGCGCGCAGCGCATCGAACCACTTGACGAGCGAATCGGCGCGCAGCTTGCTGCCGTTGAAGCATTTCGGCACCACCGCGCGCTGGCCGGCGATCCACTGCTCCATCTGGTTGGCGCGCTCGGCCCAGCCGGCCTTCAGCCGCGCCAGTTCGGCCAGCTGCGCGCGTTCGACGCGCGCGATCAGGCCGGCCAGCGGCTCGTCTTGCACCGCGCCGAGCAGATGCACACGGCGCACCAGTTCGCGCACCGATTGCTTCAGCGCGCCGACATCCTGCCAGCATGCCATCAGCGCGGCCAGCGCGCCGCTGCCCAGCGGATAGACGTTCTGGCGCCAGTAGTCGTGCGCCGCGTCTTCGAACAGCGCGTGTTCGTCGCTGACCAGTTCCTCGTCGAACAGGCTGCCGCTGTCGAACGCATGCTCGCGCAGCATGCGCTGGCACCAGGCGTCGATGGTGAAGATGGCCGCTTCGTCCATCGTCTCGGCGGCCATGATCAGGCGGTGCGCCGCCTGCTGCCGCTCGGCGTGGCCGGGATACGATGCGGCCAGCGCGGCCAGATACGGATCGTCGCCCGGCTCCTCCGCGCGGAAGAAGGCGGCCGCCTCCACCAGGCGCTCGCGCACCCGGTTCGACAGCTCGCGCGTGGCGGCGCGGGTGAAGGTCATGACCAGGATTTCGTTCGGCGTCAAGGCGCGGCCGAAGCCGTTCTCGCCGCCGTGGCCGAGCACCAAACGCACGTACAGCGCGGCGATGGTCCAGGTCTTGCCGGTGCCGGCGCTGGCCTCGATCAGGCGCGAGCCGTGCAGCGGGAAGTCGATCGGTTTCAACAGTTCGCTCATGCCTGCTCCTTGTCGAGCGGGGCGATGACGACGTGCGCATCGAGCCAGTCGGCCAGCGGGCCATACAGCGCCTGCGCCGTCTGCAGCCAAGCCCCGCCAGCAGCAAGGGCGGCAAAGTCGGGCCACAAGCGCGCCAGGCACAGGTCCTGCACTTCGCCGCCGATCTCGAAGCTGCCGTCGTAGGTGGCGCGCGCGTCGCCATTGCGCAGCAAGGCCAGCGCCGTCCTGCAGGCGACCGGCAAGGGGTGGTCGAGGTTCTGGCGCCACAGGGCAACCAGGCCGGCGAGCACAACATGCGAGTGGGCCGCATCGAGCGGCGCCATCGTGACGATCGCATCGCGCGCGACCAGGTAGCCGGTCACCCGATGGCCGGCGGCGGCGGCGGCGGCCAGCTGGCGCAGCCAGGCGCCGATCAGTTTGTCGCCGCGCGCCGCGCCCTTCTTGTCGAGCACCTTCGAGGAGATCTGCATCAGCCAGGCGGCGCCATCTTCGCTGGTGCGCAGCTTGTCGATCCAGTCATCGAGTTCGATGCCGTCGAAACGCAGGCTGATGGCGAGCTTGGGCGCCTGCTCGCGGAAACGGGCGCCCAGGGTCAGCCAGGCAGTGCGCACCGGCACCAGGCCTTCGATCAGCTGCTCTTCCCATTTGCGCCCGATCAGCCCTATCGGCAGCACGCCCTCGCGTCCGAGCCGTTCGGCGCGGGTAGCGAGGCTGGCGCGCACTTCGTCCAGCGCTTCGGGCGCACCGCCGTCGTCGAGCAGGCTGTCTTCGAGCAGGTAGCGTTCCAGCGCGTTAAACGAGAACGGCTCCTCGTCCTGTCCCAGTGCATCGGCGTCGGCGAACCAGACGCCGAGCCGGCGCTGGAAAAAGTAGCGCGCCGGCTGCTTGAGGAACTTGGCCAGTTCGGCCAGCTTGAGGCGGTATTCGCCATCGAGTTCGAACGGCGGCAGCGGCGCGTCGTCGCCGGCAGCGGCAGCGGCGTGGGCGGCGCGCCATTCGCCGGCGTAGGTCGGCAAGCCGCCCTGTTCAAAATAGCGGCGGCTGAACGGCTGCAGCGCGTGCTCGGTGGTCATCGCTTCCAAATCGAGGTCCCAGCCCGCCTCCAGGTAGTCGCGCAGCTGCGACACCAGCACCGAGGCCGGCTGCTCGCTGTTGTCGCGCACGTTGCGTCCGACCCAGCTGACGTACAGCTTGTCGCGCGCGGCCAGCAGCGCTTCGAGCATCAGGTAGCGGTCGTCGTCGCGGCGCGAGCGGTCGCCCGGGCGCGCCATGCCGGGCAGCGCCAGCAGATCGAAATCGGCATGGCGCGCGCGGCGCGGAAAGTCGCCGTCGTTCATGCCAAGCAGGCACACCACGCGAAACGGCACCGCGCGCATCGGCATCAGGCTGCAGAAAGTCACGCCGCCAGAGACAAACTGGTGATTCAAGGTCGGCTCGTCGAGCGCGCCAAGCCACGCTTCGCGCAGCACCGCCAGCGGCACCGGTTCGGCAAATTCGGCGTTGTCGCACGTCTCGAGCCAGTTCTGCAGCGCCTCGCGCAGTTGCGCCAGCGTGAGGCGGTCGCCTTCTTCCGCGCCGTCGAAAAACGCCGCCAGCAGCGCGCGCGCCTGCTCGCCCCATTCGGTGGGCGTGCGCGACTGCGCCAGGCTGGCGCGCCACGCCAGCAGCGTCTCGATCAGTTGCGCCAGCGAGCCGGCCAGCGCCGCATCGAGGCCGCCCACTTCGGCGTACGGCTCGATGCCGGCGAAGCTGGCGCCGGCGCCGCTGGCGTAACCTAGCAGCATGCGCCGCACGCCGAAGATCCAGGCGTTCTGCTCGCCGGCCGAACCGAGACCGAGGCCGTCGCGGTGCTGCTGGTCCAGTCCCCAGCGCACGCTGGCCCCTTCAATCCACTGGCCGAGGGTGGCCAGGTCTTCTTCCTCGAGGCCGAAACGACCTGCCAGCGCCGGCACGTCGAGCAGGTCGCGCACCTCGCTCTGGCGGCAGCGCTGCTGCGGCAGGCGCAGCAGCCACTCGAGCGCCACCAGCAGCGGGTTGACGCTGCGGTCCTTGACGTCGCCGATCTCGAAAGGGATGAAGCGTGCGTCGCTGCGCTTGTGCTGCTCGAAGACGGCATGGATCGCCGCCGAAAACGTATCGATGTCGGGCACCATCACGACCACGTCGCGCGGACGCAATGCCGGCGCGCCGCCCGCATCGCCGGCGGCAAACCACGACAGCAGCTGGTCGTGCAGCACCTCGACTTCGCGCTGCACGCTGTGGGTGACGTGAAATTCGATCGAGCGGTCGCGCCGATCGGGCGCCAGGCGCGCATGCTCCGACAGCGGCAGCAGGTCGCGCACCGCCGCCTGCACCTGGCCGAGCAAGGTGTCGCCCTCGCCTTCGCTGAACAGGTCGACCCGCATGTTCTCGAAGCGGCCCTCGGCGGCGCTGTCGAATTCGTCGAGCATGCGGACAAAGTCGCGCCCTTGCCGGCCCCAGCTCGCCAGCAGCGGGTGGCTGTGCGAGTGCATGTCTTCGATCGGCACGTGCGACAGGTCAACGCCGCCGCGCGGCTGCTGGCGCCGGTGGCGGGCCTTGAGCAGCTCGTGCCCTTCGATGATGTCGCCCCAGTAGAACTGGCACGGATTGGGCACCGCCAGCAGCACCTGGCAGTGGCGCGACAGCGCCGCCACCGCCTGCAAGGTCTGGTACGGCAGCGCCGAGATGCCGAACACGACGACGCGGCGCGGCAGCCTGGCCGCAGGCAGCGCGCCGTCCTCGCTAGCGCGCACGAATTCGCTGTGGATGGTGGCGCGCCCGGACTGGCGCAGCGCCGCCGGCAGGCTGTCGTTGACGGCGCGCCAGAGCTGCGCCTGCCACAGTTGGTCGGTTGGCAGCGGCGCCGCTTCGCCGCGGGCGTCGCGCAGCACGTCGCGCCCGGCGGCCCAGTCGTCGAGCCAGTCGGCGCGGTACACCTGGTACTGGTCGAACAGGTCGGACAGGCGTTCGGCCAGCTGCAGCCGGCGTTCCGGGTCGCCGTCGCCGAGGAAGTGGCGCAGCGGCGCGAAGCCGTCGTCCGACAACAGCGCCGGCAACAGGCGCATCAGGCGCCACGTCAGCGGCGCCTTGTCGAACGGCGAGCGTTTCGGCACCCGCTCGGCGCCGAGCATGCCGCGGTAGGCTTGCCACAAGAAGCGCGCCGGCAGCGCCACGCGCGTGGCGGCGCACACGCCCGTTTCCTCGGCCAGCGCGATCTTCAGCCATTCGGCCACGCCGTTCGACTGCACCAGCATGATCTCCGACTCGAGCGGCGCGAGCGGATGATTGCGCAGCCAGCCGAACAGCGCGGCGCGCAATTGTTCGAGCTGGTTACCGTGCAGGATCAGAAGTCCGGGCGAGACGGGAGATGCCATGGTGTTCCGTTAAATGGCCGAGTCGGCAGCGCCACAGCATACTATTTTTACCGCGCCGGCGGTAGGGCCGCACTCATCCGGACGGCGGTTCGACCAGTTCGCCGGCCATGTGCTCGGCGAGGAGCGCACGCAACGCCACCATGCGCTTGAGCAACAGGCTGGCATCGGCCACCGAGCCGCCAATGCGCAGCTGCTCGAGCTGCTGGCAAAGCTGCGCAAACTCCATCGCGCCGACCGCGCGCGCGGCCGATTTCATCCGGTGCCCGGTATCGGCGGCGCGCTCGATGTCGGCGCGCGCCAGCGCCTCGCCGACGACGGCAAGGCCATCGCCCGCCGAGTCGAGGAACATGAAAGCGTACTTGCGCATCTTCTGCGGGTTGCCGCCGAAGGTGAGCGCCAGCGCCGCCTTGTCGAACAGCGGCGCGACAGGCGCCGGCGCCGTCTCGCATGCAAGCGGCGCGGCGGCCGGCGCGCGCGCGCGCAGGCAGCGGGCGATCACCTCGAACAGCTGGTTCGGTGAAGTCGGCTTGGTGACGAATTCGTCCATGCCCGATGCCAGCGCGCGGGCCTGGTCGTCGCGCCCGGCGTTGGCGGTCATTGCGATCACCACCGACTCGCGCAGGCGCGGATCGGAGCGGATCATGCGGGTCGTCTCGAAGCCGTCCATCACCGGCATCTGCAGGTCCATCAGCACGCAGTCGAAGCGGCGCCGCAGCATCAGGTCGACCGCTTCCTTGCCGTTGCAGGCGACGACGACGGTGGCGCTGGCTTCTTCCAGCAGTTCCTGGCCGACCTGCTGGCTGAAGACGTTGTCCTCGACCAGCAGGATGCAGGCGCCGGCGATCTGGTCGAGCACTTCACGCGGCACCGGCGTCGGCCCGGCGCGCATGAACCTGACGCCTTTGCCAAGGCGCGCGGTGAACCAGAAGGTGCTGCCGACGCCGGGCGTGCTGTCGACGCCGATGCTGCCGCCCATCAGTTCGACGAGCTGCTTGCTGATCACCAGTCCCAGCCCGGTGCCGCCGTACTTGCGGGTAGTCGACGGGTCGGCCTGGTGGAACGACTTGAACAACTCGCCCACTTCGGCCTCGGTCATGCCGATGCCGTTGTCGCGCACCTCGAAGCGCACCAGCGCGTCGTGCTCGGTGTCCTCGAGCGCGCAGGCGTGGATGCGCACCACGCCGTCGTGCGAAAACTTGATGGCGTTGCCGGTAAAGTTAAGCAGCACCTGTTCGAGCCGGAGCGGGTCGCCGCGCAGCTGGCGCGGCAGGCCGGGCGCCAGGTCGAATTCGAGCGCGAGGCGGCGGCAGCTGGCCGCTTCGCCCAGCTGGTGCGCGATGTTTTCCATCAGCGTGGCGACGCCGAAGTCGATCGCCTCCAGGTCCAGTTTGCCGGCCTCGATCTTGGAAAAGTCGAGGATGTCGTTGATGATGCCGAGCAGGTGCTGGCTGGAGTGGTAGATCTTTTCGAGGTAGTCGCGCTGCTTCGGCGTGGCGGCCGACTTGAGCGCCAGGTGCGTCATGCCGATGATGCTGTTCATCGGCGTGCGGATCTCGTGGCTCATGTTCGACAGGAAGTTACTCTTGGCCAGGCTGGCGGCATCGGCCTGCGCCTTCAGTTCGTGCAGCTCGGTGACGTCGGTCGACAGGCCGATCACCGCGCCCACTTCGCCTGCCTCCACCACCGGCACTTTCACGGTCCAGAACTGGCGCACCTGGCCATCGAGCTGGGTGAACTGGTGCTGGCCGGCGCTCGGCGCGCCGCTGTCGAACACGCAGCGGTCCTGCTCCCAGTAGGCGTCGGCCAGCGCCGCCGGTAGCACGTCGCGATCGAGCTTGCCGATCACCTCGTGCGGCTGGCGCCCCATCGCTTCGGCGGTGCGCGCGTTGATGTAGGTGAAGCGCCGATCGCGGTCCTTCATGTAGACATGCGCCTCGACGCTGTCGAGCACCGTGTCGAGCAGCAGCCGCTGGGCGATCGCCACCCGGCGCGACCAGAACAAGGTGAAGAAGAATGCATATACCAGCAGGCCCACCACCACCCCGATGGCCAGCGCGAGAAACGGAAAGGCGCGGTCGAACTGGCTGTACAGGTGCGACAGCGGCAGCGAGAAGCGCGCCTTCCACAGACTGCCGTTGAAGTCGACCGGCAGCACCGTCTCGAAACTGGCGCCGGGCGGCGCACCTGCGCCGAACAGCAGCCGGTCGCCGGCGCCGATGGCCAGCGCGCGCTGGTCCGCCGCGGCGCCGCCGGCGGCGTACAGCGTCAGGCGCAGGCCCGGCATGCCGACCCGTCCGAGGACCCCTTGCGCCAGCCCCGGCACGCTGAACTCGACGCCGACCATGCCGAGGAAGGCGGCGCGCCTGGCCGCGGCATCGGTCAGCGGCACGCCTTTGCGGTACACCGGCCGGCCGATGCCAAGGCTTATGTGCGGCGACGGCGCGTCGAACATGATCGGCACGCCGGAACTGAGCAGGCCGGTATCGCGCGCCTGCGCCAGCGCCGCGGCGATCGCCGGGTTTTGCGCGATGTCGGCGCCGAAGTAGCGCCTGAAGTGGCGCGCCGGCTCGACGAAGGTGAGCACTTCATGGCGCTCGCGCCGGCCCGCCGGCCGGATGTCGAACGATGGATAGCCACCCGGCGCCAGGCTGCGGTCGGCCCGCACGCGGGCGACGAAGGCGTCGCGCCCGGCGTCGCCGACGCTGACGGCATACGACAGCAGGTCGACCTCGGGGAAGTTGCGCGGCACGTCGAGCGCGGCGACGTAGCGATGAAACTGCAGCCGCGTGACCGGATCATCGGACGCCTCGAACAAGGCGCTGGTGCCGCGCACCAGGTCGTTGAACGTGGCCAGGCGCGCCGCCAGCGCAGACTGGGCGCCCCGGGCGATGCCGTTGAAGCGCTGGCGAGCATCGCCCTCGACCGTGCTGGCCGCCATTGTGTACAACAAGGCGCCGAGCAGCGCCGAGAACACCAGGCCGGCGGCGCGAAGCAGCAGCCGCGCCGGGCCGCTGCCGGTCGCTGTACTGCCCATGCTGCGCGATATCGCTTGCGTCATCAATCTAACCCCGTCGCCGGGTGCGCCTCGTCCAAGTGCGCGCCGTATTACAAATATACTATTAATGACGGAGATAAATACATTTGCTCAGCAATTTTTTAGCGACGACGCGCGCACCGAACACTTGCCCTAGCAATCCGGTGCCTCACAACCCAGAGCGAACGGTGCTTTGCCGGCGAACCACCGCGCGCCGGCGCCAGTATCCTGATTTGCCCGCTACGAGTCGAGCCGCTGTCCGAACAGGGCTGCGTAGGTGGCATCGACATCGATATACAGCGCCACCGCCATTTCAATGCCGATCTGCACCGGCGGCCCCAGCCGTGTAACGGCAACGCCGGCGCGCCGCACCAACCGTTCCAGTGAGGTGGTGGTCACGGTAATGTAGCGCTCGATGCCATGGTCCCGTCCGTACAACACCATCTCGGAGAAAGATTCCAAGGTGATTTGCGACAGGCCGAAGCGGGAATCACAGTCTGTCTGGATGGCGAAACGAGAGAGCTCCCAAATGTGCTCGTTCTGGGGCGCTATTTCACCATGAAGCAGTTCCGGGAATGAATCCTTGAGCATGTAGGGCCCTTCGGTCGGCAACAGGCGCCAGCACCCGCGCAACGTGCCGCGGCCCGGCTCGCGAATCATCATGTACATCGGGTCGAGGGCGTCATAGCCGTCAATCTCCATTCCGCTCAGCACCGGGACCTCCCAGCCGAGACGGTCCTTGAACACTTTGGCGCGCAATGTATGCATTTCCCACAGATCAGGCGATTTAAAGTCTTTACGTGCTGCAATTTGTATGTGCATTGCCATTTCCGTGCCTCGCTTTCGTGTTGAAGTTATGCAACGTGCATGTAGAATCACGTAAATATGGAATTCGCATAACTAGCAGAAGTGATAGCTGGAAACGGGGTGCGGAAATGAAATACTGCGGATTTGTTTTGCGAGGGGATGAAAATGGACCAAGACTATAATTGCCGCCCGGCCGTCGCCAGCACACCAGTAGCGTATGCGGCCAACGACCCGGTCAGCCAGCCTCCACGGGTGCAGGCTCAGATCGGACTCCGCCAATTTCGCATCAGCAAGCGAGAAAGCCAGGCAACTTTCTGGGCGCGCTTCGGGGTCACGCAGTCGAGCGGCAGCCGGTTCGAAACCGGGCTTGGGGTGCCGCTCCCTGTCGCATTGCTCGTCAAGCTATACGTTACCGGCAAGCTTATCGATGGGGATCTTCTGGAGTAATGATGCCAAGCGCGATCGCCTTGACGATCGCCTGCTGGCGCGTACTGACATTGAACTTCTGGCGGATATTCGAGATGTGAAAATTGACGGTGGCTTCGGCACAATCGGTGATCCGCGAGATCTCCCACGACGATTTGCCTGCCATTACCCATTTGATCACTTCAAGCTCCCGCTTGGTCAGATGCGGCGCCGGCTCGGCGTGGTTGTGCGCCTTGACATAGGTCAGCGAGGACTCGAACGCGTAGTCACGCACCAGCGACAGGTCGGCCATGTAGTGCGTCAGGCGCTTGTGAAAATCATCGCCTGGCAGCGCATCCGTGGCAAAGCTGATCAGGCCGGCCTCACCGTTACATCCGTGCATCGGAAAAGTGATGCCCGAGCGGATACCGAAGTGGCTAGCATCCTCGTACAAGGCGCACTCGTCGCGTTGTGTAAAGGTTTCCGGCTCCCACACAAGTGGCGTGACGTGGCCCATCGAGTGGCGCACGGTTGGATCGACGTAGTGCAACTTGGACGAATCGTAGTGGAGGCGCCACTTTTCGGAGTAATTGCTATGCAAGAACGATGTTTCCAGGTTGGCGTGTTTGGATGGTAAGGCTGCGTACAACACCGAATCGAAACCGAGCCCTTCTGCAACGTCGAACAACGCTTTGCTCCAGGCTGACTCTGAAGTGCTGTCCATCAGTCTCATCAGTTGACTAAGTTCGACCATATTTGTCCCCTTGACGCCGCTGTTGCCGGCCGCAACCATGCACACCAATACCTACGATCGTAGTTGACTATTTACAATAAATCAACATTAAACTACTACCGATCCATACTTTGCTTGAACCCGGCGCTGCGGGCGGCGTGCCGCGCCGACCGCAAGGAATTCGCACCTGCTGCAACGCGTAGGTCGGCGGATTGTGGTAAACGCACAAACGCGCGGCGATGAGAAAACGGTGGATCATACCGGCTTGTACCGTGCGCCTAGGAAACACTTTTTCGGCTAATCTTTCGCCACCTCGCCTCCACGATTGCCAAAGTAGCAAATATTGCGAGCAATGTTGAAGCGCCGAGCTTATGCTTGACGTTGGAGCTGGCAAGCGTATCTTTCCACGCGTTAGTGAATTAACATGCTCTACCGAAAAATCCGATAACCGACCTGTCCCGACGTGCAGATCCCTAAAGTCCTACTAGCTAACGATGATCCGGCCAGCCTGTTCGCGCTGCAGAGCCTGCTGGACCAGCCGGCCCTCGACGGCGAATATGAGCTCATCACCGCCACGTCAGGCCACGAGGCGCTGCGCCAGGTACTGATGCACGAATTCGCCGTCATCCTGCTCGACGTGAACATGCCGGGCATGGATGGTTTTGAAACCGCCGACGCGATCCACTCGCATCCGCGCTCGGCGGCCGTGCCGATCATCTTCATTACCGCCCACTACGCCGACGAAATGCACCGCCTGCAGGCTTACCAGAAGGGCGCGGTCGACTACTTGTTTACCCCGGTGATCCCGCAGATCCTGCAAACCAAGGTCGCCGTGTTCGTTGCCCTGACCCGCAATAACCTCGAACTGGTGGCCAAGACCGACGAACTGTCGGCGCTGTACCAGGACCTGCGCGTGCAGCGCCTGCAGGACCTCGAACGCATCAACGCCGAACTCGAGCTCGAGGTGGCCGAGCGCAAGCTGGCCGAAACGCGCGCCCACGAGCTGTCGATTCGCGACGCCCTCACCGGCCTGGTCAACCGCCGCGCGCTGATCCAGCAGCTCGAACACGCGCTCGCCTACGCCGAGCGCCATCACAGCCAATTCGCCCTGCTGTTCCTCGACCTTGACCGCTTCAAGAGCATCAACGACCAGCTCGGCCACGAAGCCGGCGACGAACTGCTGCGCCAGTTCGCCGGGCGCCTGCAGGCCGCGGTGCGGGTGTCGGACGTGGTGGCGCGGCTCGGCGGCGACGAATTCGTCGTGCTGCTCGAGGGCGCCGGCGCCTCCGCCAACGCGGCGCGGGTGGCGCGCAAGATCGAGCAGGCCAACGCGCAGCCGTTCGAGATCGGCGGCCAGCCCATCTTCACCTCGTCGTCGATCGGCATCGGCCTGTATCCGCAGGACGGCGCCAGCGCCGCCATCGTGCTGCGCAATGCCGATACGGCGATGTACCACGCCAAGCAGCACCGCCGCGGCAGCATCGAATACTTCCGCGAAGAGCTCAACGCGCGCGAAGTCGAACACGCGCGCTGGGCGGCCGAGCTGCAGCGGGCGCTCGGCAACGGTGAACTGGCGCTGCATTACCAGCCGCACGCCGACGTGCGCACGCGCGCGTTGTCCGGCGTCGAGGCGCTGCTTTACTGGCGTCATCCGCGCGACGGCCTGCTGGCGGCGGCGCAGTTCCTGCACCGGGTGACCGACCGCAAGCTGCTCGACCAGGTCGGCGACTGGACCATCGGCGCGGCCTGCGCCCAGGCCGCGCTGTGGCACAAGGCCGGGCTGCCGGCGCTGGTCATGTCGGTCAACCTGGCGTCCATGCATGTTCATTCGACCCTGCCCGAACGGGTCGCCGCGCACCTGGCCAAATGCGGCATCGAGGCCGGACTGCTCGAACTGGAGATCGCCGAGCGCCTGCTGGTCGGCGCCGACGACGTCAAGCCGGCGCTCGACGCGGTGCGCGTGGCCGGCGTGCGCCTGGCTGTCGACGATTTCGGCAGCGCCGGCGCGTCCCTGACAATCTTGCGCGACCTGCCTTTCGACGCCCTCAAGATCGATGGCGCTTTCGTGCGCGACATCGGCGCCGAAGGCGGCGCCGACATGGTCGCGGCGATCATCCACCTGGCGCGCGCGCTTGGGCTGTCGGTGCGCGCGCTCGGCGTTGACAGCGAAGCGCAGCTCGAGGTGCTCGCCGCGCTCGGTTGCGACCAGTTCCAGGGCGCGCTGCTGGGCGAGCCGGCGCCGGCGCCGGCGATGTCCGCATTGCTGTTCGCACCACTACAGAACACCCCTATTCCACGAGCCGGAAGCACCATCCGGCCACCTTTTCCACTCCCGAAAAACGAGGATACTGTCGATGAATAACATGAGCGACTTCATTGAAGAGCTGGACGCGAAGCTGCTGCTGTCGACGCTGATGGCGTTAAAGAAGGGCGACTTCACCGCGCGCATGCCGTCCGACTGGACCGGCGTCGTCGGCAAGATCGCCGACACGCTTAACGAGATCATCGAAACGAAAGAGAAGATGGTCAAGGCGGTCACGGAAGTGTCGCGCGTGGTCGGCCGCGAAGGGCGCCTGACGCAGCGCGCGGCGGTGCCGAACGTGGCCGGCGGCTGGGGCACCATCATCAGTTCGGTCAACACCCTGATCGACGACCTGGTGCGCCCGACCACGGAAATGGCGCGCGTGATCGGCGCCGTGGCAAAAGGCGACCTGTCACAGACGATGGCGCTGGAGGTGGACGGCCATCCGCTCAAGGGCCAGTACCTGCGCGCGGCGACCACTGCCAACACTATGGTCGAACAGCTCTCCTCGTTCTCGTCGGAAGTGACGCGCGTGGCGCGCGAGGTCGGTACCGAAGGCAAGCTCGGCGGCCAGGCGCAGGTAAAAGGCGTGGCCGGCACCTGGAAGGACTTGACCGACTCGGTCAACTCGATGGCCGGCAACCTGACGTCGCAGGTGCGTAACATCGCCGAGGTGACGACCGCGGTGGCGAACGGCGACTTGTCGAAGAAAATTACCGTCGACGTGCGCGGCGAGATCCTGCAGCTGAAAGACACCATCAACGTGATGGTGGACCAGCTGCGCTCCTTCGCGTCCGAAGTGACGCGGGTGGCGCGCGAAGTCGGCACCGAGGGCAAGCTGGGCGGTCAGGCCTACGTGCCGGGCGTCGGCGGCACCTGGAAAGACTTGACCGATAACGTCAACTTCATGGCATCGAATCTGACCGGCCAGGTGCGTAACATCGCCACCGTGACGACCGCGGTGGCTAACGGCGACCTGTCGAAGAAGATCACGGTGGACGTCAAGGGCGAGATTCTCGAACTGAAAAACACGATTAACGTGATGGTCGACCAGCTGTCCTCGTTCTCCTCCGAAGTCACGCGGGTGGCGCGCGAGGTCGGTACCGAAGGAAAACTGGGCGGCCAGGCGCAGGTGAAGGGCGTGGCCGGCACCTGGAAGGACTTGACCGACTCGGTCAACTCGATGGCCGGTAACCTGACCGGCCAGGTGCGAAACATCGCCGACGTGACGACCGCGGTGGCGAACGGCGACTTGTCGAAAAAGATCACGGTCGACGTCAAGGGCGAGATCCTGGAACTGAAAAACACCATCAACGTGATGGTCGACCAATTGAACTCGTTCGCATCCGAAGTAACCCGCGTGGCGCGCGAAGTCGGTACCGAAGGAAAGCTCGGCGGCCAGGCGAACGTGCCGGGCGTCGCCGGAACCTGGAAAGACTTGACCGACGGCGTGAACTCGATGGCGGGTAACCTGACCGGCCAGGTGCGAAACATCGCCGACGTGACCACCGCGGTAGCCAACGGCGACCTGTCGAAGAAGATCACGGTGGACGTCAAGGGCGAGATTCTCGAGCTGAAAAACACGATTAACGTGATGGTGGACCAGCTGTCCTCGTTCGCGTCGGAAGTGACGCGCGTGGCGCGCGAGGTCGGTACTGAAGGCAAGCTGGGCGGCCAGGCGTACGTGCCGGGCGTCGGCGGCACCTGGAAGGACTTGACCGATAACGTCAACTTCATGGCGTCGAACCTGACCGGCCAGGTGCGAAACATCGCGGCGGTGACGACGGCGGTGGCGCGCGGCGACTTGTCGAAGAAAATCACGGTGGACGTCAAGGGCGAGATCCTGGAACTGAAAGACACCATCAACGTGATGGTCGACCAGCTCTCCTCGTTCGCGTCGGAAGTGACGCGGGTGGCGCGCGAGGTGGGTACCGAAGGAAAGCTGGGCGGGCAGGCAAACGTGTCCGGCGTGGCCGGCACCTGGAAGGACTTGACCGAGAACGTCAACCAGCTGGCGGCGAACCTGACCAACCAGATGCGCGCCATTGGTGAAGTGGCGACGGCGGTGACGCGCGGCGACCTGTCCCGTTCGATCCAGGTGGAGGCGCGCGGCGAGGTGTCCTACCTGAAGGACAACATCAACGAGATGATCCGCAACCTGAAGGAAACGACGCAGAAGAACGCGCAGCAGGATTGGCTCAAGACCAACCTGGCGCGCTTTACCCGCCTGCTGCAGGGCCAGCGCGACTTGCAGGCAGTGACGAAGCTGATCCTGTCCGAGCTGGCGCCGCTGGTGTCGGCCCACCACGGCGTGTTCTACATGATGGACTCGCAGGAGATCGACGCGCGCCTGCGCATGATCGCCAGCTATGGCTACCGCTCCAGCCGCAAGCTGGCCACCTCTTTCCTGCCGGGCGAAGGCCTGGTCGGCCAGTGCGCCGTCGAGAAGACCCGCATCTGGCTCACCGACGTGCCGCGCGATTACATCGTCGTGTCGTCGGGCCTGGGGGCGGCGCCGCCGACCAACATCGTCGTACTGCCGATCCTGTTCGAGCAGCAGGTCAAGGCGGTCATCGAGATCGCATCGCTCGACCGCTTTACCGAAACGCACTTGTCCTTCCTCGACCAGCTGATGGAGTCGATCGGCGTGGTGCTCAACACGATCGAGGCGAACAGCCGTACCGAGTCGCTGCTGACGCAATCCCAGTCTCTCGCCCAGGAGCTGCAGCAGACCAACCAGGAACTGGCCGAAAAGGCGCGCCTGCTGTCCGAGCAGAACATCGAGGTGGAACGAAAGAACCGCGAGGTCGAACAGGCCAAGCTGGCGCTGGAGGAAAAGGCGACCCAGCTGGCGCTGTCGTCGAAGTACAAGTCAGAGTTCCTCGCAAATATGTCGCACGAGCTGCGGACACCCCTCAATAGCCTGCTGATCCTGGCGCAGCAGCTGTCCGATAACCCGGAAGGTAACCTGTCGGGCAAGCAGGTCGAATTCGCCAAGACCATCCACGGCTGCGGTTCCGACTTGCTGACCCTGATTAACGACATTCTCGACCTGTCGAAGATCGAGTCCGGCACCGTCACGCTGGACGTGTCCGAGTACCGCTTTTCGAACCTGCGCAACTACGTCGACCGCACCTTCCGCCACATGGCCGAAGCGAAGCATCTCGGCTTCACGGTCGAACTGGCCGACGCCCTGCCGACCGCGGTGATGACCGATACAACGCGATTGCAGCAGGTGCTGAAAAACCTGCTGTCGAACGCGTTCAAGTTCACCAGCCATGGCCAGGTCGCGCTGCAGATTTCGCTCGTTACCAGCGGCTGGACATCGGACCACCCGAACCTGGTGCACGCCGATGCGGTGCTGGCGTTCTCTGTCAACGATACCGGCGTGGGCATCGCCTCCGACAAGCTGCAGCTGATCTTTGAAGCGTTCCAGCAGGCCGACGGCTCCACCGCCCGCAAGTACGGCGGCACCGGCCTTGGCCTGTCGATTTCGCGCGAACTGGCGCGCCTGCTGGGGGGCGAGATTCGGGTCGAATCGGTGGTCAACTCCGGTTCCACGTTCACCCTGTTCCTGCCGTACAACCGCGCCGGCTTCATCAACTACGACCAGGCGCGCCAGCCGCAGCCTGCGCGCATGGCGCCGCCGGCCCAGGTGGTGTACGCCAACACGCTGCAACTCGAGAACGAAGTCACGCCGCTGACGATGTCCGGTGGCGCCATGGTGCAGTTGGTCGAATACGGCACGCTCGACGACCGCGGCCTGATCGCCCCAGGCGATCCGTCGGTGCTGATCGTCGAGGACGACGCCGCCTTCGCCGGCATCGTGCTCGAATTCGCGCGCGAGAAAAACTTCAAGGGCATCGTCACCCACCTGGGCGACTCGGTGCTGTCGATGGCGCGCGACTATCTGCCGTCGGCGATCCTGCTCGACCTCGACCTGCCCGACATCGACGGCTTCACGGTGCTCGACCGCCTCAAGCGCGACCCGAGCACACGCCACATTCCGGTGCATGTGATGTCGAGCATGCGCGAACGCGAACGCGCACTGCGCCAGGGCGCGATCTCGTACATCAACAAGCCGGTCGACCGCGAAGCGCTGCAGGAGGAATTCACCCGCATCCAGAAATTCCTGATGGGCGGCAAACGCAGCCTGCTGGTGGTAGACGACGAGAAAATGCAGCGCGATTCGATCGTCTCGCTGATCGGCGACTCCGACCTGCGCATCGTCGCGGTCGAAAACGGCGCCGACGCGCTCGAGGCGCTGCGGACGTCGCACTTCGACTGCATGGTGCTGGACCTGACCTTGCCCGACATCAGCGGTTTCGACCTGCTCGACGTGATCGGCAAGGAGCCGAACCTGCGCGACCTGCCGATCGTGATCTACACCGCCAAGGAATTGTCGCGCAAGGAAGTGACGAAGCTGAAGCGCTACGCCAAGACCATCGTCATCAAGGATGCGCGCTCGCCCGAGCGCCTGCTCGACGAAACGGCGCTGTTCCTGCACCGTTCGCACGCGTCGCTGCCCGAACTGCAGCGCCGCATGCTCGAAGAAATCCATGCCGCCGACGGCGGCCTGGCCGGACGCAAGGTTCTGATTGTCGACGATGACCTGCGCAACATCTTCGCCCTTTCCTCGCTGCTCGAGCGCCAGCAGATGCAGGTGTCGTTCGCCGAAAACGGCCGCGACGGCATCGAGGTGCTGGAGAAGGATCCGACCATCGAGATCGTCCTGATGGACATCATGATGCCGGAAATGGACGGCTACGACACGATGCGCGCGATCCGGCGTATTCCGAAATTCAAGTCGCTGCCGATCATCACCCTCACCGCAAAAGCGATGAAGGGAGACCGCGACAAGTGTATCGCCGCCGGCGCTTCCGACTACATCACCAAGCCGGTCGACGTGGCGCAGCTGCTGTCGCTGATGCGCGTGTGGCTGCATTGACCGGCTTCCTGACAATGGAAGGTGGGCTGGCGACCGAAGAACTTGAAATCGAGCTGCTGCTCGAAGCGCTGTTTCAGCGTTTCGGCTACGACTTCAGGTCCTACGACCGTCCGACGCTGCGGCGCAAGCTGCACCAGGTGATGCAGGCGCGGGCACTGAACACCGTCTCGTCGCTGCAGGAGCGCGTGCTGCACGACCCCGGCGCCGGCGCGGCGCTGTTGCGCGCGCTGTCGGTGGAGCCGGCGACGTTGTTCGACGATCCGGAGCAGGCGCGCCAACTGCGCATCGTGCTGGCAGCGAGCCTGCGCGCGTCGGCGGTGCCGAAGGTGTGGCTGGCCGAATGCGCCGGGCCGGAGCAGGCGTGGTCGCTGGCGATCCTGCTCGCTGAGGAGCAGCTGCACCTGCGCACCGAAATCTACGCCACTGTCGCCAACGAGGAGATACTGGCTGCGGCCAGCCTGGCCAGTTTTCCGGCCGAGCGCATGGAACGGTACCAGGAGAGTTATTTCAGGAGCGGCGGAACGGCGCAGCTGGCCGAATATTTCGACATCCAGGACGGCCGCGCGACCTTGCTGGCATCGCTGCGCAGCCGCATCACGTGGGCCCAGTACAACCTGGTGACCGATGCGTCGTTCAACGAATTCCAGCTGATCATCTGCCAGCGCGCCTTGCGTGATTTCGGGCCGATGCTGCGCCAGCGCGTGATCGGGCTGTTCCACGACAGCCTGTCGCTGTTCGGCGTACTTGGGCTGGACCGCGAGATCCCGGACGGCGACGAGCTGGCCGCCAGCTACCAGGGTGTTTTCCCGCACCAGCACTGGTACAAGCGCATCGGGTAAGCCGCGTCCTGGGTCTGACGGGGACGCCGAGTCCCGGCAAATGGTCAGACCCTGGTGGCCGCCGACGGCCGCGCGGCGATGCGGTCGCGCCATTCCTGCAAGTTGTTCATCCCCTCCGCGCCCGGCCTGAACTTCATCAGTGCGCGCGCGAATTCGAGCGCGCAAAACGCGGTGATGTCGGCCACCGTGAAGCGCTGCCCCGCTACATAAGGTTGACGCGCCAGTTCGCTGTCGAGCCAGCGCGCGGCCTCGCGCATCTTCTCGCCTTGCGATGCGCCGAACTCGGCAAACTGCGGCTGCTCGAGCACCGCCAGGCCAGCATGCGTATGCCGTACGCAGTTGGCGATGCCGGCGAACAGATGCAGCTCGACGCGACGGTCGGCCATCTCGATGAAGGCGCGTTCCTCGAAGCCCTCGCCCATCAGGTTCGGCTCCGGGTGCATCCCCTCGATGTAGGTACAGATCGCCCGCGTCTCGCACAGCACGCGGCCGTCGTCCAATTCCAGCGCCGGCACCCGCGCCAGCGGGTTCTTGGCGACAAACGCAGCGCGGCGATGCTCGCCGGCGTTGAGGTCAATCATGACGTTTTCGATGCCGCCGATGCCCTTCTCGGCAATGAACATGGTGACGCGGCGCGGATTCGGCGCGAAGGTGCTGATGTACAGTTTCATGCGTTCTCCAGGATGGGATTCGGGCGTTGCCAAAGCCGGCGAAGGCCTCGCTGCCCGATCATAGCCGCAATCGGCGCCTGCTGTTGTTTCGCTCACAGCGCGCTTGACAACCGATGGCGACGGCGCGCAGCATTAACGAAGGCGCCGCGCCGTGCACCAACGATGCGCCTATCATTTCGAACGGGTTTCTCATTTATCTTCCCAAGCGCGAGCGATAAGGATATAGCATGCATAGCACACTGTTCTTGCATTCGCTTGCCTTCGCTTTGTGCCTGGCGGTGCCCGCTGCCGCGGAAGGCGCCGTTCGGCTGGCGGCGTTCCAGGCTTATTCGTTCAGCAGTAAAACAGGCTCGCTGTCGGCCGACATGCTGGCAAGAGGGGCGCCGGAATTGGGCAATGTCCCGAGCGGTGAATTCGCTTCGGTGTCCACTTTCATCACCGTCAAGGTTGATGTGGGCCGCATGGCCGCGGTTCCTCAACGCGTACAAATCCGCTTGCTGGCAACGGAAAGCGGCGCCACGCAGTTTTCGTCGAATCGTACCAGGGCGCGCGATCGCGTCATCTTGAACAGCACCTCCGCGTTAGGCCCCGCGAATACCGAAGGCATGAGCTACGTGGGTTTCTGGCTTCCCCATACCGGATGCCGAACGATCACTCTGAAAGCTTCATTGATGGGCGTGAAGGATGCGCCGACCCTGTCCGAAATCTTACCGTTCACCTGCTACGAATAAAAAGTCTGGGATTTACTCTCTTTGAAGGAGGTTCACCATGCAAACGATTCGCGCCTCGGTCGGCGATAGCGGTACCAACGCGGCCAGCGATGTCGCGCTGCTGCAGGCAATCCTGTTAAAAACGGCGCGGCGGCCCACGCCTGCGGCGCCTTACCTGTCGTCCTGTGACGGCATCTGCGGCCCCATCACCAAGGGGGCGATCCGCGCTTTTCAAGCGGACCATGAATTGGCGCCGCCCAATCCGGCCGTGGCGGCAGGGCTGGTCAGGCCTGGCGACGCCACCTGGACCAAGCTGCTCGAAAATGTTGACCGCGATTTTTCAGATATGCGGGTGCTGGGCACGACTGTGTACGTCGCGGCGCCGAACGCCCAACTGCAGAGGAACATCGCCGCCGCCAATGCGGATACGTTCACTGCCGGCTTCCGCGTCAAGGTCATCGCTTGCATCAACCGCATGCACGCTCTGCACAGCATCGCCATCAATGTCTGTCCGAAGGGCGACCGGCGTGATTTTCAGACGCAGTATGAGCTGCTCGCGAGCGGCCGCGGCGTGACCAATGCAGGCCCGGGCGAGAGCAACCACAATTTCGGCATGGCGGTCGATCTTGGCTTTGCCGGCTTGCGCTGGCTGAACCGCGATGGCGGCGTCATCGAAAACGAGACCTCGTGGCTGCATCGCCTCGATGCCCATCGCTGCGATCAGGCGATGCTGTTCTGGGAAGCGCTGCGTGCGGTCGGCACCAGCGGCGAGGTGGGCGCATTCCGCGGCCCGGTCGCGGATCGTCCGCACCTGCAGAATTGGGACGATTCGGGTGTCGTCATGGCCGCGAGGCTGGCCGATTTGCTGACGCGCTCCGGCACCATGCGCTGGAGCGGCACGCGCGGCTCGTATGCCACCGACCTTGGACTCGGCGGCGCGCTGATCCCGATCGGCACCGCCGCGCAGATCTGGAATCGTCAGGCGGCCGTCACCGTCGAGGTGCTCACGCGTGCGCGCGAGCTGGGGGTGGCGAGCCAGGAAGTACGCAGCCAGGGGTTCGATCCCCAGCCGCAAAATCAGCCGCACGGCGCTCATGGCGCCGCACGCCCGGCCACCCCGACGGACGTTCTCGCCATGCAGCAGGCGTTGCGCCACGAGTTCGAGCTGGCCGATGCAAACTGGCAGAACTGGACTGCGCGCTAGCGCCGCCAGATTCGGCGTATCAGCGCGCGGGACGCCGCGCGTTGACAGAGTGCCGCTTTCGCTTTAGATTGCCTGATCACCCTCGTCGCGCGGTTCGTCACGCCGCGTCATTACAAAAGGTTTTCATGCATCGCACCCTGATTTCAGCAGCCGTACTCGCCCTGGCGGGCCTGGCAATCCAACCGGTCATGGCCGCACCGGCCGCCGCACCCGCCGCGCAAGCGACCACCCAGCTGCCGCGCAGTGCGCGCCCTGCACATTACGATGTGTCGATCACGCCCGACGCGGCGCGCTCCACCTTCGAAGCCAAGGTCACCATCACGCTCGACGTGCTGACGCCGACCGACTCGATCACGCTTAACGCCGCCGACCTGGCGTTCCGCCGCGTCACGTTGGCCGCCGGCGCCGGCGGCGCCCCGATGACGGCGACGACCAGCGTCGACGCCGACGCGCAGACGGCCACCTTCCGCTTCGCCAGGCCGATCGCGCCGGGCCGCTACCGCCTCGCGCTCGACTACACGGGCCTGATCGGCCAGCAAGCGGTTGGATTGTTCTCGCTCGATTACGACAGCGCCGACGGCAAGAAGCGCGCGCTCTACACGCAGTTCGAGAACTCGGACGCGCGGCGCATGATTCCTTCCTGGGACGAGCCGGCCTACAAGGCGAGTTTCACGCTGGAAGCGGCGATCCCCGCCGGCCAGATGGCGGTCAGTAATATGCCGGTGGCGAAAACGACGGCGCTGGCCGACGGTCGCAGCCTGGTCAGGTTCGCCCAGACGCCGAAGATGTCGACCTACCTGCTGTTCTTCGGACTGGGCGAATTCGACCGCGTGACGACGAAAGTGGACGGCACCGAACTGGGCGTGGTCACGCCGAAAGGCCGCGCCGCGCAAGCCGCGTTCGCACTCGACGCGTCCAAGTCGCTGCTGGTCGAGTACAACCGCTACTTCGGCGTGCACTACCCGCTGCCCAAACTGGACAACATCGCCGCGCCCGGCCGCAGCCAGTTCTTCAGCGCGATGGAAAACTGGGGTGCGATCTTCACGTTCGAATACGCCATCCTGCTCGACCCGGCGATTTCGACGCAGGGCGACAAGCAGATCGTGTTCGTCACCGCCGCCCACGAGATGGCGCACCAGTGGTTCGGCAACCTGGTGACGATGCAGTGGTGGGACGACCTGTGGCTCAACGAGGGCTTCGCCTCGTGGATGGAAAGCCGCATGTCGGAGCGCCTGCATCCGGAATGGAATACCAGGCTCAATGCGGTCGGCGTGCGCGAGCAGGCGATGGAACGCGATTCGGTCGCCACCACCCACCCGGTCGTGCAGCACGTGGAGACGGTCGAACAGGCCAGCCAGGCGTTCGACGACATCACTTACCTGAAAGGCGAGTCGGTGATCCGCATGATGGAGAACTACGTCGGCGAGCAGGCCTGGCGCAACGGCGTGCGCGCGTACATGCGCGAACACGCCTACAAGAACACGGTGTCGGGCGACCTGTGGCGCCAGGTCGAACGGGCCGCCGGCAAGCCGGTCATCGCGATCGCCCACGACTTCACGCTGCAGCCGGGCGTGCCGCTGATCCGCGTGGCGAGCGCCGACTGCGTCGGCAGCAGCACGCGCGTCGAACTGACCCAGTCCGAATTTAGCCGCGACCTGCCCGACAAGAAGCCGCTGCGCTGGCGCGTGCCGGTGACGCTGCAGGCGGCCGGCACCAGCCGCCAGGTGCGCACGCTGGTCTCGAACGGCAAGGCGAGCGTCAGCGTGCCTGGCTGCGGCGCGGTCATCGTCAACGCCGGCCAGAGCGGCTACTATCGTACGCTGTACGCGCCGAAGCATTTCGGCGCGCTCGCCGCCGGTTTTGGCAGCTTGGCGCCGATCGATCAAATGGGCCTGCTGGCCGACAGCTGGTCGCTCGGCCTGGCAGGGCTGCAGCCGGCGTCCGACTTCCTCGCGCTGGCCAACGCCGCCACCCTCGGCGCCGATCCCCAGGTGTGGGGCAAGGTCGCCGACGTATTCCGCACCATCCACGATCATTACGCCGGCGAGCGCCAGCGCCAGCAGCGTTTCGACACGTATGCGCTCGGGCGCCTGGCGCCGGTCATGAAGCAAGTAGGCTGGGATGCCCGCGCCGGCGAAAACGCCACCGTCGCCACCTTGCGCACGGGGCTGATCCAGACGCTCAGCGAACTTGGCGACGCCGCCACGATCGCCGAGGCACGCCGGCGCTACGCGGCGCAGGCTTCCGACCCGCAGGCATTGCCGGCCGCGCTGCGCAAGACCGTGCTGGTGGTGGTGGCAACGCGTGCCGACAGCGCCGCGTGGGAAGAGCTGCACCGCGCCGCGAAGGCCGAGAAGTCGCCGATGATCAAGGACAGCCTGTACGAGCTGCTCGCCGCGCCCGCCGACCCGGTGCTGGCGCGGCGAGCGATGGACCTGGCGATGACGGACGAACCTGGCGTGACCAACAGCGCGGCGATGCTGGCGCAGGTATCGCAGCGCCATCCTGACCTGGCGTTCGACTTTGCGCTGGCGAACATCGCCAAGGTGAACGAGCGGGTCGACGCGACGTCGCGCAGCCGCTTTTTCCCGCGCCTGGCGGCCGGCTCGTCCAACCCGGCGACCATCGCAAAGCTTGAGGCCTATGCGGGCGCCAATCTCGCCGCCGGTTCAAGGCGCGACGCCGACACCGCGATTGCCGACATTCGAGACCGCGTCAAGGTACGCGCTGAACGCCTGCCCGCGATCGACGCGTGGGTATCGGCCAATGCGAAGTAGCATGAAGCCGACGCGCCCGCTGCTGCTGGCCGTCCTGCTTGCAGGGTGCGCGCGCGCACCGGTGGCGCCGCCGGCGGCCGCCGACAACGCAGCGTCCTGGTATCGCGCCGCCGCAGCGGCAGGCACGACGGTGCTGGCGATCGATCCGGCGCAGTCGCTCATTGCCGTCACGGTGCGGCGCGGCGGCCCCCTGGCGCGCCTCGGCCACGATCACGTGGTGGCCAGCCGCGGCGTGACCGGCTTCGTCGCGCCGGCGGCCGGGCGAGCCGACTTCAGCTTCCGGCTCGACCAGATGAGCGTGGACGAGGCGGCGCTGCGCAAGGAAGCCGGGCTAGATACCACGCCGTCGGCGGCGGCGATCGAAAGCACCCGCGCGAACATGCTGGCCAGGGTTCTCGACGCCGAACGCTTTCCGGTGGTGGCGCTGCGCGCCGACGCAGCCGACGGAAAGCCTGTGCGGTTGGCGATCACGCTGCACGGCGTGACGCGCACGGTCGACGCCGCAGCGCTGATAGAACAGCGCCATGGCGCCGTTACCGCCAGCGGCACGCTGCGGTTGCGCCAGAGCGATTTCGGCATCGTGCCGATGTCGGTGATGGGCGGCGCGCTGACGGTGCACGACGCGCTGGAACTGCGCTACCGCATCGTGGCGCGCTAGTTAGTCCGGCGCGTCGGCCTTGCGCCCGGCGATCCAGGCATCGAGTTTTTCCGCACTGCCCGACGGCAGGTGCAGTCCCAGCTTCGAACGGCGCCACAGGATATCGGCTGCGCTGCACGCCCACTCGTGCGTGATCAGGTAATCGGCTTCGACGGCGTACAGGCCTGGCACGATTTCCGGGCCCAGGTCGGCCAGGCTGCGGCAGCCGTCGAGCATCGTCTTGATGCGGGTGCCGTAGGCGCGGGCGTAGCGCCGCACAAGCGCCGGCGACAGCCAGCCGTAGCGCTGCTGCATGGCCGCTGCCCACTGGTCGAATTCGAGCACGCCGCGGTTCGACGGCCGCTCGCCGAACAAATCGCCGCCGGGCAGGCAGGCGCGCGCGGTCCAGCCGGCGCTGCGGTTGCCCAGCAAGGGCCCGATCCAGTCGACCGCTTCCTCGGCCAGCTTGCGAAAGGTGGTGATCTTGCCGCCCTGGACGGTCAGCATCGGCGCGCCGCTGCTGTCGTGCGCCAGGCGAAAATCGCGGCTGGCCGACTGCGCGCTGGCGCCGGCGTCTTCCACCAGCGGCCGCACGCCCGAGTACGACCACACCACGTCGGCGGCGCTGATCTGCTGGCGGAAGTAGTGATTGGCCAGCTGGCACAGGTACTTGACCTCCCCCGCGCTGATCGCCACGTCATCGACGCTGCCGGTATATTCGAGGTCGGTGGTGCCGATCAGGGTGAACTCGCGCTCGTACGGAATGGCGAACACGATGCGCCCGTCCGGATGCTGAAAGATGTAGGCGTACGCGTGGTGGAACAGGCGGCGCACGACGATGTGGCTGCCCTTGACCAGTCGCAGATGCTGGCCTGGCGCGGCGCCGGTGGCGTCCTGCATGAAGCGGTCGGACCACGGCCCGGTCGCGTTGACCAGGCAGCGCGCGCTGACTTGCGTCTTGCGCCCGTCGATCGCCGTCAAGGTCGCGCTCCAGTGCAGCCGATGGCGCTGCAGGCCGCTGCACAGGGTCTGGGTCAGCACCGTGGCGCCGCGCTCGCGCGCGTCGAGCGCGGCCAGCACGACCAGGCGGGCATCGTCGACCCAGCCGTCGGAGTATTCGAAGCCGCGCGTGAACTCGCCCTTGATGACCTGACCGGCCGCGTGGCGTGCCAGCGTGACGCCGCGCGATGCCGGCAAAAATTCGCGTCGCGCCAGCCGGTCGTAGAGAAACAGGCCGGCGCGAATCAGCAGCGCGGGGCGCTGGTGGGCGTCGTGCGGCATGACGAAGCGCAGCGGCCACATGATGTGCGGCGCGCTGCGCAGCAGCAGTTCGCGCTCGATCAGCGCCTTGCGCACCAAGCCAAATTGGCGATGTTCGAGGTAGCGCAGCCCGCCGTGAATGAGCTTGCTGGAGGCCGATGAAGTATGCGCGGCCAGGTCGTCTTTTTCGCACAGCACCACGCGCAGAGCGCGCCCTGCGGCGTCGCGCGCAATGCCGGCGCCGTTGATGCCGCCGCCAACGACCAGCACATCGCAATCGATCCGTTCCATCGTTTCCCCCATCGGCCACTCCAGTTAGCCGCGACGCCTGTCATTGTGGTCCAAAAAGCGGCGTGCGTGATGACATTCTTCCGGGCCAACGCCGAGCTTTCGCAAAAGGCCGGTGCGTTGCGGATCAATTCGCGCCGCCAATCGCGCCGCGCCCGGCACTGTGTAAAATTACGCCATGACCAGCCTGCCAAACGCCCCCGGGTCCCCCGCCCACACCCGCGCTTGGGTGCGCATGCCTTCGGGCAAGCGACTCGACCTGCTCGACCCAAGCCCGGACGACTGGGAGGACGAAGACCTGGCGCTCGGCCTGGCGCGTACCTACCGCTGGGGCGGGCACTCGGCATGGCCGCTGCCGCTGTCGGTGGCGCAACACTCGATCACGGTGATGCTGCTGCGGCGCGCCGCCTCGGCCACGTCGCTGGCGCCGCTGGCCGAACTGCGCGAGCTGCTGCACGACGCCGAGGAAGGGCTGCTCGGCTTCGACTGCATCTCGGTGCTCAAGCCGTTTCTGGGCGACGGTTTTCGCGACCTCACAAGCCGGCTCGACCGCGCGGTGTTCCTGCGCTATGGCCTGCCGGCCTGGACGCCCGAAGAGCACGCCATCCACAAGCGCGCCGACCGGCTCGCCGCCGCCAGCGAAGCGGTGCACGTGGTCGGATGGTCGGCGCACGAGGTGTTGCACACACTAAAGATCACGGTGCCGCCGCTGACCTGCGATCCGCTGGCCGAAGTGTACGGCGGCCAGGCATGGGAGCCATGGCCGCCGGGGCTGGCGCGCGACCGTTTCCTGCAAGAACTGAACCGCCTGACAGCGCGTATCTAACGGCGGCGACGCCGCGCCAAGTTATTGCTCATCTTCAAGTCCGCGCGAGATGAGACGGCTACGATAAGCGATGTTCGACCATTCCCGGTCGGAAACTTCATCGGAGCCGGCCATGCCAGGTGCATTCATTCGCTTAGGCGACAAGACTTCCCACGGCGGTTCCGTCATCGAAGCATCGCCGACCACCACCTCGGGCGATATTGCCGTGGCGCGCATGGGCGACAAGACCGCCTGCCCGCTGCCCGGCCACGGCACCAACCCGATCGCCGCCGGCGACGCCACCCTGATTGTCGACGGCAAGCCGGTGGCCCGCCACGGCGACCTGACCACTTGCGGCGCCACATTGATCGCCAGCCAGCAAGCCACCAAGGACCTCATCTAGCCATGGAAAATCCGTTACGCTCCGCGCCGTCCTGGGTAGGCAACAGCCTGCTTGCCGTTGCCGTCTTCGCCACCTGCTGGACGGCATCGGTATTCTACTGGCGCTCGTCCGGCGCGACGCCGTCAGAAATGGCGATCGGCCAACTGCTGCTGGGTCTGCCGGTGGCGATCTTGCTGGCGCTGTGGCTGGGCAACAACGCGATGCGCGCGCGCCAGACCGCGGCGCCGATTGCGCAGCCCGCCGCCGCCGACACCAGCGCCCCGCGCGCCGTCCTGCCCGCCATCGCCGCCGGTGCGGTCCGGCTGCGCGGTGGCGAATCGCTCGAGGAACTGGCCGAGTCGCTGTTGTCGAACGCGGCGCCGTGCGAACTGGACATCGAGCTGACCGATGACGCCGGCTATCCGGTACTTAGCGGGCGCATCGAATCGGCCGACGATCCCTCCGCGCGCGAGGTGATGACGCCGTGGCTGGCGTTGCGCGGCATGGCCGAACTGAGTTTCAGCGACGAGCAATGGCGCGCCTTGTCGCTGGGCGGCGCGGTGGTGGCCGACCTGACCGAGCACGCGCTGATGCACCCGCTGCTGCCCGACTACCTGGCGGCCGGCCCGTCCGAACGCGCCGCCGTCGCCTTGCCGCTGCTGCAACTGCGCCCGGTGTTGCCATCCGGCTGGCCACTGCCCCAGCGCCAGGCCGCCGCCGACTGGTTCCTGCACCTGGTCGAGCAGCAAGGCTGGCCGGCGCAGCGCTTGCAGCTCGCTGCAGGCGAAGAGGCCGCCTTTTCGCTGGTGGACGTCCTGGCGCGCTCCACCAGCCTGACGATGCTGGTGGCGTGCGACTCCTACATCGGCGAAGACAGCGTGCGCGACTGGAGCGAGCGGCGCGTCCTGTTCTCCGGGCGCACGCCGCGCGGCCAGGTGCCGGGCGAAGGCGCGGCCGGCCTGCTGCTGGCCGACGCCGTCCAGGCGCCGTTGCTCGGGCTCGATGGCGTGGCGGCGCTGCAAGGCGCCTGTGACGGCCAGCGTCCGGGGTCGGCCGATGCACCCGGCAACATCAATACCGAGATGCTGAGTTGCCTGAGCCGTCATGCGCTGCAGGAGAGCAAGACCGAGCCCACCGCCATCACCGCCATATGCGCCGACGCCGACCTGCGCCCGACCCGCGTCGGCGAGCTGATGGGCGTGGCCAGCGCGCTGCTGCCCCATCTGGAGCTGGCAACGCAGATGATGAGCGTGGGCGCCTGCTGCGGCACCGTGGGCGCGGTCGGCCCGGTGGCGGCACTGGCGCTGGCCGGCCACGACGCGCTCGCCAACGGCGGCGAGGTTCTGTGCCTGAGCAATTCGGACAGCCACTACCGCTGCGCGCTGCTGGTGCGGCGCGCCTGATCGCCCTCCAAAAGCTGGTGTCAGGTCTGACATTCGGACATTTCTCTCTGAAAATGTCCGAATGTCAGACCTGACACCAGCTTTTGCGTTTAGATAGCGTTGATTTCGTAGCGCACGTCGCGCCGGTCGGCGCCGCCGGCGCTGTCGCCGAGGAATGTATCCCAGCCGAGCAAGCCGCCTTCGCGCTCCGATCGCAACTCCACGCAGTGCACGTCGGCGGCGCGCAGCACAAGTTCTACTTCGTATTCCAACGTGAGGCCGGTAAACATCGTCAGCATCTTGGCCAGCACGCGCGCCGCCTTGCCGCCCGGCAGGAAAGCGACGAAGTTGGCGCGCGCGAGCGGCCCGACCGTCAGCCGCAGGCGCAAGTCGCGCTGCCACGCGCGCGCGCCGACGACCGCGCCGGCGCCCAGCACGGCGTTGGCGCCGCCAAGGTTGCTCTGCTGCTCCAGCGGCATCGCGTACCAGTTGCCGACGAATTGCCTTATGACGACCGGCACGCCAAAATACTCGGCCATCACGCGCGCGATTGAGCCGGCCGACGTCGGCCGGTGCAGCAGCGCGCCGCAGAAGTAGCCGAGCGACTCGTCGCGCAGCCCTTCGCCATCGGCGTCGTCCATGCGCCGCTGCAAGGAGGTGTGGCCGACGCCGGCGAGCGCCAGCAGCAGCGGCAGGAACTGGTCCTTGCCGTCGAGCTGGTACTTCAGTTCCAGCCGATACTTTTTCCAAGCTTCGTAGAACAGCGCCAGGGCGCGATTCGAAAACGTGTCGACAAAGGCGCGTGGCCCTTCATCCTTGTCGAACAGCTGGTGGGCGGCAATGCGTTCGGTGTAGTGCGCCGGCAAGGTGCCGGCCATGCCCAGCATGCCCATGAAGGCGGGCGTGACGCGGATGTATTTCAGTTCGGCGCGCTGCAGCGCCTCGCCGAGCGACTTGGCGTCGCGCGGCAGGTCGCGCGGCTCCGGCTGCACAGCTTCGATCTGGCTCGGCGGAAAGTTGAGCGAGACAGAATTCTGGAAGCGCAGGAAATTGGCCACCGCGCCTTCATGCGGCACGCCGTGACGCTTGAGCCACAACTCCAGCATCCGCACCGCCTGGAAATACTCGAAGCGATGCGGCTCGGCGAACAGCCGCTCGATTACACCAGGTTCAAATCGCCGCTTCGTGGTGAGCATCGCAACAGTTCCTCCCCGTTCTTCTTCGATACGACCACCAGCTGGGTGAAGCTGTTGGCATGCACGTACAGGCCGAGGAATCGCTCGACGATGTGGGCGAATGCATGGATGCCGCTGCCGACAAACGCCTCTTCGTCGATCGTCAGCCGCACTTCGACGCCGCGCACCAGGCACGGAAAAGGATTGCCGGGCAGCCAGGCATTGGCGGGCTTGTGGGCAATCGCGTCGATGCCGCTGATCTGGCGCTGCGAGATGGGCGAGCGCGGCAAGTCGTACAAGGTCAGCATTTCGCGAAACGCCTCCAGTCCGCCGCCGGACAGCGAAAGGTGGTTCAGCGACAAGTGCGAGATCAGCCGCCAGTGCGCGCCGCGCCCGCGAGGGAAGCGGTACGTCGGGCTCGGCTTGCGCAGGAAGCTGACCGCGCGGATGTGCGAGCCGCCCGGCAAGAACAGGTCGCCGCCGCGCACGCCGTACGTCAGCGACGCCGGCAAGTCGCGGTTGGTGCAGGTCAGGTCAATGCTGAGCGTGTCGGTTTCCACTTCGGCCGGGTCGAAATCGATGTCGACGATAGAGATCGCGGTTTCGAAGCCGGGACTTTTTTCTGACAGCGCGTCGTCGCGCCGCAAGACCCAGTAGTGGCCATTTTTCTCCGGCGTTTGGCCGTGGCGTAACGAATAGAACGGGCCGAAATCGACTACCGACTCGCCCTGCGGCGTCTGCCGCACCAGCCGCACGGAGTCGATCGAGTGAATTTCGTAGGCGAACGCGCGGCGCCCATCGGCCAGCACCGGGTAACTTTCGCAGGTGTGGGTCAGCCGGATCGGCTCGCCGCGCTGGCTGAACAGGTTGATCACCGGCGTGCAGCCCAGCAGCACGTTGTTGGCCGACAGCGTACCGAGCATGCGCGCCGTGTTCGAGTCGGTCCGCAGTCCCGCCAGCGCCAGGTGCAAGGTCACCTTTCGGGTGCCGGCCGGCAAAGCGGCGGAGATGGTGGCCAGGTCGATATCGAAAAAGTTGAACTTTTCGGGAAAGCAGAAATACTCCGTCAGCAGCCGGTATGCCGGTTGCGAGCGGGCGGAAAAGCTGATCAGCGCGTCTTCCTCGGCGAAGCCGGCCGGCTTGACGGGAATCGCCGGCAGCGCGATCCAGCGTCCGCTGCCATCGGCCTCGGCGTAGGCTTTCACCGCGCGCATGAACAGCGCGTCGCGCAAGGCCGCGCAAAACGATGGCTCGCCATCGATAAACACGCGCAGCGACGCCACGCCGAGCTGGGCGAGCGACACCTGGTCGGTGGTGGTCTGCAGCGTCAGGCTGAGGCAGGAACTGGCGCCGGCCGGCGCCTGTGCTGCCTCGGGCGCTTCCAGGATCGCCGAAAACGTTGCGCGATTGAGTTCAATCGGCGCGACCGTGATCGGATATGACGTGCGGAAAACGCAGATTGTCCCCTGTACCGGGCGCGACGTCATTTCCGTGCCGCGCGGGATTTCGCTGGCCGCGGTCAGCTGGACGGCGCCGCCGCTGCAGTCGAAATGCGCAATCGAGCACGACGGGAACGGCCGCAGGTAGTGCGGGTACAGCACCTGGAACAGCGCCTCGGTAAACTGCGGATAGTCGTCGTCGAGCCGCTTCGACACGCGCGCGTTGAGCAACGCGAACGACTCGATCATGCGCTCGATGTGCGGATCTTCGCATACCTCCCCGGCGATCAGCAGCCTCCCGGCAATCTTAGGATAGCGCTCGGAGAACTCGCGCGAGTAGCGGCGCAAAAAGCCCAGTTCGCGTTCGTAGTAGGGCAGCAATTCTTCCACGATGTGTCCGCTCCATTTTTCGCCCGCAACAGCGGCGCCAGATGTCGAATTTATTGCCTCCCGAACTCGTTTGGCTTGATCGAGAACAAAAGCAGGCAAGCAATTTCCCGGTGAAATGGTTTCTTGGATCAAGACACTATGCGGCGCCGACGCGCCTCCTCCCTCCCGAACCAAGGATCATGATGAGTACTGCGAGCAAAGTCTTGTGGGGCGAAGGGCTGTTCCTGCGGCCGCAACATTTCCAGCAACAAGACCAGTACCACGAGCACCGGCTGCACGAGAGCATCAAGGCGCTGCACCCCTACGCCTGGGGCGTTGGCCACGCCCAGTTCGACCGCGAAGCGCTGGCCAGCAACACCTTGCGCGTGCTCGAGCTGTCGCTAGTGTTCCCCGATGGCGAAATTTACAACGCGCCCGGCAACGACGGCCTGCCCGAAGCGGTCGACCTGAGCGAAATCGGCCCCGGCCAGACCGTCACCTTCCACGCCGCCCTGCCGGCGCTGAAGCACTTCGGCGGCAACTTCACGCCAGCCGGCCAGACCAACAACAGCGCCCGCTACGCCCAGCGAACCAGCGAAACGCCCGACCTGTACACCCAGGCGGCGCTGGCCGAACTGACGTACCTGAAGAAAACCCTGCGCCTGGTGTCGGAAACCGAACCGCGCGACTCCTACGTCAACTTTCCGCTGGTGCGGCTGCGCCGTGTGTCGACCGGCGGCTTCGAGGTCGATCCGACCTTCATCCCGCCGAGCCTGTCGATCCGCAGTGCGCCGCTGCTGATTTTGCAATTGCGCCGGCTGATGGACGCGCTGCAGGCAAAGGTCAGCGCCCTGCATGGCCATCACCGCGAGCCGAGCAAGAACGTCATCGAGTACCGCTCGGGCGACATGTCGACCTTCTGGCTGCTGCACACGGCCAGCTCGGCGTTCGCGTCGCTGACCCATTACTTCCAGCACCCGACCTTTCACCCGGAGCGGCTGTACCAGCAGCTGCTCGGCCTAGCCGGCTCGCTGATGACGTTTTCTAAGAACTATGTACTGGCCGACTTGCCGGCCTACCAGCATGCCGATCCCGGGCCCTCGTTTGCCCAGCTGCACCTGATCATCCGCGAGCTGCTCGACACCGTCATCTCGTCGAAATACTTCGCCATTACCTTGACCGAGACGCGGCCGTCGTATCACCACGGCGTGCTCGACTCCGGCAAGATCGACGAGCGCACCGCCTTCTACCTGGCGGTCTCGGCCGACATGCCGGCGCTCGAGCTGGTCGACGTGGTGCCGCTGCGCTTTAAGGTTGGCGCGCCGGATGATGTGGACAAGTTCGTGCTTTCCGCGATGCCCGGCGTGCGGCTGCAGCATGCGCCGCAAGTGCCGGCCGCGGTGCCGGTGCGCCCCGACACCTGCTATTTCACGCTCGACAGCAAAGGGCCGATGTACGAGCGCATGTTGCAGGCGCAGTCGATCGCGGTCTACGTGCCGTCCGGAATGCGCGACCTGAAGCTCGAACTAGTGGCGGTTGCTTCCTGATGTCGGCGCCCCTCATCTCCGCACTCGGCTTTTTTGGCACCGGCCTGAGCCAGAACGCCCGGCTGATCACGCTGGCCACCGCGCAAGACTCGACGTTGCCTGAATCGCTGATGGCCGAACGCTTCACCGGCCGCGAAGCTGTCAACGAGCTGTTCTGCTTCGACGTCGACGCGCTCAGCGTATCGACCGACCTCGAACTCGACCAGTTTCTTGGCGAAGAGATCACCATCAAGCTGCTGCAGGCCGATGGCAGCCGCCGCGCCTGGCATGGCATCTGCACCGCCGCCGGCTGGGTGGGCGCCGACGGCGGCGTGGCGCGCTACCGGCTGCGGCTCGAACCGGCGCTGCACCTGTTGCGCGAACGCAGCGACAATTACATCTTCCAGGACAAGAACGCGCAGGAAATCGCCATCGAGCTGCTGGCCGACTACCCGCAGGTTCGGCTCGAATGCGACATCGGCCAGCCGCTCGCGCCACGGCCGATTTGCACGCAGTACCGCGAGACCGACTTCGATTTCCTGCAGCGCGTCCTGGCGTCCGAGGGCCTCAGCTGGCGTTTCGAGCATGAGCAGTCCGACACCTCTTCTTCGACCTCGCAGGCGAAACACAAGTTCGTCATCTTCGACAGCAAGGCGGTTGTTCCGGACGTGCCCGGCGATGCCGACCTGCGCTTCCAAGGCGTGCGCGCGACCGACACGCAAGATGCGATCGACCAGTTCGCCGCGGTGCGCCGGATCGCCCCCAATTCGGTGACCAGCAGCAGCTGGCATCCCGACGAGCTCATCGCCCCTGCCGCTGAGCGCGTGTCCGGCCTCGACGCCGGCGAATTGCCGGTGCTGGCGATGCACGACGGCAGCGACGAGCGGCGCCACGCCGATGCGATGGCTGCACAGGCGCATAGCGAACTGGTGCTGCAATCGCACGAGCTCGACAATAAGCAATGCGAAGGCGCCGGCGCGGTGCGCCAGATGGCCGCCGGACATGCCTTCCAGCTGACCCAGCATGAGCGTTTCGGCGATGAACGTTACACCGTGCTTTGGGTAGTCCACGAAGCGCGCAACAATTTTGAGCCGGCGCTGGCGCGCGCCACGCAGCATCAGCTCGAAAACGGCATCTATCGCAACAGTTTCGGCTGCGTGCGCGAGGCCGCGGCCATCGTTCCCGCCGCAATCAGGGCGCGCCGCAGCATCGCAGTAGGCTCCCAGACGGCGTTGGTGGTTGGGCTGCCGGGTGCGGTAGCGACAACCGGTCGCGACCATCAGGTCAAGATCCAGTTTGCCTGGCAGCGCGGGACGAGCCCGAATGCCGGCGGCGCCGCGCACAACACCGATCCAAGCGGCAATGCCCCCGGCAATGATGCCTCAGGCGCCTGGGTGCGGGTGGCAGAAGCGCTTGCCGGCCCCAACTGGGGCACCCAGTTCACGCCGCGTATCGGCACCGAGGTGCTGGTCGACTTCGTCGAAGGCGACATCGACCGGCCGCTCATCGTGTCGCAGCTGTACACCGGCAATGACGAGCCGCCCTACTCTGCCGGCGTCGATGCGAGTGCCAACCATGCCGGCGTGCTGTCTGGCATCCACAGCCGCAACTTTGATGGCGGCGGGTACAACCAATGGCAGATCGACGACACCCAGTCACAACTGCGCACGCGACTGGCAACCAGCACGGCGGCGACCCAGCTCAATCTGGGCTATATCGTCCAGCAGCCGGCTGGCTCCGCCCAGCGCGGCAACTACCGCGGCAGCGGATTCGAACTGCGCACCGATGCATGGGGTGTGGTGCGCGGCGGCGACGGCGTGCTGATCTCGACGGCGGGGCGCAGCGGAAATGGCAGTGGCGCCGGCTCGACACAGCTCGATGCGGCCGAAGCCATCTCGGCGATGAAAGGCGCATCCGAACTGAGCAAGGCGCTGGCTGATGCCGCGGTTCAGCAAAATGCGCTGACCAGCAAGGATGGACTGGAGGCTCAGAAAAAGTTCATCGACTTGCTCGATCCGCAGGAAAAGGGAAAGCACGACGGCGCCTTCAAAGCGAAGCCAGGCAGCAGGGATCCCGATTCGTCCAAGCCGGTGGAGAAGTTCGGCGCCCCGCTGATGCTGATGGATTCGGCCAGCACCATCAACTGGGCAACGCCGGCGTCGACGGTGTTGTATGCCGGCCAGCACGTGCACTGGACGACGCAATCCGACACGCACTACACCGCCGGCCATACGGTCGCGTCCGTCGCAGGCGGCGCTGCTTCATTCTTCACGCACTCCGGCGGTATCCAGGCCTTCGCCGGCAATGGCCAGTTGTCGCTGCAATCGCACACCGACCAACTCGAGATCCTTGCCGACAAGGCCATTACGGTCATCTCGGTCAACGATTCGATCGAGATCCGCGCCAAGGAAAAGATCGTGGTCCAGGCTGGCCAGTCGGCCATCACGCTCGAGGGCGGCAACATCACCTTCGCATGCCCAGGAAATTTTACAGTCAAGGGCGGGCAGCATCTTTTCGATCGTGGCGGTCGCAAAGGCGCAAACCTGGCGAATCTTCCAAGCGAAACGCAAACCGAATCTCACTGGATCGCGCTGCACTATCTCGATCCAGAAACCGGTGAGGGAGTCGGGGGAGCGGACTACGAGATTCATTTGGAAAAAGGCGGCGTGCTGACCGGCACGCTCGACTCAAGCGGCAAGGCGCGCCATGACAACGTTCTCAACAAACCAGTCAAAAAGGTGTTCTACAAGCCACGAAAGCCCACCAAAGAAGATCCAGCATCAGCGCTCGAAAAAATAGCGAACAACTAATCCACTTTTGCGTCCCGCGTTAAAAACCTTTCCCGAGGCTGACCCTAATGGCTGAAGTCGTCCAAACAACACAATTGAGGGATGCCCTTGCGTGGGCAACGAACGAACCCGAACCCAAACATGAGGCCAGCTCGAATCCGTTTGTATGGTTCTGGGAGGCGGTGGAAGGCGACTTCAACGAGAACCGCACTACGGGACAAATTTTGGTGGACGCAGGCATATCGATGATTCCGCTCATCGATCAGGTCTGCGACATTAGGGACCTTATTGCTGACTGCAAAAAGATCGGCAAGGCACCCGCAGACTCTTGGACATGGGTTTCCTTGCTCCTGACTTTAATTGGTCTGTTTCCAAGCTTGGGATCGCTTGCGAAAGGAGTCTTAAAGATCTTCTTCGCCTTCATCCGCCGCGAGGGCGGACTAGCAGTTGAGAAAGCATTGAATGGCGCAATGACCTGGGTGATAACTTTCCTAAGGCGTAGAGATGTACAGCTTTTCCTGAAGTCGAAACGAGTCGACGAAGTTTTCCAATGGCTGGCAGATGAGTTGAAGTCGCTGCGCGGGAAGATCAATACGGCTGCCGTGATGGCGGCATTCGATCGAGGAATCAAGGTGCTCGATACGCTTGCGAGCCGCGTCAACGCTATTCCCGTTATTAGCGCGAAGGCCAAGGCAGCGCTAGAGCAAGTGAAAAGCGTCCGCGAAGTCGCCGACAAATACATTGGAGCTGCGCTCCAACCAACCCAACGGCTTGTCGATAAAGTAATTGCAAAACTAGAGCTTCAGATATTGACGAAGCAACATGCCATTCTAGGGAAGCACTGATTTATTCTTCCGGAACCCGTTCCGGTCGCTGGCAAGACCTGCGACAATAATGCCATCGCGACCACCGTCCAGTTGATCATGCAGAAGAGTTTTTCCGACCTCGAATACGCCGCCAAAAAGAAGCTGACCCGGCGCGATCGCTTCCTCGCGAAGATCGACAGTGTCACGCCTTGGTCGAAATTGCATGAACTGATCGAGCCGCACTATCCGAAGGTAGAAGGCGCTGGCCGCCCGCCGATCGGACTGGCGCGCATGCTGCGCATGTACGTGGCCCAGCAGTGCTTCGGCCTGTCTGACGAAGGCATTGAAGACGCGATCTACGACAGCCAGGCGATTCGTGCCTTCGTCGGTATCGACCTCAATCGCGAGTCGGCGCCGGACGCGACGACGCTCTTGAAATTTCGTCGACTGCTTGAGACCCATGAACTCACACGTAAGATCTTCGAGACGATTAACGGGCACCTGGCAGCGCAGGGTTTGATGATGCGGGAAGGTACGATCGTCGATGCCACGCTGATCGCGGCACCTCCATCGACCAAGAACAAAGACAAGAAACGCGATCCAGAAATGCACCAGTCCAAGAAGGGTAACGACTGGCACTTCGGGCTGAAAGCCCACATCGGTGTGGACTCGGCGTCTGGCCTCGTACACACCGTGATCGGCACTGCCGGCAACGTGTCGGACGTCACGCAGGCACACGCACTGCTGCATGGTGATGAAGTCGCGGCGATGGGCGACGCCGGCTACCAAAGCGTCGAAAAACGCGAAGAAAATCTTGGAAAAAGCGTGACCTGGCACGTCGCGATGAAGCGCTCCAAACGCAAGGCGCTGCCCAACAACAAACTCGGCCGCATGACGGAAAAGCTGGAGCACTTGAAGGCCAGCGTTCGCGCGAAAGTTGAGCATCCATTCCACGTTGTGAAGAACCTCTTCCGCCATCGTAAGGCGCGCTATCGTGGCCTGGCGAAAAACACCGCGCAACTGTTCACGCTGTTCGGCTTCGCTAATCTGGTGCTGGCTGGCCGACAATTTAGGGTCTCTGAAACCCGAGCTCCGTCCTGAGGACGGAAGCACAGGGAAAATGCATCAAAAATGGCAAAATTCGCCGGTTTGACTGCTTGAGAATGAAAATTGAGGCACCCCAAAAACGCGGCTCTGTTGCGCGCGTCGACTGCGCAGAAATCGTCAATTGTTCAGCGCTTCCCTAGATACGGCGAACATTCACTATCGCGGTGTTCTCCCGGAATCCCATGCAATTGCCCTCATGCGCAAGCGGAAGCCGGGATATTTATCCTCGGCGGGTGACCGCTTTCATCGTCCCGTTGAGGCATTAAATGCGAGACAGTTAGTAGTTCGAATGTCATCCCATCGAGACACGAAAGGCAACAATAGAACACCGGCCGATCAATTTCCGAATCTGAACAATCAGAGTATCGCGTCATTTCACACATTGAGGGCAAACGTGATTCACGGACCTGCCCGACTATACCGAATCGTTTCGCCAAGTAGCCGCGGCATGAGCGATTGTTGGATCTCGGAAGAAATTTTTAGGAAACTGCAAAGCTCTCCTGACCCTAAGGCAGCCTGGCGGCGGCACCTCGGGGTCTGGCCAGACTGGAATGCCAATGGACAGTTTGCTAACTATGATGTCAAAGCAGGAGAGAGGCTGAATACTTGGGCAGGGATGGCTTCTAGTCAGACAAAACAGGGATTGCCGGAACACCATCTTGAAGGAGGCTGGGAGCAAATAGTATTTAATATTCCCAAAGGGGATGCTCGCGCCGACACAATTACTTATTTCAAGAAAAACGGAAAAAAGGAATCCTTGGGCAAGTCTTTAACACAAGCAGAGGCCGATGCGCTCACAGCTAACATGAACAACCGACAGAAAACAATATTCTTCGAAAATCACCTGGCAATTCGTGAAAAAATTAACCACCCGAGCATTTCGGGACCCTTTGAAACCGGGTGGGGATACACCGATTTCGATGGTCCAGGATTTTCAGGAAAAATTGGCATTCCGGCTTTGCCGGGCCAACTTACCAACGGAGCGGCGAGATGAATATATCAGTATCTAATCCGAACGAGCTAAAGCTAACCGCTTGGCAGCGAAAACAAGCCGCCATGCTCTACCACTTCGCATCACTGGATTATCTTAAAGGCCTCCACAGGATGGTGTCAGACTTGATGAACGGCTTTATCGACCCCTTGCTGTCTGCTGCTAAACAGCAGGGCCGCGATTCGGTTCTAGTGGATCCGCGTTGGGGCACACGCAACACTGTGGCAAATTGGTCAAATAACGCTTGGCCATTTTTGAAGGACTTTCAAGCATCGCTCGTTAAAGATATGGCTGGCCGCGCGCTGGAGCGCTACGCAAAGTCTGGTACGAATGACTGCTTTCGCGCCATCGCAGAATATTCAACACAGTGGGCGACGGTTGAAGAAGAAGACGCTTTTGAGAGGATAGTAAGAGAAATCAGCGACTATGCAATCATGCTCGACCAAACCCTTGATGATTACCATGACAGCCGTTGGTCTGACTTTGGATTTCACCACATATACGCGAAGTTCGTGTTGGAGCACCCGAAACTGCCACGCTTTCGCATAAGGACGGACGTAACCGGCCAAAGTGGAAAAACGCCCGGTCGAACAGGCGTTTATGTCTCTCAAGACGACCCAAACGCATCGCTTCAATTTGCATGGATGGGAAATGGCGGCGGCAAGCTGCGTCCGTCCAAGACGTTTAGTGATATTGGAATCGAGGCGCTTAAAAAAATTGGCAGAGACAATCTCTGGATCGATGAAGAGAAAATGTTTGAATTCGCCACCAAGAGTCAATGGGTGAAATTATTCGAGCCGACCGTCTACATGTTAGGGAAGGAACATCGGGATTTTGCGGCTCTGGCTATCGCAGACGAAGCGTTCGTGGACCGGCCATGCAACTGGTATTTCGTGGAAATTATGGAAGGTGAATTTGACGACGCTATGCCAGATGAAGCGAAAGCCGAAATCACGCTGCTAAAACAAGTGATAGGCGGTGAGATGTGTAGAACCTCTGGATTCTACTTCACTCCTGCACACGCAAACTCGCGCCGACGCCTCACGCAGGGAGAACGCGCTCCAAATTTTGATTCGGCATACGGCAAAACCATCTGGCAATGGGACCCGACGCAATCTTAAAACTCGAGGGGCACCGAAACTTTTTGAATTCAGCCAAAGCGGTCCTGCTCGGCCCTTAGAGACAACTCGTGAGTCGAAGATGACCGTCGTAATCATGGTTGCTCTGATGGGGTCGGGAACTTACGCACATGAGAAAGCAAGACCAACAGCGATCAAAGTGCACCAGCTTCAGGTCCCAATGCTCCTGGGAAGCCACAGTAGAAATGGTCCGTTTCATCTCCTGCCTACGGGCACGACCCTGTATCACGATCGGGATTTCCCCGAGGGTTTCACCAGGTACAAGATCTACGTCAATGTGGACAGGTTCCCCCTTCCGCTAAGCGAACTCGACGATCCGACTTCGATAGTTCCAATTACCGCGTTCGCTATAGACAAAGCAGACCTCAAGCGCATCCTCGCTCGCAACCCAATCACCAAGGATGATCTCGCCGCTATCCTGAAATCCGGACAGCTTTCCAAACAGGAAATACGTGCGCTTCTCGACGAGTACTCGAAGTAAACCACGAACCGGACGCCGCGTGCGAGATTTACTTCTTAGCACGATGAAGTGCTGAGAAGCACTATAAAGTCATGGCAACCGGAGGTGAACTCGACGTCCGTTCTTCGCTAACCCACGGATTTAATTCAACTTTTCCTGATATCCACACGAACTGTGGATAACGTTGTGGATAAGGCACTTCCGACTCCCCGGAAGGCCCGTATTCACGCGGTTTTCAACAAAATGCCCGTTCTAAAGGCAAAATTAAAAATGAACAAAATCAATGACTTGCCTTCGTCATCGTTTTTTCCATCAAGCTCCTATGCGGCATATTCCTACAAATTCCTACAACAGGGGATAAGTCGGCGAAAATTGCGGCTCTGCAGCCAATTTCATGCGCCGGGAATTGCTTTGACAAAGCGCCCGCACTGACTTAGTGTTGGCAGATGCGAGCAACCGATCATGTCGATGAAGATGAGCCGGACATGTTCCTCAATGATGAGGAAGCGTCGTCGGCCGGCGCCAACGCGGCAGAGCCGGCGCCTTGGCGCATCCTGATCGTCGACGATGATGTCGATGTGCACGTCGTCACCAAGTTCGCACTCAGCACCACCAACTTTCTTGGTCGCCGCCTCAGCTTTTTCCACGCCTACTCCGCCAAGGAAGGGCTGGCCAAGCTTCGCGATACCCCCGACGTAGCCCTGATCCTGCTCGACGTCATGATGGAAACGCCCGACGCCGGCCTGCGCCTGGCGCGCCAGGTACGCGAAACCTTGCACAACGACCTCGTTCGCATCGTCTTGCGCACCGGCCAGCCTGGCCAGGCACTCGAGCACAGCATTATCGTCGATTACGACATCAGCGATTTCTGGAGCAAAACTGATCTCACGACACGCAAACTGTTCACCACCGTCATCGCTTCGCTGCGCGCCTACGCAACCTTGGCCGCCGCAGCTCAGGCCCGCAATGACGCGCTGGCCGAACTCGACCGCGCCCGCCAAGTCCAGGCCGCGGTCGACCACCACGCGATGGTGCTCACGCTCGATCTCCACGGCCGCATACTCGACGCCAACCCGCTGTTCTGCCACTTCGCCGGCCTCGCCCGCGAACAACTGCGCGGCCGCGACTTGCACGCGGTCCATCGCCAGCCATTTCCCGAAGCGCTTGCCAACGATATCCGTGTCGCCCTGGCGCGTGACGGTTCCTGGACCGGCGACATCAATACCACGCTGCCCGCCGGCCCGCGCCGCCTTCATTGCTCGGTGCTCGCCATCAAAAATTCGGACGGCGCCGCGCAGCACTACATTGCCGTCGCCACACCCCTGCCGCCCGCCTGATCCGCCCTACTTCCACGCCTTGCGCGCGCGATCGCGCACCAGCATCCGCACGCTGTCGGGCATCGGCTTGCGGCTTTTCTGCGTGTCGGCGGTAATCCACACGCATTCCTCAAAATGCTTCAGCATCGCCGGACTGATGAAGCGGCTGCGCGCGGCGTACACGTGACGATCGCCCATCTGCGCCTGCTGTTTGATGAAGAAGCGGTTCGGCACCACAAGGTGCAAGTGCTCCTTGGCACGCGTCATCGCCACATACAACAGGCGTCGCTCCTCCTCGATATCATCGGCATTGCCAGTGCTCATGTCGGACGGAATGCAGCCATCGACGACGTTGAGCACGTGCACCGATTTCCACTCCTGCCCCTTCGACGAATGAATGGTCGACAGAATCACGTAATCCTCGTCGAGCAAAGGCGGCCCGGCGCGGTCGCTGGTCGCTTCCGGCGGATCGAGCGTGATTTCGGCGAGGAAGTTTTCGCGCGTGCCGTAGCCGCCTGCAAGCGCGGCGAGTTGCTCGACATCGGCCGCACGCACCTGCGCGTCGTCGTGCATGCGCTCAAGATGCGGCATGTACCAGTTCTTGACCAGCTCGATGTCGGCCGGCCAGCGCAGCCCTGGCGTGCGCAGCGCGCGAAACAGGTCGACAAACTGCTGCCAGTCGCCGCTGCTTTTTGTCGGCGCCACAAACTGCTCCACGGCCAGCACCGGCTCGGCCGCTTCGCCGACCGCGTCCAGCAACTTGGCGGCGTTGGCCGGGCCGATGCCGGGAATCAGTTGTGCCACACGGAAGCCGGCCAGCCGCCCGCTCGGATTCTGCGCAAAGCGCAGCACCGCCAGCACGTCCTTGATGTGCGACGCCTCCAGAAACTTCAGCCCGCCAAACTTAACGAACGGAATATTGCGCCGCATGAGTTCGAGCTCGAGCGCGGCACTATGGCTGGCGGCGCGAAACAGTACCGCCTGCGCCGTCAGCGCGATGCCGGCCTCGCGATGCTCAAGGATACGGTTGCAGACCCAGCGCGCCTGCTCGGCCTCGTCGGGAATCAGCACCAGTTGCGGCAGCGCGGTCGACACCTTGTCGGTCCACAGGTTCTTGGCGTGCCGCTCCAGCGCCGCATCGATGACTGCGTTCGATGCGTCCAGGATCGGCTGCGTCGACCGGTAGTTGCGGTCCAGCGTGATCATCTGCGCCGGCTGCGAAAACTGTTTCGGAAAATCGAGGATGTTGCGCACCGTGGCGCCGCGAAACGAATAGATCGACTGCGCATCGTCGCCCACCACCATCACGCCGCGCCCGTCGGGCTTCATGCCGGTGATGATGGCCGCCTGCAGCCGGTTGGTATCCTGGTACTCGTCGACCAGCACGTGGTCGAACAGCTCGCCCAGCTCGGGACCGAGCTCCGGATCGGCCGCCATCTCGGACCAGAACAGCAGCAGGTCGTCGTAGTCGAGCACGTTCTGTTCCTGCTTGGCGTCGACGTAGGCGCCGAACAGCGTCTTCAGTTCCTCCGCCCATTCGTTGCACCAAGGGAAAGTGCTTTGCAACACCAGCGGCAGCGGGTCGCGGCTGTTGACCACGCGCGAATAAATCGACAGGCAAGTGCCCTTCAACGGGAACCGCTTCTGCGTCTGGGTCAGGCCGATGTCGTGCCGCACCATTCCCATCAGGTCTTCGGAATCGCCGCGGTCATGGATGGTGAACGATTCTTCCAGCCCGATGCGGCCGGCGTACTCGCGCAGCAGGCGCGCGCCGATGCTGTGGAAGGTGCCGGCCCACGGCAGGCTGGTCGGCGCCTGGCTGCCGCGCAAGCCGAGCACGCGGTGCAGCACGCTGCCGGCGCGGCGCGTCATCTCGCTGGCGGCACGCCGCGAGAACGTCAGCAGCAAGATGCGCTGCGGATCGGCGCCGCTCTGGATCAGCCGGGCAACCCGGTGCGCCAGCGTGTTGGTCTTGCCGGAACCGGCGCCGGCGATGACCAGCAACGGCCGCGATACGCCATCCTGGGCGCCGATATCGTGCTCGACGGCGGCACGCTGCTCGCGGTTCAGGCTGGCGTACGGGTCATCGGAAGCGACGGGGACAGCAACGACGGACATGGCATGCATTCAAACTGGAAAGGAATATGACTGTACATCCGTCCAGTTGTCTGGCGCAAGCAGATTTCGGGCATTTTTAGAAAATGGCGGCGACAAAGGCAGGCCGGCGCCAGCCGCGCTCGCGCGTCAATCCATGCCGATTCACGTAAGTGGCCGTTTCTAAAGCACTTTTTCAGATATCCACAGCAGTTGTGCATAACTTTGTGGATAAGCCCCCCTTGACATCGCGCAAGCCTGTAACGATGCGGGTTTCAACAAAGTGCCCGTTCGGAAGGCAATAAATATTGTGATTAAAATCAACGACTTAGAAAGTCAATGAAGAAAGTGCGAAAAAATATCTCGACAATTCCTGTGGGACTTTTTTGTGTATAACCCCACTGGCCTGGCGTTCTGAACAGGACAGAATTCGATATCATTCTTACACGATTAAGGCGGTCGCGCGCGGCATGGCGCGGCGGCGGTGGACGAGCTTAATGCTCTGCGATGGCGCGGCGGCGATCCGGATCGAGCAACACGCGCTCGATGACCTCTGCGGCAACGTCGTGGGACTTCATGTATTCCAGTGCTGACATGGTGTTGCGCGTTTGCTGGACGGAAATGGCGTGATCGACGATATCGCGACTACGTACGTCGCGCCGCTCATAAGCTGTTTCATCCAAGGCCAGTTCGCCTGCCATTGGATTGAGGACTTGAGTCATCGCGGTTCCTTTACATGTAACGACGGGGGCGCGGATTGCCTACAGAGTATCCAACAATAAATTGTAAAGTCAATGTCACATTCCCATCGAGGCTGCAATTATTGAAGCGGCCTCATCGGGCGCTGAGGTGCACACTAACACCATCCGAATGCACGCGTCGTACGCCACGTCCGGCCCCGTAAAATCGATTCCTGCCGGCATGGACAGCACCGCGCACGCACGCGATAATGGACGCATGATCCCCGCGCCTTTGCCTCCGCGGCCCGCGCCACAGTCGCTGACCGACCTGTTCGTTTCCTTCACGTTGCTTGCACTGCAAGGGTTCGGCGGCGTGCTCGCCGTTGTCCAGCGCGAACTGGTCGAGCGCAAGGGCTGGCTGACGCCGGACGAATTCATCGAAGACTGGGCCGTCGCCCAAGTCATGCCCGGCCCCAATGTCATCAACCTGTCGATGATGATCGGCGGACGCTATTTCGGCCTGGCCGGCGCGATGGCGGCGCTGGCCGGCATGCTGGCGGTGCCGCTGGTGCTGATCCTGCTGCTGGCCTTGCTGCACGCCCAGTTCGCCTCCGACTCGCACGTCGCCGGCGCGCTGCGCGGCATGGCGGCCGTCTCGGCCGGGCTGATCGGCGCAGCCGGCCTCAAGCTCACTGGCGCGCTGGCGCGCAATCCCATGCCGCTGGCATGGTGCGCCGCCATCGCCATCACCGGCTTCGTGCTGGTGGCGCTGCTGCAGGTGCCGCTCATTTACGTGCTGTTCGGACTTGGCGGCGTCAGTTGCGTGCTGACCTATCGCAGGCTCCAGCCATGAACGCGCCGCTGCACCTGGTGCTCGGCTGGGCCGACTGGGCCAACCTGTTCGGCCACTACCTGATGCTGTCGCTGATGTCGGTCGGCGGCGCCATCTCCACCACGCCGGAAATGCACCGCTTCCTGGTCGAGCAGCACCAGTGGCTGACCCAGGCCCAGTTCAACGAATCGATCGCGCTGGCGCAGGCCGCGCCCGGGCCCAACGTGCTGTTCGTCGCGCTGATGGGCTGGCACGTCGGCATGAATGCCGGCAGCATGACGGCCGCCCTGCTCGGCGTGGCCGTGACCATGCTCGGCATCATGATTCCGTCGACGGTGCTGACCTATGTGGCGGCGCAGTGGGGCCACCGCAACCGCGAGCTGCGCGCCGTGCGTGCGTTCAAGCAGGGCATGGCGCCGATGGTCATCGCGCTGCTGCTGTCGACCAGCTTCATCCTTGGCGCCGCCGGCCGCGATGCCGGCCACGACTGGCCGCTGTGGCTGCTGGCGGTGGCCAGCGGCCTGGTCATCTGGCGCACGAAGATCCACCTGCTGTGGCTGCTCGCCGTCGGCGCCGTGCTTGGCGCGCTGCAACTGGTCTGACGCCACCGGCCTTTGCGCCAGCCCATCGTGCCGTCCTCATCGCCGTGCTGTACTGGCGCGAGGGAGGTGACACCATGCTGTATGGCAGCTTTTCCGGCAATCCCAAGACCGAATGGTTATGTGACGACGTCGACGACGGCAACATGCGCTTGCTCGAAGCGTTCTGGTATATCGACCCGCAGGGGCGGCGCTGGGATGCGCCGAAGGACGGCATTACCAACGGCGCCAGCATTCCACGCACCCTCTGGAGCTACATCGGCAGCCCGTACACCGGCAAATACCGGCGCGCCGCCATCGTCCATGACTTCGCCGTCCAGACGCCCGGCGTGCTGCGCGACGACGCCGACACGATGTTTTATTTCGCCTGTGCCGCCGGCGGCTGCCCACTGATGGACAGCAAGTTGCTGTACGCGGGCGTACGGATCGGCACCTGGGGCCTGGCCACGCGCGACTACGCCGCCAACATCTTCACGTTCGCGCCGATGGCGCCGCGCCTGCCGGGCCAGCAGACGCCGACTGAACTGGAAATGCGCGCCCGCTACACCTTGCTGGCGGCCGAATTGCAAGACACCGGCGACGACTTCGACGCCATCCACGCCGCCGTTGCCCGCCAGCTCGCGTTGCCCGGGCGCGCTTAGCGGCGCGTTGGCAAAGTTCGCGCCGGCAGGGCATACTTCGCACTCGACCACGATCCGGATGCCGTATGCCAGAACTCATCAGCGAACACGCCTGCTTCGGCGGGGTGCAACGCTTTTATCGCCACGATTCGACCGCCATCGGCCTGCCGATGCGCTTCTCGGTATTTCTGCCGCGCGTCGCCCCAGGCGCGCTGCTGCCAGCCATGTTTTACCTGGCCGGCCTGACCTGCAATGAGGAAACCTTCCCCACCAAGGGCGGCGCCCAGCGCTACGCCGCGCGCGAAGGCATGATCCTGATCGCGCCCGACACCAGCCCGCGCGACGCCGGCGTGGCCGGCGAAACCGACGCCTGGGATTTCGGCGCCGGCGCCGGCTTCTACGTCGACGCCACCACCGAACCGTGGCGCCGGCATTACCGCATGTACAGCTACATCCTCGAACTGCACGCGCTGGTGCTGCGCACCTTGCCGGTCGACGCCGAGCGTGTCGGTATTTTCGGCCACTCGATGGGCGGCCACGGCGCGCTGGTGCTGGCCCTGCGCAACCCGGACCTGTTCCGCTCGGTCTCGGCCTTCGCGCCGATCGCCGCGCCGACGCTGTGCCCGTGGGGCGAAAAGGCGTTCGGCGGCTATCTCGGCGCCGACGCGGAAGCGTGGAGCCACTACGACGCGAGCGAACTGATGCGCATGATGCACGCGCCCTTCCCGCAAGGCATCCTGATCGACCAGGGCCTCGGCGACAAATTCCTCGCCACACAGCTGCGACCCGAGGTGTTTGAAAGCGCCTGCGCCCTGGCCGGCCAGCGGCTCGAATTGCGCCGCCACGCCGGCTACGACCACGGCTATTATTTCATCTCCACCTTCATGGAAGACCACCTGCGCTTCCACCGCCAAAACCTCGGCTGACGCCGCCGCGGCACTGCCCACACCTCTTGAAAACGGCGCCCGCCTGTCATATAAAGACAGTGCGGGCGCGGCCCGTCAGGTCGCGCCCAACAACACTTGATATCGAGGGGGTTGCCATGAATCTCACCAGAAGGACCGGTTCTCCGCTGGCCCGCTATCGTCCCAGCTCCATCGAGGACCAGCTCGGCCGCATGGTCGAAAGCATGTTCGAAGACTTTATCGCGCCGGTGGCCCAGGCTGCCGCGGCCGCCCGCGCGCCCCGCCAAAGCCTGGCCAGCCCGCGCGTAAACGTCGCCGAAGACGACAACACGTTCCGCGTCGAGGCTGAATTGCCGGGCGTCAAGAAGGAAGACGTCAAGGTCTCCGTCGATGGCCAGCGCGTCACCATCGAGGCCGAGGCCAAACAGGACGACCAACAGCGCGAAGGCGAAAGCGTTGTCTACAGCGAGCGCGTCGCGCGCAAGTTCGTGCGCAGCTTCCTGCTGCCCACCGACGTCGACGACGCCGGCGCCGACGCCAGGCTCGAAGATGGCCTGCTGACGCTGACGCTGCCGAAGAGGCAGGCGAGCGCAGCCAGGCAGCTGACGATCCAGTAAGCGCGCCATCCGGGCGCCGCGGCCACGCTGCCGCGGCGCCCTTCCATCAATTCCCTGCAACTGTCGCTCGCCATCGATGTCTAACCTATTTACGCGACGAGGGACGCCCGATGTCCAGTGCCGACCGTTTCAAGGACCGCGGCCATGCCGGCAAACAACTGGCGCAGCGGCTCTCCACTTACGCCAACCGGCCCGATGTGCTGGTACTGGCATTGCCGCGCGGCGGCGTGCCGGTTGGCTTCGCCATTGCCGAAGCGCTCGGCGTCGAACTCGACGTCATGCTGGTGCGTAAGCTCGGCATGCCGGGCCATGAAGAATATGCCATCGGCGCCGTCGGCGCCGGCGGCGTGCGCGTGCTCCAGGCCGGCCTGGTCGAATCGGGCATCGTCAGCGCCGACGAAGTCGAGCAGGCCAGCGAGCGCGCGCTGGCCGAAATCTCCCGCCGCGACCGTCTCTACCGCGCCGGCCGCCCCGCGCCCGCGCTGGCCGGACGCTGCGTCATCCTCGTCGATGACGGCATCGCCACCGGCTCGACCTTGCGCGCCGCCATCAAAATAGTGCGCCGCGCCGGCGTTGCCCGGCTGGTGGTGGCAGCGCCCGTCGGCCCGCCGGAAACCGTGGAAGCGCTGGCCGCCGAAGTCGACGAGATGGTTTGCCTGGCCACGCCGGTGCAATTTCACGCCGTCAGCCAGTGGTACCGCCACTTCGACCAGACCGGCGACGAGGAAGTGCAGGACCTGCTGGCGCTCGCCTGGCGCCGGCAGGCACACCGTGCCAGCGCAACCCACTGAGCAGCGAGACAGCCATGCCGCCAACCTCCGTCCCTTCCACCGACACCGCCGCGCTGACGCGCGCCATCGCCGACAGCGCCCACGTGCTCGACGGCGGCGCCGGCGACTACGACGCCCTGCTCGACCTGATCGGCGAGGCCCGCTTCGTGCTGCTCGGCGAAGCCACCCACGGCACCCACGAGTTTTACGAACAGCGCGCGCGCATTACCGAGCGCCTGATCAGCGAGCACGGCTTTACCGCCGTCGCCGTCGAAGCCGACTGGCCCGACGCCTACCGCGTCAACCGCTACGTGCGCGCCGAGGGCAACGATGTCGATGCGCTCGGCGCGCTCGGTGGCTTTCGCCGCTTCCCCAGCTGGATGTGGCGCAACGACGACGTCGTCCATTTCATCGACCGGCTGCGCGCCTGTAACGACCAGCGCCAGGGCGCCGCGCGCGCCGGCTTCTACGGCCTCGACCTGTACAGCCTGTTTACGTCGATGGAGGAAGTGCTGCGCTACCTGCAGCAGGTCGACCCGGCCGGCGCCGAGGAAGCGCGCAAGCGCTACGCCTGCTTCGACCAATACGGCGACGACAGCCAGCAGTACGCTTACGCCGCCGGGCTCGGCAGCTCCGAATCGTGCCGGCGCGAAGTGGTCGCCACACTCGAGCAGATCCAGCAGCGCGCCGCTGCCGACATGCGGCGCGACGACATTGGCGCCCGCGACGCCTTTTTCTACGCGCAGCAAAATGCGCGGCTGGTGAAAAACGCCGAGGAGTACTACCGCACCATGTTCCGCGGCCGCGTGTCGTCGTGGAACCTGCGCGACCGCCACATGGCCGACACGCTCGATGCGCTGGCCGAGCACCTGGGGCAGACGCGCGGCGTGCCGGCCAAGGTGGTGGTGTGGGAACACAACTCGCACGTCGGCGACGCCCGCGCCACCGAGGTCGGCCGGCTCGGCGAATGGACGGTAGGCGAACTGGCGCGCAAGCGCTACGGCGACGATGCATTCCTGGTCGGCTTCTCGACCTACCACGGCTGGGTTACCGCGGCGTCCGACTGGGACGGCCCGGCCGAGCGCAAGCAGGTGCGTCCGGCGCTGGCGGGCAGCTATGAAGACCTGTTCCACCAGACCGGCCTTGGCAACTTCATGCTGCCGCTGCGTCCGCGCAGCGCGGCGCGCGATGCGCTGCTCGAGGCACGCCTGGAGCGCGCCATCGGCGTGCTGTACCTGCCGCGCACCGAACGCCAGAGCCACTACTTCAGCGCGCAGCTGCCCCATCAATTCGACGCGGTGATCCACATCGACACGACCGACGCGGTGCGCCCGCTCGAGCCGACCAGCCACTGGGACAGCGGCGAAGCGCCCGAGACGTACCCGGTCGGGCTGTGACGAAGCGGACCGTTTCCCGTACTACTTTGTTGACCTCAAAACCGTCATCCCAGCGTTCGCGAGGATGACGAACTGGACTGCAGCCGGCTACGTTGCCGTCGGCCTGCACGTCGGCGACGTAGGTCGTCTCGAGGATCCTGGCCTGGCCCGCCACTGCGGTCCTGGCTTCGTACGTAACTGGCATTCGCCGAACAATTCAGGCGCAATGCTGAACACCGTGCGCCCCTAAGCGGCAGCCCTGGCGCGCGACTTGCGCTTTTTCGGCGCCAGCATCGTGCACAGGCAGCCCGGCGCACCGCAGCGGCATGCGAACGCGGCCTTGACGGCCTTGGTGTGGCGCGGTTCGTACACCAGCGCGTAGTTGTAGTTGAGCTCCTGGCCGGCATCGATGTCCATCAGGGCGTGGATGAAGACCCGGCCGTCTTCCTCGTAGGCTTCGCAGTTCGGCTCGCAGGCGTGGTTGATCCAGCGCGCGTCGTTGCCGCAGCTGCCGCCGTCGATGACGTTGCCGTCGTCAAGGCTGAAATAGAACGTGTGGTTCAGCGGGCCGTCGCTCGCCTCGGTGCGCCGCAGCGCCTCCGGCCAATCGATGCGTTCGCCCGTGTATTCGATGATGCGCTCGCCCGCCTCGATCTTACGGGTGGCAAAGACGCCGTTGCCGTGCACCGGCGACAGCTGGACCTTGCACGGCGGCGTGCTGGTTTTTGACTTGGAACTCTTGGTAGTGGTCATGGAACAATCGGTAAATGATGAAAATAGCAGGGGTTAGGATGGATTGTCTTCGCGGTATTCGGCGGCCGGCCGTTCGTCTTCTGCGCCGGCAGTTTCCTGCTTGCGCAGTTCGACGCGGCGAATCTTGCCTGAAATTGTCTTCGGCAGATCGCGAAACTCGATGCGGCGGATCCGCTTGTAGGGCGACAGGCGCGCCCGCGCGAACGCGAAGATCGACTGCGCCACCTCGTTGCCCGGCTGCACGCCCGCGCGCAAGGTGATGAACGCCTTTGGCACCGCCAGGCGCAAGGCGTCCGGGCTGGGCACGATGGCCGCCTCCAGCACCGCGTCGTGCTCGATCAGCACGCTCTCGAGTTCGAACGGGCTGATACGGTAGTCGGACGACTTGAAGACGTCGTCATTGCGTCCGATATAAAAGTAGTAGCCGTCGGCGTCGCGCATGGCGACGTCCCCGGTATGGTAGTAGCCGTCGCGCATGACCTCGGCGTTTTTGCCGAGCTCGCCCTCGTAGCCACGCATCAGGCCGACCAGGTCGGCCGTCATGTCGACGGCGATTTCACCCTCGTCGGCCGGCCGTTCGTCGGCGTCGAGCAAGGTGATCTTGTAGCCGGGCAGCGGTCGCCCCATCGAGCCGGGCTTGAGCAGCTGGCCCGGCGAGTTGCCGATCTGCGCGGTCGTCTCCGACTGGCCGAAGCCGTCGCGGATGCGAATGCCCCAGGCGCGCTCGACCTGCTCGATGACTTCCGGGTTGAGCGGCTCGCCGGCGCCGACCAGTTCGCGCAGCGGCAGCTGCCAGGCCGCCAGGTCTTCCTGGATCATCATGCGCCACACCGTCGGCGGCGCGCACAGCGACGTCACGCCGCAGCGCTGGATCACGTCGAACGCGGCTTTGGCGCTGAAGCGCTCGTAGTCATAGACAAACACCGTGGCGCCGGCGTTCCACGGCGCGAAAAAGCAGCTCCAGGCGTGCTTGGACCAGCCGGGCGAGCTGATGTTCCAATGGACGTCGCCTGCCTGCAGGCCGATCCAGTACATCGTCGACAAGTGGCCGACCGGGTAGCTCTGGTGGCTGTGCATCACCAGCTTCGGCTTGGCGGTGGTGCCGGAAGTAAAGTACAGCAGCAGCGGATCGGTCGCCATGGTCGGGCCGTCGGGCTCGAAGGCGGCGTCGGGGCCGGCGCTGCGACCGAGCGCAAACCAGCCGTCGCACTTGCCGCCAACGGAAATGCGGGTGAACTCGCCTGCCAGGCCGGCGAACTTGGCGCACTCGGACGCCTGCGCGATCACGTGGCGCACGGCGCCGCGCTGCAGGCGGTCGGCCAGGTCGGCCGGCGCCGCCAGCATGCTGGTGGGCACCAGCACCGCGCCAAGCTTGATCCCGGCCAGCATGATTTCCCATAGCTCCACCCGGTTCGGCAGCATCAGCAGAACGCGGTCGCCGCGCCTGACGCCGCGCTCGCGCAGGTAGTTGGCCACCAGGTTCGAGCGCGCCGACATTTCGGCGTACGTCACTTTTTCTTCGCTGCCATTCTCGCCCACGACCCACAGCGCCGGCCTGTCGTTGCCCTGCGCCTGGACGTCGAAAAAATCGAGCGCCCAGTTGAACGTCGTCAGCGCCGGCGCCACGTAGCCGCGGTAGGCGGCGTCGTAGTCGTCGCGGTGGCGTTGCAGGAAGTCGCGGGCATCGACAAAGCGTTGGTACGGGGTCATCGAGCAGTCTCCAGTGCGGCGTCGGCAAGTAATGTCCATTGTGCCACGGACGGGCGCGTTTCAGCGCGGCCGCGCGTGCGCCGTCAGTACATTCCGGCCGCGCGCATCAACAGGCGCATCAGCGCTGCAGCCAGCGCCAGCGCCGCCACGCTGGCCGCCCAGATGAGCAGCAGCCAGCCGATCCGCGAGAGCCAGCGTTTGCGCTTCAATGGTAGCCCTCCCCGACCCTTACCTTGCCGCGGAAAACGTAGTACGACCACACCGTGTAGCCGAGAATGAATGGCAGGATGAACAGCGTACCGACCAGCGCGAAGCCCTGGCTTTGCGGCGGCGACGACGCGGTCCAGATGGTGATGTACGGCGGCACGATGTTCGGCCAGATGCTGATCGCCATGCCGGTGTAGCCGAGGAAGATGAGGCCGAGCGCGGCGACGAACGGGCTGCGATGCGGCGCGCCCTTGAGCGAGCGCAGCAGCCAGAAAATGCCGACGCCGACCAGCAGCGGCACCGGCGCGAAATACACCAGGTTGGGAAAGCTGAACCAGCGCGCGGCCACTTCCGGATGGGTCAGCGGCGTCCACACGCTGACCACGCCGATGGCGCCGAGCAGCATCAGGCTGAACGGGCGCGCCACATGGATCATGCGCTGCTGCAGGTCGCCCTCGGTCTTCATGATCAGCCAGGTGCTGCCAAGCAGCGTGTAGGCGATCATGACGCCGACGCCCGACAGCAACGGAAACGGCGCCAGCCAGTCGAGCGGGCCGCCGGCGTAGACACGCCCGCTGACCGGAATGCCCTGCAAGAAGGCGCCGAGCGCGACGCCCTGGAAAAATGCCGCCGTCACCGAGCCGCCGATGAAGGCCTTGTCCCACACGTGGCGTTCGTGCTCGAGCGCCTTGAAGCGGAACTCGAAGGCGACGCCGCGAAAGATCAGGCCGAGCAGCATGAAGATCAGCGGCAGGTACAGGCCCGACAGGATGATCGAATACGCCAGCGGGAACGCCGCCAGCAGGCCGGCGCCGCCCAGCACCAGCCAGGTCTCGTTGCCGTCCCACACCGGCGCGACAGTATTCATCATGACGTCGCGGTCGTGGCGGTCGGGCACGAACGGAAACAGCATGCCGATGCCGAGGTCGAAGCCGTCCATCACCACGTACATGAAGACGCCGAAGAAAATGATGACGGCCCAAATGACCGGAAGTTCGATGCCCATTGATCAGTGCCCCGCTTTCGATTCCGATTCGTCCAGCGCCGCCGACATCGGCCGCGCTGGCGTGCGCTCGTGGCCCGGTCCGCCCTCGGGCGGATGGCCGGCAGCGTCGAAGTGGCTCGGCCCGCCGCGCACGAGCCGCAGCACATACGCGATGCCGGTGCCGAACACGAACAGGTAGACGATGATGAACAGGCCGAGCGTCAGCGCCAGCGACTCCGGCGCATGCGCCGACACGGCGTCCCTGGTGCGCATCAGGCCGTACACCACCCAAGGCTGGCGCCCCACTTCGGTGGTGACCCAGCCGGCCAGGATGGCGACCAGGCCGCTTGGCCCCATCAGCAGCGCGGCCCACAGGAACGGGCGCGATGCGTACAGCTTGTTGCCGCGCCGCCCGACCAGGCTCCACAGGCCGAGGGCGATCATCGCGAATCCGAGGCCGACCATGATGCGGAACGACCAGAACACGATCTGCGCCGGCGGCCTGTCTTGCTTCGCAAACTCCTTCAGTCCCTTGATCTGGCCGTCCAGGCTGTGCGTGAGGATCAGGCTGCCCAGGCGCGGCACCTCGATCGCGTACCTGGTCGTTTCGGATTCCATGTCGGGGATGCCGAACAGGATCAGCGGCAGGCCCTCGCCCGGCTTGCTTTCCCAGTGGCCTTCCATCGCGGCGATCTTGGCCGGCTGGTGCTTGAGCGTATTGATGCCGTGGAAGTCGCCGATGACTGCCTGGATCGGCGCGACGATGACGATCATCCACATCGCCATCGACAGCATCTTGCGCACCGCCGGCGTATCGTTGCGGCGCAGCAGGTGCCAGGCGGCGGAGGCGCCGACGAACAGCGCGGTGCACAAAAAGGCGGCCACGCTCATGTGCAGCAGCCGGTACGGAAACGACGGGTTGAAGATGATCGCCAGCCAGTCCTGCGGCACGACGGCGCCGTTGATGATGGCGTGGCCCTGCGGCGTCTGCATCCAGCTGTTCGAGGCGAGGATCCAGGTGGCCGAGATCAGCGTGCCGAGCGCCACCATGCAGGTGGACAGGAAATGCAGGCCGGGGCCGACGCGCGTCCAGCCGAACAGCATCACGCCGAGAAAGCCGGCCTCGAGGAAGAAGGCGGTGAGTACTTCATATGCCAGCAGCGGTCCGGTGACGCTGCCGGCAAATTCGGAGAAGCCGCTCCAGTTGGTGCCGAACTGGTAGGCCATGACGAGGCCGGAGACGACGCCCATGCCGAAGTTGACCGAAAAAATCTTGAGCCAGAACTGGTACAGGTCGACATAGACCTGGCGACCGGTGCGCAGCCAGCACAGTTCGAGCACTGCCAGATAGCTGGCCAGTCCGATCGTGATGGCGGGGAAAAGGATGTGAAACGACATCGTGAAAGCGAACTGGATACGCGCCAGTTCGAGCGCCGTAAAACCAAGCATCAGACTGCTCCCGAGGGATCCCGCAGATGCGGAACATCTCGGCTAATTTATCACGCTTTGCAGATGCGCGTTGGCGCCCGGCCGATACCAACCGGGTCATCGCGCAGGCGCTGTATACTGTTTGCGTTTTCAGGCATTTCGCCTGTCTCTACAAGGACCTCGATGCGCGCGCTGCCTGCCTGCCCCAACTGCAAATCCGCATTCTCCTACAACGACGGCGTGCAGCTGGTGTGTCCCGAATGCGGCCATGAGTGGAGCGCGGCGGCGGCCGCCGACACGGCCGAAGAAGGCGCGCGCGTGTACCGCGATTCGTCCGGCACCGTGCTGCAGGACGGCGACACGGTGACCGTCATCAAGGACTTGAAGTTGAAGGGTTCCGGCGCCACCGTCAAGATCGGCACCAAGGTCAAGAACATCCGGCTGGTCGACAGCGACCACGACATCGACTGCAAGATCGACGGCTTCGGCGCAATGAGTCTGAAGACCGAGTTCGTCAAGAAAGTGTAATCCCGGGAACGTCGTCGCGCTGGCGGCGTCCAAGCAGCATGCGCACTTCACTGCTGATCGTTGGGTTGACGATGGCCGGCGCCACAAGCGCCCTCGCAGCGCCGCCCGACCTCAAGCTCGGCAAAGCCGCCTTCGCGCGCTGCGCCGGTTGCCACTCGGATGGCAATGTCGGCGATGCTGTAGTCGTTGCCGACCATCCAGTCGCGTCCAGCGAGGTGAGCTTCGAGCACGCCGAGCAGCCGCTTCGTTTCGGCCGCGTAGCGCTCGCGCGGCCGCTTGTCCTCGTAATCGTTTTCATCGTTGGTCATTCGGTCTCTGATCATGACGCAATTTCTTCGTGCAAGGCGGCGTCCCGGCCGCTGGCCGGCGGCATCCGCGACGCGAGCGCAGCGGCAACTTGCCCGTGAGCGGCCAGTGCCAACGTGCGCCGAGTGGCGCCGGCCGTGCTCAGCACTTGCTGGGCGCTGACGCAGGCCCGGATTGGTTTGCCGTTAAGGATGGCCAGCATGCTATCGGCGAGCGACATGTCGGCGATGTACTCGACCGACGCGTGCCACCCGCCAGTATCGTCGAGGTAGCTGAGCGCCAGCGCCTGCACCGGCACGGCGGCGGCGATGGCTGCCTCGAACAGGTTGGAGTTGAACGGCCGCAGCTTGCCTTGCGCGGCCGAAGTGCCTTCCGGGAAGCAGGCGATGCGTTCACCGGCACCCAGCCTGGCGGCCAGCGTGGCGACCGTGTCGCGCAGGCTGCTGCGCTGGCCGCGTGTGACGAACACGGTTCCCGCCAAGGCGGCAAGGGACCCGATCAGGGGCCACCTGCGCACTTCCGACTTGGCCACGAAGCGCGACGGCAAGCAGGCATTGATGACAAACACATCAACCCAGGAAACGTGGTTCGCCACCAGCAGCAGGTTGCCCGGCACCGGCGCGGCACCGGCAACATCGACCGTGACGCCGAACGTGCGCAGCACGCGCAGCGACCAGCGCTGGATGTGTCCCATGCGCGCTGCCGGCGCGATCCACGGGAAGATGAACACGCACGTGCACAGGCCGCGAACGATGAGCCCAAGCACGCATGCCAGGCGCCAGGCCGTCAGCGTGGCCCTCATGTACGCCCCCCTGCCGGGGCACACGTCCCAGCTCGATGCCAGCGAATAATCGCCAGCATCAGCACGATCGTCAGCAGGCCGCAGCCGGCCAGGATCATCCGTACCGGCACGGCCAGCGCCAGCAGCGCGCCGTATGCGGCCAGGAACACCAGCGACGCCAGGTTCTCGTTGAAGCTTTGCACCGCAATCGACAGGCCCGGCGCCATCAGCGCTTCGCCACGCTGCTGAAACAAGGCATTCATCGGCACCAGCACAATGGCGGCGACGATGCCCGCGAGTACCAGTACCGTACACGCCACCAGGCGCTCACGCACCAGCGTCATCGCGAGGATGGCGGCGCCCAGCGCAAGGCCCGCCGGTAGCGCCGCCGTCGCACGGCCGCTGGGTACCAGCCGCGCGACGGCGACGGCGCCGGCGACGATGCCGGCGGCCAGGAAGCACTGCATCAGCGCCGACTGCGACAGCGTCATCCCCAGCACGGTACCGGCCCACTCGATGACGAGAAATTGCAACAGCGCGGCGATCGCCCAGAACAGCGTCGTCACCGCCAGCGCAATCCTGCCTTGTGGATCGGCCCACAGCAGCGAGAACGCATGGCCGAAGCTGGCCGCCTTTGCCCGCACGCTGCGCGCGTCGCCGTTATCCGCGCTCGCGAGCGCCGGGATCGCCGCGGCGCACAGTGCAGACAGCGCGTAAAGGCCAACGATGACGAGCGTGGCGCTGTGCGCGGGCGAGCGCATGCCGGTCAGAACGTAGCCGGGAGCGAGCAGCAGGCCGCCGAGCACTGTGCCGCCGATAATTGACGCCACGGTGGAAATTTCGATCCAGGCGTTGGCTGCAATCAGCTGCCCGGCCGGCACCAATTCGGCCAGGACGGCATATTTAGCCGGTCCGTACATGACGCCGATAATGCCGATCGCACCGAAAGCCAGCAGCGGATGAACGCCGGCGGCGAGCAGGACGCATGCGCCGAGCTTGACGACGTTTGTCAGCAGCATTACCCGTCCTTTGGGGAACGCGTCGGCGAGCGCGCCTGCGAGCGGCGCCAGCAGCACATACGCCAAATACAGGCAAATACGTAGCGCCGGCGTCATCCAGGCCGGCGCAGCGCGCTCCAAGAGCAGACCGATGGCGACAATCAGCAACGCATTGTCGCCCAGCGAGGTGAAAAACTGCGAGGCCAGCACCGCGCGCAGCGCCGTCGCACGCGTCATCGCGGAGCCAGGAACTGCTTGCTGTAGCGTGCCGGCAAATCGGCCAATCGCATCATGATCGGCAAGTCTGCGGTGTTGAAGCTGCGGTCGAATGACGGCGGCCCCGCCACCCGCGCGCCGCAGCGCAGGTAGCCCTTGATCAGCGCCGGCAGCTCGCGCAGTACGGCGTCGCTGGCGGGCGTGGCGATGCGGTCGGCGTCGCCCATCGGCAGCGGCGTCCAAGGGACGATGCGCCATTCCGGCGGCACCATGTACGACGAGTCGCGCAACTGGCGCCACACTCGCCTCGCCAGCTGGCCGCCGTCGGCCATCCCGATGCTGGCGCAGCCGAACATGGTATCGAGACCGCGCTCGAGCATGTGTTGGCCCAGTGCGCTCCACAGCGCCAGGATCACGCCGCCGGATCGCCAGCCGGCATGCACGCAGGCGCGGCCCAGCTCGACTGCGCCGGCGCGCAGTGGCGCCAGCGGCGCGAGATCAAATTCGCTTTCGGTATAACAGCCGCCGGCGCGGCGCGCGCCCTCGGGCCCGAGGACGCGGTAGGTGCCCACCAGCTGGCCAGGTGCGTCGCTGCCGAGCTCGCGAGCGCGCACCAGCAGGTGTTCGCAATGACGGTCGAAGTCATCGACGTCGAGTCCGGCCGCGGTTCCGGCGGGCGTGCTCAAACGCGCGCCCATTTCGGCGACGAAAACAGCGTAGCGCAGCTGCTGCGCCTCGCGCACTTCAGCAGGCGAGCTGGCCCAGCTCGCTTCGAAACGCCAACTGCCTGGTTTCGGCTGCACCGGCGCCGGCGCCGGCGCCGCGCGCGGTGACCAAGGGTATTCGGCTGCAAGTTGCATGGTCGAGTCGCTTCCTTAGTTTGACGGCGGATAGAGACTGATCAGGCGGTTTTGGCGCCAGTTCAGCCGCATCAGCGCCAGCGTGCCGATCGGACGCACGCCGCGCCGGCGGTTCGCTGCGCCGATCGCAAACAGTAGGCGCTGCTTGGCGAAAATCATGCGCAGGCCTGCCACCAGATCGGTTTCCGGATCCCATGCCTGGATCGCCTCGGAGCCGGCGCCGTTGACTTCCATGATGGTGAAGCCGGCGCCGCGCGACAGTTGCCGCGCGCTGCCGAAGCGCACGTCGAAGCGGCCGAAGTAAAACTCGCGCATGTCGCGCGCGATGGCATCGATTGCCGCAGTCAGCTCGGCGCTGATCAGGGCGCCGCCATCGCGGTACAACCCGCCGACGCGGGTCGAACCGATGGTGGCGAGGCGTATCAGCTGCCCAGCGGCGGGGATCTGATCGAGGTCGAGCCCGCTGCTGTGGGCGGACGAACCGAGCACGCGGCCGGCGCGCGGATCGGCGGCGATCAATTGGCGGACAGTTGAGGCGCCGTCGCCGACAACACGCGGGAATTCGCGCAGCGCCAGTCCGATCAGCCGGCCGGCGCCGCTGACCGGGTCGCGGGCATAGAAAATGCCAGCCTCGTTGTCGTCGTCAAGGTATTGCTGCAGCACGACAACCTCGCCGGCCGGATAGCGGTCGGCGTAGGCGCGCAGCGCTGCTGGCGAATCGAGTTTGCAGACGCCGTAGCCGCATAAGCCGAGATCGGGCTTGGCTACCAGCGGGAACTGAAGTGCGGCTCTGGCCAGCAGCGCCGCCAACTGCGTGTCCGAATAGCACGCCGCATCACGCAGGCCGATGTGGGCGGCGGTAACGGCGCGCGCGCGCGCGCCCATCGCATTGAAATATTCGAGTTTGCCCTCTCCGACCAAGCCACCGGCCGTGATGCCTGGATTGGCCGCGCTCGGCAACGTAATGCTGCCGTACCGCAGCGCCAGCCAGCTCCACTGGATCACCAGCGGAATGCAGATCAGCCACTTCGGCATTTGCTCGAGCGCGCTGCGGCGAGGGACGGGCTGCTGGCCGTCCGTGCGGGGCGGCAGCGGCAGGCCGGGCGAGTCAACAAGCATATGATCCTTGTGCCAAATGGGACAATCGTGCAGATTTACAGATCAGCTCGCTATACTCTGTGCGGACGCGCACCCTCGTTGACAAATTCAGCACGGGCCGATCAGCGCCAACTGATGCGCAGAGCCAATCAGCATCGCTCGCACCAGCCGTATAGTGGCGCAACGCACATACAACAGAGTGTTGCGCGGGGCGCAGATTGCTGTCTTCCACACCCGTTTCTTGTTGCTACTTGTTGGTACTCAAGTAGACTAATGAATTCTCTGTAGCAATAAAAACGCAATGCGTCTGCTTCAATTCCTTGCAAGGCTCTTCTTCGGGTCGACGCCGAAAATGCGCCGCGTCATGGCGTACTGGGCCTCTACTGCGCTGGTGTACGGATTTTGCATGAGCATTCTGGCGCGCGAGCAGGCAGGCGGCGTGGTGCCGCCAATCCAGGCCTGGCTGGTCATCGCCCTCGGCCTGGCCAGCCTGCTGACGTTCTACGTGTTGCTGCGCTGCGCCCGGCGCTTCGACATCCCGAACTGGAAGCTGGCTCTCCGGCAAGCCCAGTTCGCGATCGTCTTCGACCTGGCGCTGTACGCCGTGCTCGACACGCTGCGCGGCGCCATGCTGATCGGCCTGCCGGTCGTCATCGTTTTCTGCGCGTTTGCGCTGCGCCCGCGCCAGACCGTCGTGCTGAGCGCTTGCGCCATCGCCGGCCTGGCGGCGACCATGACGGCGATGGTCCTGTCGAACCCGGCGCACTACCCGCTGTATACCGAAAGCGTGTACTTTGCGCTGACCACATTCGGCATGGTGTCGGTCACCGCCATCACCGGCGAACTGCACCGCGTGCGCGGCCAGCTGGTCAACGCGGTCGACACCATCGGCACCCTGGCCACGACCGACGAACTGACGTTGCTGGCCAACCGGCGCCACATGAACCACTTGCTGGCGCTCGAGGAGAGCCGCCGCGCCGCCGCGCCGCAGCATGTCTGCGTGGCCCTGATCGACATCGATTTCTTCAAGGCGATCAATGACAAGTACGGCCACGCCGCCGGCGACGCCGTCCTCAAGTCATTCGCCGACGTGGCCGGCGCCACGCTGCGCGCCGGCGATACGCTGGCGCGCTGGGGCGGCGAGGAATTCCTGCTCCTGATGCCCGATACGCGCCTCGACGAGGCGGTGGCCGTGATCGAGCGGATGGCCGCGCGGATCGGCGCGCTGCCGCTCGCCGCCGTCGATCCGGCACTGCGGATCACGTTCTCGGCCGGTGTAGCCGCTTCGCTGCCGCTGGAACGGTTCGACCAGGCGATCCACCGCGCCGACGAGGCGATGTACCGCGCCAAGGCCAACGGCCGCAACTGCGTGCTGGCGGCGTGAGCGTGCGACGGCGCGGCGCTCACCCCGCGACGGCGCCGTACAATGGCGGTCCACGCATCGCTTCCGCTCCCACCACCCGAAAGCGCTTCCCTGTCCCCCTGTTGCTGGCTTTCTTGCTGCTGTTGCCCCGCAGCGTCGCGCTGGCCGGCGCACCGGTGCAGATCCTGGCCGAAGACGCCGCCAGTCCATGGTCGAACCGCGACGGCACCGACTATGCCAACGACCTGGTAGGCGCCGCCTTCTAGGCGGCCGGCGTTGCCATCGACCTGACCGTGGTGCCCTACGCGCGCTGCAAGACGCTGGTCAAGCAAGGCGGCGCCGTCGCCTGCTTCAGCATGTCGGACGATCTCGACATGGCCAAGCTGGTGCGCTTCTCCGACAAGCCGCTGTTCAGCGTCAGGCCGCGCTGTTACTACCATGTGGGCCGCGCGCCGCGCGCCAACTCGTCGCGCAGCTTGGCGCCGGCATGCGCGTTGGCATTGTCCTCGGCGACGAATATCCCCCTTTCGTGGCGCAGATGGCGGCGCGCGGCGTGGTGCTCGATAACGGCCGCTCCGACGTTGCCTACTTGCGCAAGCTGGCCGCCGGCCGCCTCGACTTCGCGCTGGTCATGACCGACGAGATGCGCAGCGAGGAGCCGATTCAGGCGCACGCCAGCGTGAAGGAGATCGGCTTCGCCTTCCAGGGTACGCCGATGGGCGCGTATATCGGCTTCAGCGTACTGCATGCCGACGGCGACGCGCAGCGGCGCAACTTCAACGCCGGCTTCCAGGCGATTCACGACAACGGCACCCGCAAACTGGTGCAGGCGCGCTGAAAATTGCGTTGCTCGGTCTACTGCCCGGAGTAAGCCGCGCCGCGCCAATCGCGTTGTCCAACGAAGATGTTGTCAAACATAATTGTTACCAATTGTATGGACCTGGCTGCGCTTGGCAGTCGGCCGTACCGTATCCAATTGACAAGGTCGACACTTGTGTTGGGCCGCCGGCCTGCAACTCGTCGGAGGTAGCAACGTCAATCCGTGACGATCCGATAACTCCCCATCTAATCAAATAGATATCGAACAATGTTGGCCCGCGCCGACATGTGTCCGTTCGGGTTATCAAGCCGATATTGTCGATCTCATCATGGCAGTTTTGACGGCTTGCGGCTGGCAGTCTCGGCCATTACCATCGCCGCAAGTTTCAATCCGCCCGCAACCTTCTTGCCCTCCTCACCTGGAAATCACGCATGCCGAAAACCCGCCTCACCCCACGTTCCGTCACCTCGTCGATGCATCTGCTGGCAGCGGCCATCGGCGCCGCTGCCACCGTCCTGGTCGCAGTCACGCCGGCCGCCGCCGCCGATTTCAGCGATGGCGTCCACCAGTACGCCCGCGGCCGCATCTTGTTCGAGGCGCGTGCCGGCCTGTCCGGCGACGAGCTGGAAAAAATCCTCAAGACCCATGGCGGCGGCAAGCGACGCAAGATGGGCCAGAGCAACCTGAACATCGTCGAGCTGCCCGCCGGCGCGTCGGAAGCGGCCCTCGTCGAGCGGCTGCGCCGCCATCCCGCCTTCAAATACGTCGAACTCGATCGCCGCGTCAAAAGCACGCTGGCCGTCAACGATCCGTATGCCGGCAGCGAATGGCACCTCGGCAAGATCGGCGCCACCACCGCGTGGGACACCACCCAGGGCGCCGGCGTCACCATCGCGATACTCGATTCCGGCGTCGACGGCAGCCACCCGGACCTGGTGCCTAACCTGGTGCCCGGCTACAACACGCACGGCAACAACACCGACACCGCCGACGTCTGCGGCCACGGCACCGCCGTCGCCGGCTCGGCCGCGGCGCGCACCAACAACGGCGCCGGGGTCGCCGGGGTTGCCGGGCTGGCGAAGATCATGCCGATCCGCGTCGCCTACAAGGACGCCGGCGGCGGTTGCTATGCCTATACCAGCACGATCGCCGCCGGAATCACCTGGGCTGCCGACAACGGCGCCCGCATCGCCAACGTCAGCTTCGGTCCGCTGGCCGGCAGCGCCACCATCCAGAGCGCCGCGCAGTACATGAAAAACAAGGGCGGCCTGGTATTCGTTTCCGCGGGCAACAACGGCGTCGATGAAAACATCGTGCCGTCCAACACCTTGATCGCCGTCTCGGCCACCGATTCGGCCGACGCCAAGGCCAGCTGGTCGAGCTACGGCGCCTTCGTATCGCTGGCCGCACCGGGCGCCGGCATCTGGACCACGTCGCAAGGCGGCGCCTACAACGGCTGGAACGGCACCTCGTTCGCCAGCCCGGTCGCCGCCGGCGTCGCCGCGCTGATGATGGCCGCCGCGCCATCGCTCGACGGCGCCGCGATCGAGCAGGCGCTGTTTGCCTCCGCCGTGCCGCTCGGTGCGGCAGGGCGCGATCCGCTGTTCGGCTATGGCCGCGTCGACGCCGCCGCCGGCGTGCGCGCCGTGCTGGCCAAGGTCGTCGTCGCCGACACCCAGGCGCCGACCACGGCAATCACCTCGCCGGCGGCCAGTTCCAGCGTCAGCGGCAGCGTCACGGTCGCTGTCGACGCCGCCGACAATGTCGGCGTCGACCGGGTCGAACTGAAGGCTAACGGCACCGTCGTCGGTTCCGACATCGCCAGCCCGTTCAGCTTTGCGTGGAATTCGGCGGGCGTGCCGAACGGCATGAACACGCTGGTCGCCACGGCCTACGACAAGGCCGGCAATGCCACCGCGTCGAACCCGGTGTCGGTCAGCGTCGCCAACGCGGTGCCGCCGCCCGCCGCCGACACCACGGCGCCGACCGTGAAAATCGACAATCCGGTTTCGGGCACCGTCAGCGGCGCCGTCATCATCAGCGTCAGCGCCAACGATAACAGCGGCACGGCAGGAATGATTCAGTCGATTTACATCGACAATGCACTCGTCAGCAATGGCAACGGCGGCTCGCTCGCCTACACCTGGCAGACGCGCCGCTGGATGACCGGCTCGCACGCCATCAAGGTCGTGGCGAAAGACGCGGCCGGCAACTGGGCCAGCTCGACGGTGCAGGTCGTGGTCGTGCGCTGATCGCAGTGCAACATGTAACGGGGCGACGGCAGTAATGGCCGTCGCTCCTTCTTTCATGCTGCGCGCTTGAACGTGCTTAATTTTTAGGCAGGCCGATAATTAGGTCACTCGTACTGGTACAAGCGCGTTTTATGTGGTCATCTTACCCACAGAATCTGTGGACAGAATTCTATAAAGATAATGTTGACTAGGAAGCCACTTCTGTTCGGGCGTGCGCTCAGGCGAAGTCCCTGAACGTCGCGCCCGTCAGCCCAACGATGATACCGAGCGCAAATGCGCCTGCCGGTGCGCCCACTGCGGCGATGACGGTCGCGCGCGAATTGGGAACGGGCGCTGGGCCAAAGCGGTTGGCGCCCGCCGAGCCCCGCGCGAAGGTCGCATACAGCCCAAGCGCAACGTTGTCGAACGGCACGATCGCCGCAAGCGAGCACCCGCCCGAGCGGTCCAGGTCGTTCAGGCGGCGTATCATCAGCACGAACGTCGCGGGGATGAACGCCAGATAGGAGGTCAAAATCACCGTCATCGCCACCATCGGTGAAAAAGCCGCGACACTGGCGGTGGCTACGCACAAGACCGCCATTGTCAGCACGCAGCAATAGGTGAAGTAACGCAGGCGGCCGATCCTGCCGTTCACCGTCAGCAAACTGGGCTGGTAGCGGTCGGCACCGGCCGGGTTCGCCATGGCATCGCCAAAAGTAGTTTCCAAGATGTCTCCCTGCATGAGCGGCCGTTTCTGGCTGCAGCGCCTTTGCTGCGGCGCGGTCGGGGCCGGCCAGGAACCCGGGTCGATAGTGACGATTTGCATGGAGCTCATCTTGGCGTAGAGCAAGAGAGTCTCCTCTGCTGTCGAGCAGTTCTGCTCACTGTTCAAACATTTCCTTGATCTACATCAAATTCTGCATTGATCCCGGGCCACTTTGCCTGCTGCGCCGGTGTCTACAGCAGGTAGTGGTTCGGTAACGTCTCAGCTGTCGAGGAGGAATGATGGATAACGCACACGCATCGCCAATTGGCGCAATGAATATCATGGACGACTCTGGTCACCGGCAAATGAATTGGAACATGGCCAATTCCAGGGAAATCGCCGCCGCACAGAAGACTTTCGACCGCCTGGTCAAGCAGGGATACGCCGCGTTCGGCGCCATCAGCCGCACCGACGCCAAGCGGGCGATCACGGCCTTCGATCCGACCATGGAAGAAGTGGTCATGGTGCCGCGTATCGTCGGCGGCTAAGTTGCCAGTGCTGGATCGGGCAAGCTGGCTTTTCGCGCGCTGCACCGCGTGGTGGCAGGCAGCACGGCGCACGCGCGAAAAGCTGCGGCAAGAGGCGTTGCAACGGGCCCATGCCGAGCAACGGGCGCTGTCGCTCCTGCTCGGCCTGCTCAACGCCGAGCAGCGCCGCGAATTCCAGGCCCACGGCTACTTTCACGTCATCGGCGGCAGCACCGGCGACCGCTACCGCATCCGGCTCGACTCGGCCGTCAACATCGACGTCCTCGGCGAACACGGCATCATCCGCTATCACCTGTGCGCGCGGCCCACCGGCAGCCTGCCGATGTACGACGTGATGGCGGGCCAGTTATTGCATCTGCAAGACAGCAGCGCCGAGATCGGTTTCCTGTCGCAGGCGAACCGGCATGTCACGCTGTCATTTGCCGCGATGGGACGCTGGCAGGAGCGCTGACGCGGCGCTGCCCTGTGGTTTGCGCGGCTTGGCGCGACAGATTCACGTCTCCGCCAGCGCATTGACGCGGCTGCGGCGAATTCGTCCATACGCAGGCGTATAATGAACGTGGATGTCCGCGCCGCGGACATGCCGCAACTTGAATGCCGCCAATGCTTGCTTCTTCGTCACCAACCGCTCTGCCGCAGCTGAACATCACTGCCCTCAAGGCAAGTTGCGCCAACTGCAGCATGCACCAGCTGTGCCTGCCGATGGGCCTTGACGCGGCGGAAATCGTCCGCCTCGACGAAGTGATCGGCCTGCGCCGCCGCATCGCCCGCGACGAGCGCCTGTATCAGATGGACCAGCCATTCCGCAGCCTGTACGCGATCCGCTTCGGCCACTTCAAGACTTACCAGGTCAATGCCGCCGGCGACGAGCAGATTACCGGCTTCCAGATGGCCGGCGAACTGCTTGGCATGGACGCCATCAGCGGCGAACGCCACCACTGCGACGCCGTCGCCCTCGAAGACAGCGAGGTCTGCGAGATTCCGTTCGACGGCCTCGAGCACCTGTTCGCGCACGTGCCGACCTTGCTGCGCCATTTCCACCGCATCATGAGCACCGAAATCACGCGCGAGCAAAACGTCATGCTGCTGCTCGGTAACATGCAGGCTGAGCAGCGCTTCGCCGTTTTCCTCACCAACCTGTCGGCCCGCTACGCCGCGCGCGGTTATTCGGCCACCGCGTTCCAGTTGCGCATGTCGCGCGAAGACATCGGCAACTACCTCGGCCTGACCATCGAGAGCATCAGCCGGCTGCTGTCGCGCTTCAAGAAGCAGGGCCTGCTCAAGGTCGACAAGCGCGAAGTGACGCTGCTGCAGCCGGCGCTGCTCAAGGCAATGGCCGCCGGCACCGAGCGCTGCAGCCCGATGGCGTAAAGCCCACGATTAAAACGGCGCCCGCTGGTCGGGCGGCGTGACCACCAGATACATCGTCAGCAAACTCGACAGGGCACACACGCTCCACAACGCAAAAAAGCCGACGCTGTAGACCGCCGTCGGCGTAATGCCTGACGCCGCCAGGTACGCCAGGTCGGCCGGATCGAACACCGAGAACACGCAGCCTTCCGCCAGCGCCGCCGCCAGGAACGAAGGCCACAATACCGTCATCGCCAGCCGCCGCATGCTGCCCCTCACGGCGCCGGCGCCGTCGGTGCGTCGGCGTGGATCGCCAGCGCGCTCTCGCGCGGCCAGCTCCAGCTGCGCGCCACCCGCCATTCGCGCCGCGCGCCCTCCACCACCACCTGCCAGTGGGTCGCTTCGAGCTTTGCCACCGGCACCGCGAAGCGGCCGTCGCTGCCGGGCCGCGCCAGCAGCTGCAGGTCCTTGCCAGGCTGGGTCGGGTGCGCCAGGTAGATGTGCAGCGGCGCCTGCAGCGGCGCGCCGCCACTGGTCACCGCGCCGCTCAGCACCCCCGCGCCGGCGTCGTAGCTTGCCTCGAACGCGATCGCCAGCGCCGTCGCCGCGCGGTCGCGCCGCAAATCCTGGTTGATCGCCTTGCCCTGCTTGTAGTAGTCGTCGACCACCATCGCGTCGGGCCGCGACAGCGCCAGCGAGCCGGCCACGCCGCCGCCGACGAGCACGAACACAGGGCCGATCATCAGCAACCACGGCCAGCGGTGGCTGTACCACGGACGGACCGGCGCTGCGGCCGGGGATGCGACAGTCGATGCGATTGGCATGGAGATTTCCTTGATCATGGTTTCGGAACGATGAAGACCGCTTTTTCGGTCACCTTCAGCGCCGGGTCGTCGAGCGCCGTGAGCACGAACTCGATCTGGTTCGATCCGGTCGCGGCGGCGCTCCTCGGCACCCTCACCCGCACCGGCACGGCGCGCGCGCTGGCCCCTTCGAGTCGCGCCAGCTCGGGCGAAGCCAGGCTGATCGACGCCAGCCCCGACACCGACACGCGGAACGTATGCGCCTTCTCGGCCGTGTTCATCACCTGCAGCCGGTAGACGTTTTCGATGATGCCGTCCTCGACTTCGCGCCCCATGGCGCCGCGGTCGCGGATGACGTCGAGCTTGAGCGGCGTGCGCAGCGCCAGCGCGGCGCCGACGGCGAACACGATCGCCCCCAGCAGCGCGCAGTAAACCAGGATGCGCGGGCGCACCAGCTGGCGCCGCACCCGCGCCATGCTCCAGCCGTTGGCCATCGCATTGCCGGTCGAATAGCGGATCAGTCCTGGCGGCTTGTCCACTTTGGCCATCACCGTATTGCACGCGTCGATGCAGGCGGCGCAGCCGATGCACTCGTACTGCAGGCCGTCGCGGATGTCGATGCCGGTCGGGCACACCTGCACGCACAGGCTGCAGTCGATGCAGTCGCCCGCTTTCGGCAGCGCCAGCGTGGCGAAGCTTTTTTCCGGCGCCGCCTTGGCCTGCGCGCCGCGCGGCTCGCCGCGCGCCACGTCATACGTGACGATCAGCGTGTCCTGGTCGAACATCGCGCTCTGGAAGCGCGCATACGGGCACATGTACTTGCACACCTGCTCGCGCAGCCAGCCGGCGTTGCCGTAGGTTGCCAGCGCATAGAACAGCACCCAGAACGTCTCCCACGACGACAACTGCAGATTCCACAACTGGTTCGCCAGGCGCTCCACCGGCACGAAGTAGCCGACAAAGCTCAGGCCCGTCAACAGCGCCACCGCCAGCCAGGCCGAATGCTTGGCGACCTTGCGCGCGGCCTTGCCGACGCTCCAGGGCTGGCGGTCGAGCCGGATGCGGGCGCTGCGCGCACCTTCGATGCGCCGCTCGATCCACATGAAAATCTCGGTGTACACCGTCTGCGGGCAGGCGAACCCGCACCACACCCGTCCTGCCACCGCCGTCACCAGGAACAGCGCAAAGGCGCAGATGATCAGCAACGCGGCCAGGTAGATGAAGTCCTGCGGCCACAGCACCACGCCAAAAATATAGAACTTGCGCTCACCGAGGTCGAACAGCACCGCCTGGCGGCCGTTCCAGTTCAGCCACGGCAGGCCGTAGAACACGAGCTGGGTAAGCCACACGCAGGCCCAGCGCAGCGTCGCATACGGCCCCTTCGCCTCGCGCGGATAGATTTCCTCGCGTTTGGCGTACATCTTGATGATTGCCTCGCGCGGCGCTGCCTCGTTCATTTTTTCGGCACCGCCGCCGGTTGATTCGACAGGCCCCACACGTACGCTGCCAGCAGGTGCACCTTCGGCTCGCCGAGGAAGGCGTCGAACGCGGGCATCGTATTGCTGCGGCCCTTGTTGACCGTCTCGATGATGGTGTCGGCGTTACCGCCGTACAGCCACACCTTGTCGGTCAGGTTCGGCGCGCCCAGCGCCTGGTTGCCGCCGCCGTCGGCGCCGTGGCAGGCGACACAGGCGGCAAACTTCTGCTTGCCGAAGGCGACCTTGATCGGATCGGTGGTCAGGTTCGACAGGCTGCGCACGTAATGGGCGACGTTCTCGACGTCCTTGTCCGACCCCACCGCAGCGCCCATCGGCGGCATCATGCCGCTGCGCCCGTGCATGATGGTCGTCTTGATCATCGCCGCGTCGCCGCCGTACAGCCAGTCGCCGTCGGTCAGGTTCGGAAAGCCCTTGTTGCCGCGCGCGTCAGAGCCGTGGCACTGGGCGCAGTAGGTCAGGAACAGCCGCTCGCCGATCGCCTGCGCCTGCGGGTCCGCCGCCACCGTCTTCAGATCGAGCTTGGCGTAGCGCTCGAACAGCGGGCCGTATTCGGCGTCCGCCTTTTTGAGTTCGGTCTGGTATTCGCCCGACGACTTCCAGCCGAAGCTGCCGGCGTAGCTGCCCAGGCCCGGATACAGCACCAGGTACACCAGCGCGAACACGATCGTCAGGTAGAACAGCCACATCCACCAGCGCGGCATCGGCGTGTTCAGCTCCGTCAGGTCTTCATCCCATACGTGGCCGGTGGTGCCGGGACCGGCGGGCGAGCCTTCCGGGATCTCCTTGACGCGGTGGATCGATTGGGACCAGAGCAGCAGGCCGCAGCCGGCGATCGACAGCAGCGTGATGACGGCGATGTAGTAGTCCCAGAAGCCGTTGGTGAAATCAGCCATGACCGCTGTCCTCCTCGTCGGCGAACGGCAGTGCCGCCGCCGTCGCAAAATCCTGTCCGCGCTTGAGCACGAAGGTCCACAGCAGGATGCCGACGAAAGTGGTGAAGCTGATCACCGTCATCACGCTGCTCGCGCTGTCAAAAATATGTTCGATTGCCATGTCAGTTCCTTGTCTTGATCTGCGTGCCGAGGCCCTGCAGGTAGGCCACCAGCGCGTCCTGCTCGGTCTTGCCTTCCAGCGTGGCCGGCGCGTCGTTGATTTCCTGCTCGCTGTACGGCACCGACAGGCGCTGCAGCGCGCGCATCTTCGGCACCACGTCGGCCGGCACCAGCCGCGCTTTTGCCAGCCACGGGTAGTTCGGCATGTTCGATTCCGGCACCAGGTCGCGCGGGCTGTCGAGGTGGGTGCGATGCCACTCGTCGCTATAGCGCCCGCCGACGCGCGCCAGGTCGGGACCGGTGCGCTTCGAGCCCCACTGGAACGGCCGGTCGTAGACGAATTCGCCGGCCACCGAGTAGTGGCCATAGCGCTCGGTCTCGGCGCGGAACGGCCGGATCATCTGCGAGTGGCAGTTGTAGCAGCCTTCGCGCACGTAGATGTCGCGGCCCACCAGGCGCAGCGGCGAGTACGGTTTGAGTCCCGCCACCGGCTCGGTGGTCGACTTCTGGAAAAACAGCGGCACAATTTCAACCAGCCCGCCCACCGAGATTACGAGCAGCACGAGGCCAATCAGCAGCCAAGGGTTCTTCTCGATCCATTCATGCGAAAACTTCATTACCTGCTCCTGTCTTGTGCGATTTTTTAGGCGTGATCGACGGGATGGTCGGGTCGACCGCTGTCGTGCCGCGCATCGTCATCAGCGTGTTGTAGGCCATCATCAGCATGCCCGACAGGTACAGCAGGCCGCCGCCGAAGCGAATCACGTAGTACGGATAGGTCGCCTTGACGCCTTCGACGAAGGTGTACGTCAAGGTGCCGTCCGGATTGACCGCCCGCCACATCAGGCCCTGCATCACGCCGGCGATCCACATCGAGGCGATGTACAGCACGATGCCGATGGTGGCGACCCAGAAGTGCAGATCGATCAGGCGCACGCTCCACATTTCCTTCTTGCCCGACAGGCGCGGAATCAGGTAGTAGATCGATCCCATCGTGATGAACCCGACCCAGCCCAGAGCGCCGGCATGGACGTGGGCGATGCCCCAGTCGGTGTAGTGCGACAGCGAGTTGATGGTCTTGATCGACATCATCGGACCTTCGAATGTGGCCATGCCGTAGAACGACAGCGACACGATCAGGAACTTCAGGATCGGATCGGTGCGCAGCTTGTGCCAGGCGCCCGACAAGGTCATGATCCCGTTGATCATCCCGCCCCACGACGGCGCCAGCAGGATCAGCGAGAACACCATGCCGATCGATTGCGTCCAGTCAGGCAGCGCGGTGTAGTGCAGGTGGTGAGGACCGGCCCACATGTAGGTGAAGATCAAAGCCCAGAAGTGGACGATCGACAGCCGGTACGAATACACCGGGCGTTCGGCCTGTTTCGGGATGAAGTAGTAGACCATGCCGAGGTAGCCGGCGGTGAGGATGAAGCCGACCGCATTGTGGCCATACCACCACTGGATCATCGCGTCCTGCACGCCCGAGTAGGCCGAGTACGACTTCATCGGCGAGGCCGGCATGCTCGCGCCGTTCACCACGTGCAGCACCGCCACGGCGATGATGTAGGCGCCGAAAAACCAGTTGGCCACGTAGATGTGCTTGACCTTGCGCTTGACGATGGTGCCGAAAAAGACGACTGCGTAGACCACCCATACCACCGTGATCAGGATCGTGATCGGCCATTCCAGCTCGGCGTACTCCTTGCCGCGCGTGAAACCCATCGGCAAGGTGATCGCCGCCAGCACCAGCACCGCCTGCCAGCCCCAGAACGTGAAGGCGGCCAGCGTGTCTGAAAACAGCCGCACCTGGCAGGTGCGCTGCACGACGTAATACGAGGTGGCGAACAGGCCGCAGATGCCGAAGGCGAAGATGACGGCGTTGGTGTGCAGCGGGCGCAGGCGCCCGTACGTCAGCCACGGCACGTCGAAATTGAGCGCCGGCCAGGCCAGCTGCGCGGCGATGATGACGCCCACCAGCATGCCGATCACCCCCCATGCCACGGTGGCGATCGTGAACTGCTTGACGATCTTGTAGTTGTAGTTCAAACCTGTGTCCACTGCTACTCTCCTGAAAATACATCGTTGACACTCCGCAGAGTAAATTTCTGCAGTTCAAAAATCCTTGATGTGAATCAAATTGGCCAAGATCGGCGCCAACAGGCCAAACTTCTTCGTCGGTTTGGGGTCTGACCATAGGTCAGACCGCGAATCATTCGACGCTGTCGTCGTCGTGGAGGACGCGGATGCCGGGTCCTTCGAGGTCGTCGAACTGGCCGCTGTCGGAGGCGCCGAAAAACACCCAGATGGCCAGTGCGACCAGGCACACGCTGAGGGGAATGAGCAGGTACAGTGCTTCCATCGTCAGTCCTTCGCGCGCAGGCGCAGCGCATTGATCACCACCACCGCCGAACTGACCGACATGCCGATGCTCGACATCCACGGGTTCAGCATGCCGAGTGCCGCGGCCGGGATGGCGCAGGTGTTGTACAGCGTGGCCCAGGCCAGGTTCTGGCGCACCACCGCCAGCGTGCGCGATGCCGTCTGGGCGCAGTCGCCCAGGTCGGCCAGCCGGTTCGACATCAGCACGCAGTCGGCGTGCATGCGCGCCAGGTCGCTGCCGCCGCCCATCGCGAACGAGACGTCGGCCGCGCGCAGCACGGCGGCGTCGTTGACGCCGTCGCCGACCATCGCCACCACCGCGCCCTGCGCCTGCAGCGCTTGCACGAAGGCGAGCTTCTGCTCGGGCATCTGGCCGCCCAGGGCGCGCGCGATGCCAAGCTGGCCGGCCACGCGCGCGGCCAGCGCCGGCGCGTCGCCACTGAGGAGGATCACTTCCATGCCGCGGCGCTGGAACTGGCGCACGACGTCGCCGGCGTCTTCGCGCAGCGCGTCGGCCAGCTCGAAGCAGGCCAGCACGCCGCCGGGGCCGGCCAGGAAGACCTGCGAGGCGTCGTCGGATGGCGCGCCGGCGTCGCCGGCGCCGGCGAAGGCGGCGCTGCCTAGCCGGTAGTGCACGCCGTCGACGACGCCCTCGATGCCCTGCCCGGCCGTCTGGCGCAGTTCGCGCGCGTCGCGCCGCGCTCCGCCGGCGGCGGCGCGCAATGCCGTGCCGAGCGGATGGGTGCTCGATTCCTCCAGCGCGGCGGCGATCGCCAGGCAGTCGGCGCGCGTGGCCGCGCCGAGCAGCCGCACGGCGCGCAGCGCCGGCTGGCCGCGCGTCAGCGTGCCGGTCTTGTCGAAGATGATGTGGGTGGCACGGTGCAGCGTTTCGAGCACGTGCGGCTGCACCACCAGCACGCCGTGGCGCAGCAGGCGACTGGTGGCCGCCGCCAGCGCCGTCGGCGTGGCCAGCGACAGCGCGCACGGGCACGACACCACCAGCACCGCTACCGCCACCTGCCAGGCGCGCGCAGGGTCGCTCAGTTGCCAGGCAACCCACACCGCCACGGCGAACAGCAGCAGCGCGGCGACGAACCATGCCGCCACGCGGTCGGCCCACTGGGCGATGCGCGGCTTGCCCATGCCGGCGCGCTCGACCAGTTCGACCAGCAGCGCCATCGTGCTCTGGCGCGCGGCGCGGGTGACGCGCAGCACCACCGGCTGGCCGGTGTTGACGGCGCCGCCCGGCAGCTCGGCGCCGACGGCGCGCCGCTGGGCGCGGCTTTCGCCCGTCAGCAGCGCCAGGTCGACGTCGGTGTCGCCTTCGACGATGACGCCGTCGGCGGCCACCGCTTCGCCGGGACGCACCAGGATCATGTCGCCGGCCTGCAGCGCGCTGCTCGCTACCAGGTCGGTGCGGCGCGAGGACGGATAGGCGGGCATTCGGGCGGCCGCCGCCGGCAGGGCGTGGCGCAGGTTTTCCAGCGCGCCGGCGGCGGCGCGGCGGGCCGACAGCTCGAGGTAGCGGCTGCCAAGCAGCAGGAAGATAAACATCGTCACCGAATCAAAATAGACGTCGCCGTGCCCGCGCAGCAGCGCGACGATGCTGCCGCCGGCGGCGGCGGCGATTCCGAGCGCTACCGGCACGTCCATGCCGGGCATGCGCGTCTTCAGGCCGATCCAGGCGCCGCGCCAGAACGGCTGCGCCGAGTACAGCAGCGCCGGCAAGGTCAGCAGCAGCGAGGCCCAGTGCATCAGCGCCGTCATGTCGGCGTCCATGGTGCCGTCGTTGGCCAGGTAGACCGGCAACGCGTACATCATCACCTGCATCATCGACAGGCCGGCGATGAACAGCTGGCGAAACAGCTTCTTGCGTTCGCGTTCGAGCTGCTCGCCGTGGCGCTGCGGGTCGAACGGATAGGCCGCGTAGCCGATCTGGCGCAGCGCGCCGATAATGGCGCTTGGGCGGCATTCGGCATCGTTCCAGCTGACCGATAGGCGCCCGGTGGTGACGTTCATGTCGGCCGCGCGCACGCCGGCCACGCCGCGCACCCGCCGCTCGATCAGCCACACGCAGGCGGCGCAGCGGATGCCGTCGACCGAGTAGACGGCGTCGACGACGGCGTCACCGACGGCTGCGCCGGCGTCATACAGCACCAGTTCAGGCGGCGCCAGCGCGGCCAGGTCGGCGGGGGCGGCAAATTCGGTGCGACTGAGGTAGTAGTCGGCGCAGCCGCTGGCGACGATGCTGGCGGCGACCGCTTCGCAGCCGGGGCAGCACATCGCGCGCGCCGCGCCGTCGACGGCGACCGACCAGCGGCTGCCGGCCGGCACCGGCAGGCCGCAGTGAAAGCAGGCGCACGGCGCCAGCACGGCGTTCATGGCAGCAGCCCCGGCACGGCGACGCACAGCGCATCGATCCAGCCGTGGTCGACACCGCGGGCGGCGCGCAGCATGCCGACGACGCCAAAGGCGAGCACCACCGCGCCGCAGGCGCGCCGCACCAGCGGGCGGGCGATCGCGTTGCGCAGCGGCGCGCCGAGCATCCCCATCGACAGCAGCATCGGCAAGGTGCCGAGGCCAAACGCGAGCATCACGGCGGCGCCGGACAGCGCCGAGCCGCTCAGCATCGCCGTCAGCAGCACGCTGTAGACCATCCCGCACGGCAGCCAGCCCCACACCGCGCCCATCGCCAGCAGCTTGGCCGGCGAATCGAGCGGCAGCAGCCGCGCGGTGGCCGGTTCGATGCGGCGCCACAGCGTGCGCCCGAGCTGCTCGACGCGCGCGAGGCCGCGCCAGGCGTCCATCAGGTACAGGCCGAGCACCACCAGCATCAGGTTCGCCAGCCAGTAGGCGGCCGTTTCGATCGCCGCCAGGCCGGACAGCGTGCGCGCGGCGCCGGCCAGGCCGCCGGCCAGCGCGCCGGCCGCCATGTAGCTGGCGATGCGCCCGCTGTTGTAAGCGAGCACGCGCGCCAGCGCCGGTCCGGGCGCCGCGCTGCGCAGGCTCACCACCGCAACCGGAAAGCGGCGCGCCGGCGCGATCGAAAATGCGCTGACGATGCCGCCGCACATGCCGGCGCAGTGGACGCTGCCCAACAGGCCGATCAGGAACACCGGCGCGAGGCTGATGGTACTCATGGAGGCGCCCTCATATGGTGCTCGAAAAGCGCGGCGTGGCCGGCTCGCCGGCCAGGTAGCGGTCGAACACCATGCAGATATTGCGGATCAACAGCCGCCCCTTGAGCGTCACGCTGATCCACTCCGGGCCGACGGTGAGCAGGCCATCGCCGGCCAGCACCCGCAGCCGTTCGATTTCGGGCGCGAAGTAATCGGCAAACACGATCGGGAAGGCCTGTTCGATCGCCCCGACGGACAGCTCGAAATGGCACATCAGCATCTGGATCAGGCAGCGCCGCAGCACGTCGTCCATCGTCAGCGCGATGCCGCGCTCGATCGGCAGCTCGTTGCTGTCGATGCGCGCGTAGTACGCTTCGAGCGTCTTGACGTTCTGGCTGTACGTGCTGCCGACCGCGCCGATGGCCGACACCCCGCACGCCACCAGATCGGCATCGGCATGGGTCGAATAGCCCTGGAAATTGCGGTGCAGGCGGCCCTGCTGCTGCGCCACCGCCAGGTCGTCGCCCGGTTTGGCGAAATGGTCCATGCCGATGTAGACGTAACCGGCCTCGCAGAGGCGGCGGATGCACAGTCCCAGCATGTCGAGCCGGCTGTCGGCGCTTGGCAGGTCAGCCTCGGCGATGCGGCGTTGCGGCTTGAACAGGTGCGGCAGGTGGGCGTAGTTGTAGACGGCAATGCGGTCCGGGCCGGCCTTGATCACTTTCGCCAGCGTCTGCGCCATGCTCATCGGGGTCTGTTTCGGCAGGCCGTAAATGAGGTCGATGCTGACCGAGCGAAAGCCGGCTTCGCGCGCGGCGTCGATGATGGCCTGGGTCTCGTGTTCGGGCTGGACGCGGTTGACGGCGCGCTGGACCTGGTCGTCGTAGTCCTGCACGCCCAGGCTGATGCGGTTGAAGCCTTGTCGGCGCAGGCTGTGGACACGCGCGCGGTCGACGGTGCGTGGATCGACCTCGATCGAATATTCGCCTTCCGCATCAGGAGCGAACTGGAAGCGGCGGTGCAGGTGCGCCATCAGGTCGTCCATCTGCGCATCGGACAGGTAGGTTGGCGTGCCGCCGCCCAGGTGAAGCTGGCTGACCTGGTTCATCCCCGCAAACAGCGACGCCTGCATGTCGATTTCGCGTTTCAGGTAGCTGAGGTAGACCGATGCCTTGTCGCGGTTTTTGGTGACGATCTTGTTGCAGGCGCAGTAGTAGCAGACGGTGTCGCAAAACGGGATGTGCAGGTAGAGCGACAGCGGCTTGGCGGCGCCGCGCGTGCGCACGCTGGCCACCGCCTGCAGGTAGTCGCGGTAGCCGAAATCGGTGCTGAAGCGGTCCGCCGTCGGATACGACGTATAGCGCGGTCCTGGCTTACTCAGTTTGCGCACCAGCTGGGCATCGAACTGCACCGTCGGAACGGTGGAAGCGGTTGTTGCATGTGACATCAATTGACTCCGGCGGCCGGCCATGCCCACACGCGGCCATGTCCTCATTTGCCGGCAAGTGTATTGAGCGGGGGCCACAAAATCCTTGACATGCATCAAAAACGGCAGGCGCCGCCCGTCAAGGGGTGGCAATAGTGGCAAGAGCATCAGGCGGCACGCCCGCCGAGGGCCAGCGTACGCCGCTCCAGCTTGAACACCGACAACGCCTCGGCCAGGCCGGCCGCGTCGTCGGCGACGCTGGCTGTTGCCGCCGCCGATAGGCGCACCAGCGCCGCATTCTGGCGCGTCATCGCATCGAGTTCGCCGAGCGCCGCGTTGACCTGGGCGATGGCGCCGGCCTGTTCGACGCCGGCGCGCGCGATGTCGTGCATCAGCGCGGTGGCGTCGCGCACCGATCCGACCGCCTGCGTCATGGTGGCGCCGGCGGCGTCGACCAGCGTGCCGCCGTGCCCGACCTGGCGGGCCGATTCGTCGATCAGCGTCTTGATTTCCTTGGCCGCCAGCGCCGATCGCTGCGCCAGGCTGCGCACCTCGCCGGCGACAACGGCGAAGCCCCTGCCCTGCTCGCCGGCGCGCGCCGCCTCCACCGCCGCGTTGAGCGCGAGGATATTGGTCTGGAAGGCGATGCCGTCGATCAGGCTGATGATGTCGACGATGCGCGACGCCGATGCGCTGATCTGCTGCATCGTGGCGCCGACGCTGGCGACCGCGGTGCCGCCCTGGCCGGCCAGCGTGGCCGCCGCTTCGACCAGCGCGTTGGCCTGCAGCGCGCCGGCGCTGTTCTGCTGCGCGGTCGCCGCGAACTGCGCCATGCTGGCCGCCGTCTGTCCGAGATTGGCTGCCTGCGATTCGGTGCGGCCCGACAGGGCGCCATTGGCGTCGGCCAGTTCGCGCGTGACCGTCTCGATCGAGCTGACGTTGGTGCGCACGTCGCCGATGATGGCGCGCAGGTTGACCGTCAGCTGGCGCAGCGCGCGCAGCAGCTGGGCGCCGTCGCCGGCGCCGCCGGCGTCGATCTCGCGCGACAGGTCGCCGCCGGCCAGCGCGCGCACCGCGTCGGTCGCCGCGCGCAGCGGCGCCACCACGGCGCGGTGCAGATCGCGCCAGCCGGCCAGCGCCAGCAGCACGCCGGCGGCGGCGGCGATGCGCGCCACCGGATGCGCGGCGGCGAGCGCCAGCGCCGCGATCAGCAGCGCCAGCGGCGCCATCACCACGGCCAGGCGCACGCTGACCGGCAGCGCGCGCAGGCGCGCAGGCAGGCCGCGCGCGCCAGTGCCCACCGCCGTGCCGGCGCGAATCCGCATGCCGCCGTGCTGGCCCTGCCGCATGCGCAGGTACAGCGCCGCCGCTGCCTGGACGTCGGCGCTGGCCGGACGGGTACGCACCGACATGAAGCCGACCGTGCGGCCCTGTTCCATCACCGGGGTGACGTTGGCGACGACCCAATAAAAGTCGCCATTCCTGCGGCGGTTCTTGACCAGCCCCGTCCATGGCACATCGGCTTTGAGCGAGTGCCACATATCGGCGAACGCTTCGGGCGGCATGTCCGGGTGGCGCACCAGGTTGTGCGCCTTGCCGATCAGCTCCTCGCGGTCATAGCCGCTGACTTCGATGAAGCAGGGATTGACGTAGGTGATCCTGCCCTTGATGTCGGTGGTCGAGACGATCGCCTGGCCGTCCTTCAGTTCGTATTCGATCCCGGTAACGGGCAGATTGGTGCGCACGGTGACTCCATATTTCCAGAAAGCAAGTAATTTTGCTTTGCCGAAGTTTATTCAAGGCAAGTTATATATTCCTTGATATGGATCAAATCGAGAAGTCATCGACGTCTTCGCATCAGCCGGTCGTGGGCCGGTCAGGCGCGGCGCCGGGCGAAATCCGACGCCGTCAGCGCCGCTTCGCGTTCGACGTTGTCATCGGCGTCGAAAGAGGCCAGCCACAGTTTGCCGCGCCGCGTGATCGATAGGGCCACCGCGGCGCCGCCGGCTTCGCTGACGAAGCCGCTCGCCAGCAGCCATTTCTTGACGCCGGTCGCCATGTCGGTGCCCTCGGTAATGTCAAGCGCCTGCAGCGATGCCAGACAGGCCTGACGAAACAAGGTGCGCTCGCCGTGCCTGGTCAGCACGGTGGCGCCGGACGGCTGGCGCATCACCAGGTTGAAGGCAAACAGGCGCTGCGGCACGTCGCCATCGCGATACGCATCCAGGGACTGCAGCGCCTGCATTTCCACGCTGTTCAATTTTGAATCCAATTGCATGTCCTTCTTGAAATTTCTGCACTGCCGTCAGTGCAATATTTGGCGAATGTTAATGCGCACGATTCGATCACTCAAGATGGTTAGCCAGAAATATTGGCCCTGCATTGACCGACAAATTGCGGACCGTTTCGAGCAGGAAAGGCCGAGTTCGCCATGGCAATCTGCCGCGCGCCTTGCCGGACTGTTCCTACAAAGATGTGGCTGGTAGGCCCACGATGAGCGATTGGCATTTTCGCTAGGATGTACGCTGCTGCTACCACCTGTAGCGGCCTGATCTTTGCCGGAGTGTATGATGGCTGAATTTCCCGTAATAGAAATGACATCCTTGCGCAGCGCCGCCCTGCCGTCCGCGACGATGGCCCTGGTCGAACTCGGCAACCAGTTGCGCCGTGCGAACTACCATTTCGTCACGCCGACGCCGGCCACCATCGCGCGCGTCAACGCCCGTCCCGGCAATGCACGCGCGCGCAGCCTGACCGACGTGTTCGGCTGGAACCGCCCGTTCAATCCGGTGCTGATCCCCGAGGCCATTCTCGGCGCCATGCGCGACGCCGGCGTCATCGAGGAGTGCGCGAGCGGCTTGCGCAGTACGCTGCGCGTGTCTTCGCTCGGCGGGCAGCTGTACTTCCATTCAGCCTTTCCGACCGAAGCGACCGACTCGGTGTTCTTCGGGCCCGATACCTACCGCTTCGCGCGCCAGCTGGGCGCGTGCGTGCCCGCGCTGGCGCGGCGCGTCACCCGCTGCGTCGACATCGGCTGCGGCGCCGGCGCCGGCGCCATCGAACTGGCGCGCATGTGTCCATCGGCGTCGGTGCACGCCGTCGACATCAACCCGGCCGCGCTGACGCTCACGCGCGTCAACGCCCTGCTGGCCGACACGCGCAGCGTGCTGCCCGAGTACAGCGACCTGCTGGCCAACGTCGACGGCACGTTCGACCTGATCGTCGCCAACCCGCCTTACCTGGTCGACGAAGGCGCGCGTGCCTACCGCAACGGCGGCGGCGACCTTGGCGCCGGCTTGTCGCTGGCGATCGTCAACGCGGCGATCGGCCGGCTGTCGCCGGGCGGCTCGCTGCTGCTGTACACCGCCGCGGCCATCGTCGACGGCGTCGACGCGCTCGGGGCCGAAGTGGCGCGGCGCCTGGAGCGCGCCGAAATGCACTGGACCTACGACGAGATCGATCCCGACATTTTCGGCGAGGAGCTCGACAACCCGGCTTACCAGGCGGCCGACCGCATCGCCGCGGTGTGGCTGCGCGCGACCAAGCCGGCGTCGCACCAGGTGTACTGGTGAAAGGCGGCGACCCGAAGCGGCTGCTGGCGGTGATCGGCGGCAGCACGGTGGGCGCGGTGACGGTGGTCGACGGGCGCGACGCGATTTCCAACCGCGCCGACGTGGGCGAGCGCGGCTGCCTAGAACTGATCGACGTGCGCCTGCACCTGCTGCCGTCCGGTTCGCGCTACAGCGTTGCCGAGGCGCCCGCGCCGCTGCGGCACTTCGTCGAGATCATTACCCGAAGGACTGCGCAAGCATGAAGATCATCCAACAGCGGTTCCTGCGCGGACCGAACCTGTATGCAAACACGCCATGCCTGCTCAGCATCGTCGACCTGGGCGACCTCGATGGCGTGGCGTCGAACAGCGTGCCCGGCTTCGTCGACGCCCTGCTGGCGCTGATGCCGACCCTACACCAGCACCGCTGCTCGGTCGGGCGCGCCGGCGGCTTTGCGCTGCGGCTGCGCGACGGCACCTACATGGCGCACATCGTCGAACACGTCACGCTCGAACTGCAATGCCTGGCCGGCTCGCCCGCCGGCTTTGGCCGTACGCGCAAGGTCGCCGGCGCGCCGGGCCAGTTCCGCGTGGTGTGCGCCTACCAGCTCGAGAAGGTGGTGGAGCTGGCGTTCCAGGTTGCCGTCGACGCGGTGACGGCGCTGGCGCGCGGCGATGCGTTCGCGCTCGAGGAGCCACTGGCCCGGATAGCGCAGACGGCGGCGCGGCGCACCATCGGCCCCAGCACCGCGGCGGTGCTCGATGCGGCGCGCCGGCGCGGCATTCCCAGCGTGCGCATCACCGAGGACGCGAACCTGTTCCAGCTCGGCTGGGGCAAGCGGCAGCGGCGGCTGCAGGCGACCATCACTGGCGCCACCAGCAACATCGCCGTCCACGTCGCCAGCAACAAGCAGCTGACGAAAGCGCAGCTGGAGCAGTGCGGCATCCCGGTGCCGAAGGGGCAGACGGTGTCGAGCGCCGCTGAAGCGGTGCTGGCGGCGCGCCGGCTGCGCGGCGCCGTCACCGTCAAGCCGCTCGACGCCAACCAGGGCAAGGGCGTCACGACCACCTGCCGCAACGCCGACCAGGTGACGGCGGCGTTCGCGCACGCACGCAAGTTCAGCCGCGGCGTCATCGTCGAGCAGTACCTGGAAGGCAATGACTACCGCGTGCTGGTCGCCGGCGACAAGGTGGCGGCCGCCTCGCTCCGGCGCCCGCCCAGCGTCACCGGCGACGGCGCCAGGTCGATCCGCGCGCTGGTGGCGCTGAAAAACAGCCATCCGGCGCGCGGCGCCGGCCATGCCAACATCCTGACCCGCATCACGTTCGACGAGCACGCGCAGAACGTCGTGAGCGAACAGGGTTACGCGCTCGACGACGTGCCCTCGCCAGGAGCGGTGGTGCAATTGCGCGGCAACGCCAACCTGTCCACCGGCGGCACCGCCGAAGACGTGACGGACCTGCTGCCCGAGTGCACGCGCCAGTTGTGCGTGCGCGCGGCGCAAAAGATCGGCCTTGACGTCGCCGGCATCGACATCGTCTGCCGCGACATTTCGCTGCCGTTGGCGCAGCAGAGCGGCGGCATCATCGAAGTCAACGCCGCACCGGGCATCCGCATGCACCAGTACCCAAGCCGCGGGCAGGCGCGCGACGCCGGCGACGCGATCGTCGAATCGATGTTCGGCGCCAGCGACGGGCGCATCCCGATCATCGCCGTCACCGGCACCAACGGCAAGACCACCACCACGCTGATGCTCGCCCACGGCGCGCGCCTGGCCGGCCACTCGACTGGCGCCACCACCACCGAAGGCGTCTTCATCAACGGCGTGCAGGCGGTCAAGGGCGACTGCTCCGGCTACTGGTCGGCGCGCAATGTGCTCAGCGCGCCCGACGTCGATATCGCCATCCTCGAAACGGCGCGCGGCGGCATCCTCAAGCGCGGGCTTGGCTTTGACCGCTGCGACGTCGCCATTGTCCTCAACGTCACGGCCGACCACCTCGGGCTTGACGGCGTCGAGACGCTGGCCGATTTGGCGCGCGTCAAGGCGGTGGTGGCGCGCTCGGCGTCGAAGGCGCTGGTGCTCAACGCCGACGATCCGCGCTGCCTTGCGATGGCGAAGATCCGCCGCAAGGGCGTCGAAGTGCTGTGTTTTTCGACCGACGCCGACAATCCGGCGCTGCTGCGCCATCTCGACAAGGGCGGGCGCGGCGCCTACCTCGAAGACGGCGCCGTCATCCTGGCCGACGGCGCGCGGCGCCATTCGCTGATCGGTGCGGCAGCGATGCCGGTGTCGCTGGGCGGCCACGCGAAATTCAACATCGCCAACGCGCTGGCGGCGGCGGCCGGCATGCTCGCGGTCGGCTTCGGCCTTGTCGACATCACGGCATGCCTGTCGAGCTTCGTCTCGAACGGGCGCAACAACCCGCTGCGAGCGAACAGCTTCGATGTGCGCGGCGTGCGCGTGATCGTCGACTACGCCCACAATCCGGCCGCGTATGCGGCTCTGGGAGAAATGGGCGCCTCGATGGGGGCGAACCGCGTGGTGGCGGTGCTGACGGCGCCGGGAGACCGGCGCCAGGAGGACCTGCGCGACATCGGCAGGACTTGCGCGCGCGCTTTCCACGCGCTGGTGGTATACGAATCGGACGGACGCGGCCGGCCGCCCGGAGAGACCGCGCGCGTGATCCTCGACGGTGCTCGCAATGAGGACGACGGCCAGCACGAGCATCACTGCAAGCTCAACATGCACGAGGCGCTGCGCTTCGGCCTGGCTCTGTGCCACGAGGGCGATGTGCTGATCTTTGCGTGTCCGTCGTCGCCGATGGAGCTGGCGGAAGCGTTGCGCCGCACCGATCCCGAGAGCGCCGCGCGAATCGCCGCCGAGGTGTCGGAGCCGGCGTGCACGCCGAACCAACGGCGGCCGGCGCACCGCCGCGGGGCCGGGGTGCAAAACACCGCGCCGTAAAGCGCGGCTTCGACGATAGCCACTTCATCGGCAAATCGACACGGCATCCCTGCGCCAAGGCACGGACCCGTTCTACCCGCCAGCCTTAGGGCTTAGTGGTTGCCCGGCTGCGCGGTTTGCGATGCGGCCGCCTGTTCGGCCTCTTCGCCGCTGTTGGAAGCTGGAAGGCGCGGCGCCGTGCCCAGGCGCGAACCGGGGGCTGCGCCAGGCAGCGTGCTCTGGCGATTTGCCGCGTACGCCGGCACGGCCGTGCGCATGCCGGCGGCGCGCGCCACGTTGCCCACGTTCGGCCCCAAGCCAGGCTGGCCCGGCATCGGCCGCGACATCGGTGACTGCACCGGCGGCGGCGCCACCTCCATCGGCCGCGACAGCCCGGTGGCGACCACCGTCACGCGCATGGCGTCGCCGAGCGAATCGTCAAACACCGCGCCGAACTTGATGATCGCGTCGTCGCTCGTCTGCGCGCAGATGACGTTCATCACCAGCTTGGTCTCGCGCAGCTTGAGCGTCTCTTCCGATGCGGCGATGTTGACCAGCAGGCCGCGCGCGGCATGCAGGTTCGAGCCGTCGAGCAGCGGGCAGGAGATCGCCTCCTCCGCCGCCTTGACCGCGCGGTCTTCGCCGGCGTATTCGGCCGAGCCCATCATGGCGGTACCGGTCTGGCGCATCACCGTGCGCACGTCCTCGAAGTCGACGTTGATCATGCCGGGCACGTTGATGATTTCGGCGATGCCGGAAACGGCCTTGCTCAGCACCTCGTCGGCAGCGCGGAACGCCTGCTTTTGCGTGATGTCGTCGCCGAGCACTTCTTCGAGCCGGCTATTGAGGACGATGACGAGCGAGTCGACGCACTTCGACAGCAGCGCGATGCCTTCGTCGGCCACGCGCATGCGGCGCGCGCCCTCGAATTCGAACGGCTTGGAGACCACGCCGACGGTCAGGATGCCCATCTCGCGCGCCACTTCGGCGACGATCGGCGCGGCGCCGGTGCCGGTGCCACCGCCCATGCCGGCGGTGATGAACACCATGTTGGCGCCCTTGAGCGCGTCGGCGATGATGGTGCGCTCGCGGATGGCGCTCTCGCGCCCGACCACCGGGTCGCTGCCGGCGCCAAGGCCGCTTTCGCCAAGCTGGATGCGGGTGGCGTCACCGGTGTGCGACAGCGCTTGGGCATCGGTGTTGGCACAAATGAACTCGATGCCGGACAGGCCCGAAGACGCCATGTGATTGACGGCATTGCCGCCGGCGCCGCCGACACCGATGACTTTGATGACTGTTTCAGGCTTTGGATTTTTGAGGTCGGACAAGGAGGGCTCCTGTTGGGTTGGGATTGCGTCGCCCGGGGGCTGGCCTTTCGGCCGCCAGCGGGGCGCCGCCACGCGCGCGAGGGGTGCGCGCGCTCAGTTAAATGTGCATACGTGTCGCGTTGCAATAGACTACTGCCTCAACGTGCGCACGCGAAAGGGGTAAAAAAACTCATTCGCAACCATTTGTAAAAGCGCGTGCAATCCTCGATAAAGAGGCGCTCGCCAGAGAATCCGCTCAGCGGTTTGAAAGTTGTTAAAGCATAAGGCGCAGGCGGCCCACGGCGCCTCGAGAGCGCCCCCCCGTCTATTTATGCTCTACTGCATGTTGGACAACACGGACCCGGAGCCGCGCCGCCGATGATGAAAGCGATCACGATGACCCAGCCATGGGCGACCCTGCTGGCGGTGGGCGCCAACCGCATCGAAACGCGCAGCTGGCCGACAAATTTTCGCGGGCCACTGGCGATCCATGCGGCGCTCGGGTTTCCGCCCCATGCGGCCGCCCTGTGCCGCCGGTCCCCGTACGCCGAGGCGCTCGCCGCGGCCGGCTACCACAGCGCCGCCGACCTGCCGCGAGGCAAGATCATCAGCGTCGGCGTGCTCGATGAGCTGCTTCGCTGCGACCAGGCGAGCGCGGCATCGGTGACGCGGCAATCGCGCGCCGGCGTGCTGCCGCCGGACGAACTGGCGTTCGGCGACTTGTCGGCCGGCCGCTTCGGTTTCGTCATGGCCGCCATGCGCGCGCTGCCCAGCGCGGTGCCGGCGCGCGGCATGCTGGGGCTATGGACGGTGCCGCCGGCAATCGAGCAGCAAGTCATGGCGCAGCTGGCCGAGCCACGGCCCGCCGCCAAGTGAAGTAATATTGCAGCAACTTCGGGGCGGCGATCCGCCGGCCCGCCAACCTCATGACCGGGACCACCATGGACTTCGCGCTTTCTCCCGCGCTGCTCGAACTACAGCAGCGCACCCGCAGTTTCATCGCCGACAAGATCATCCCGTTCGAAAGCGATCCGCGCTGCACGCCGCATGGCCCGACCGAAGACTTGCGCCGCGAGCTGGTCGCGCTCGGCCGCGCGGCCGGCCTGCTGTCGAGCCACGTGTCGGTGGCGATGGGCGGCCTGGGGCTGGACCACCGCGCCAAGGCGATCTTGTTCGAGGAAGCCGGTTATTCGCCGCTCGGCCCAGTCGCGCTGAACATCCACGCGCCCGATGAGGGCAATATGCACCTGCTGGAGGAAGTGGCCACGCCGGCGCAGCAGGAACGCTGGCTGCGCCCGCTCGCCGCCGGCCACATCCGCTCGTGCTTTTGCATGACGGAACCGTCGCCCGGCGCCGGCGCCGACCCGAGCATGCTTGCCACGACCGCGGTGCGCGACGGCGACGACTACATCATCAACGGCGTCAAGTGGTTCATCACCGGCGCCGAGGGCGCCGCGTTCGCGATCATCATGGCCAAGCTGGAAGACGGCAGCGCGACGATGTTCCTGGCCGACATGGACCAGCCGGGCATCGTGCTCGAGCGCCTGATGGATTCGCTCGACTCGTGCTTTGCCGGCGGCCACGGCGTGGTGCGCTTCGAGAACCTGCGCATTCCCGCGGCCGACATCCTCGGCGCGGCCGGCGAAGGCTTCCGCTACGCCCAGGTGCGCCTGTCGCCGGCGCGCCTGACGCATTGCATGCGCTGGCTCGGCCAGGCGCGCCGCGCGCACGACGTCGCCGTGCGCTACGCCGCGCAGCGCCAGGCATTCGGCAAGTCGCTCGGCCAGCATGAAGGCGTCGGCTTCCAGCTGGCCGACAACGAAATGGACCTGCACGTGACGCGCCTGTCGATCTGGCACTGCGCCTGGGTGCTCGACCAGGGCCACCTCGGCAAGCACGAATCGAGTGTGGCGAAGGTGATCTCGTCGGAAGCGATCTGGCGCGTGGTCGACCGCAGCGTGCAGGTGCTGGGCGGCCAGGGCGTCACCCACGAGACGATCGTCGCGCGCATTTTTGCCGATGCGCGCGCCTTCCGCATTTACGACGGCCCGTCCGAGGTGCACCGCTGGAGCATCGCCAAGGACATCATGCGGCCCTTCCGTACCACGAACGAGAAAGCACAATGATGCGCTACCGTTCCACATTGGCCGCTGCGTTGCTGCTGCTGGCCGCCGCCAGCGCCGCGCATGCCGCCGGCGCCACTCCGAAGGCCGACAAGGCGGCGATCCGCGCCCACCTGGCGTTCCTGGCCGACGACCTGCTCGAAGGGCGCGACACCGGCAGCCGCGGCTACGACATCGCCGCCAATTACGTCGCCGCCCAGTTTGCGCAGTACGGCCTGGCGCCGAAGGGCAGCAAGGGCAGCTACCTGCAAAGCGTGCCGCTGCGCGCGTCGCGCGCGGTGGCGGGGTCTGGCGTGGTCGAACTGAGCTCGGCCGCCGGCGTCGAGCGGCTGTCGGCCGACACTGATTTTGTCATCGGCGCCGATGTGCTCGAGCCGCGCGCCGCGGCGGCGGCGCCGCTGGTGTTCGTCGGCTACGGCATCCGCGCCGACCGCTTCAACCACAACGACTACGCCGGCATCGACGTCAAGGGCAAGATCGTCGTCGTCCTGCAAGGCAAGCCAACCCGCTTCCCGACCGAGGAAGGCGCCCACTTCGGCAGCGGCCGCGAAAAACGCAAGCTGGCAGCGCAACTTGGCGCCGTCGGCATCGTCACGCTGTGGACGCCCGATACCGAAAAGGCGATGCCGTTCGCCAAAGTACTGGAACGCAACGCCTTCCCCAGCATGAGCTGGCTGGACTCGGCCGGCAAGCCGGCCCACAGCCTGCCGGCGCTGCAGGACGATGTCGCGCTCAGCCTGGCGGCATCGAAGAAGCTGTTCACCCAGGTCGACGCCAGACTCGACGACATCTATGCGCTGGCGGCGGCCAACAAGCCGGTGCCGCAGATGGATTTGAAGATGTCGATGTTGCTGTCGCACAAGCGCGTGCTGAGCGAGGTTCGCAGCAGCAACGTGGTCGGCATGATCGAGGGCAGCGATCCGCGCCTGAAAAACGAGTACGTCGTCTTCAGCGCCCACCTCGACCATATCGGCCAGGTCAAGGAAAAGACCGGCGACAATATCTACAACGGCGCGATGGACAATGCCTCCGGCGTGGCGACGCTGATCGAAACGGCGCGCCTGTTCAGCCAGTCGGCGACCCGGCCCAGGCGCTCGGTGCTGTTCGTCGCGCTGACCGGTGAAGAAAAGGGCTTGCTGGGGTCGGATTATTTCGCCACCAATCCCACCGTGCCGGCCGGCGCGATGGTGGCCAACGTCAACCTTGACATGCCGCTGCTGACATTTGACTTCAAGAACGTGGTCGCGTTCGGCGCCGAGCATTCCAGCATGAAGGGGTCGGTCCAGCGGGCGGCCGCGAAGATGGGACTCGGCCTGATTGCCGATCCGTGGCCGGCGCAAGGCCTGTTCACGCGGTCCGACCACTACATGTTCGTCAGGCAGGGCGTACCGTCAATTTTCCTGGTGCCGGGGCAGAATTCGTTCAACAAGAACGAGGACGGCGCCAAGCTGTGGGCGACGTTCCTGGCGACGCACTACCACCAGCCGAGCGACGACCTGAGGCTGCCGTTCAATTTCGATGCCGCCGCCCGCTTCGCCCAGCTGAACTACAACATCGCGCTGGAGATTGCCAACGCCAGCGCGAAGCCGACGTGGAACCAGGGCGATTTTTTCGGCGATACGTTCAAGAAGTAACGCCGGTAGCTGGTGTCGACATGGGGTCGCCGTTGCCGCCGTTCACACCCCGGATGACGCCGCCCCCGCTCCCGGCGCATTCGCCGGCGGCATCGACCCGACCCTGCGGCATTCGTCGGCGCAGCGCCTGCACGCCTCAGCGCACTCCTGGCAATGCTGCATCGCATGCTTGGCGCACTCGCCGGCGCACATGTCGCACACCTCGGCGCACGCCTGGCACAAGTCGACCGCCGCCTCGCTGCCGCGCGCCGTGAACCCAGCCACCACGCGGCAAAGCTGCGCGCAATCGATGTCGAGCGCGATGCAGCGCGCCATCGGTTTCGGATCAGCCTGCTGCAGGCATGCGACGGCGCACGCGTCGCAATTGTCGGCGCAATCGTTGCACGCGTCGATGCATGCACGGTACCGTTGGTTTTGCATGGTCACCTCCTCCCGGTCGGTATTAGGCACCCAAAACCGGCCCGAGTTCCGACACCGCTGATTATTTCCGCGCATTCGTCATGGACGGCAATGATCTTCTTCCGCCCTCCCGCCATGGCGCCGACGTCAAACATCAGTTGCAGGTCAATAGTCGTTTCTGCTCCCGTCGCATTGTCGACCTCGTCGCGGCCCTTGTTGGCGATGAAGTTCGCATAGCCGTCCAGGGAGAGCAGCGGGCTCAGGACAATGCCCCAGTCGGCGCTCAGCATCGGGTGCGCCTTGTACGTGTAGCGTCCCCGAACGGCAGAGATCGGCGGGAAGGCGCCGCTCGGCGCATTGCTTTCGCGTAGCAGCAAGACGGAGGTATTGATCAGGGTGGGTCCGGCGACGAGCATGCGCGAGATGTAGCCGACATCGCTGTTGGTGTTCCAGTCGAACCTCAATGTCAATCCTGCTCCGCGCAGCGGGCCGATCTTCAAGTCAGCGCCCGATATCTTGCCGATGTCGAGCGTATGGCAGTAGACCAGGTAGGCCTCCCTGGCGCCCGCCTACCGTGCTCTGGTACACCACGGCGGCGGCGGCGAGCCATCAGTGCACCGATTGATTCTTTTATCAACATAAAAAAATAGCCCACTCGAAAGTGGGCTATCCGGGATCCTGGAGGCGAGGACAGGAATCGAACCTGTCTGGACGGCTTTGCAGGCCGCTGCATGACCTCTTTGCTACCTCGCCAGAACCAATACTAGACTTGCCCCGCAAACCGGTTAAGTGCCAGATCAAAAATGAGCGCAGCAGTGGCGCGGTGCCAACGTTGCCACTGCGCTTTTATTGCCAGAAATGAGATAAAACTGTACCTATGGCAAGTGCCGCGCTACCATGGATACCCAGCCAACTTCCCGCTGCCGAAAACTCATCCTGCCCATCGGGCCAAACACCGGATGCTTTTTTGCGTGCCTCGTCCAGAGGCACCTCAACTCTACGGTGCTTGATGGACAACAAATTATCTAATGAACATTACCGATTGCGCTCGTTGCGCGGCCTGGCCATTCTGGACACCCCCGCGGAACACCGCTTCGATCAGTTCACCCTGCTTGCCACCGCAGCATTCGGCGTGCCCATCGCGCTCGTCTCGCTGATTGACAGCGACCGGCAGTGGTTCAAGTCGCGCGTTGGCCTGGGGGCCGGCGAAACGGACCGCTCGGTCTCGTTCTGCAGCCATGCCATCGAGTCCGAGGAAACCCTGGTTGTGGCAGATGCGCGACAAGATGCGCGATTTTCCGCCAACGCACTGGTGCTCGGGGAGCCGCATATCCGCTTCTATGCCGGCCAGCCGATCCGTTCGCATGACGGCTTTGCCGTCGGCACCCTGTGCATCATCGATACCAGGCCGCGCAACTTGACCGATGAGCAATTGTCGATGTTGCGGTCGTTGGCCAAACTGGTCGAGCATGAACTCAATCACGACGCCGTCATGCTCGCGCGAGGCAATGCCGAAAGCGCCCTGCATGCGCTCAACGCGTCGCTCGACAATCGCGTACGCGAACGCACGCTGGCGCTGCAGGAAAAGAACGACGCGCTGAACCGCGAAATTCGCCAGCGCACTGAAGTCGAGACGAGCCTGCGCCGCAGCGAAGAATTGCTCGACGCCGTACTCGACACGGTCGACATGGGCGTGATCGCGTGCGACGCCGACGGCAACCTGACGTTCTTCAATCGTGCTGCCAGCGAATTTCATGGCCAGCTGCCAAGCCAGCTCGATGCCAGCGACTGGGCCGACCACTACGACCTGTACGAAGCAGACGGCAAAACGCGCCTCGCGCCTGCCGGCATTCCGCTGCTGCGCGCGCTCGCCGGCGACACCGTCAAGGATGTCCGCATGGTGATCGCGCCGCGCGGCATGAAGCGGCGCACCGTGCTCGCCAGCGGCCGGCGCATGCAGAGCTGCGCCGGCGAGCGCCTGGGCGCCGTGGTGGCCTTGAAAGACATCAGCGACCTCGATGAATGGCAGCACAAGCTGCACAGCAGCGAGCAGATGCTGCGCACCATAACCGATAATGTGCCGGTCCTTATCTCCTACCTCGATGTGGAATTTCGGTTCCAGTTCGCCAATGCGGTCTACAAGGAGTGGCTGGGACAGCGCAACGCCGACATGATCGGCAATACGATCGAAGCCGTATTCGGCACCGCCTTTTACGAGGAACAAAAGCCCAGCCTGATGCAGGCGCTGGCCGGCCATATGACCAATTTCGAAGCGAAGGTGCAGCGCAAAGGCCACGAGCGCATCTTGAATACCACGTACATTCCGCACCACCGCGACGGTGAGGTGGTCGGCATCTACGTGCTGGCAACCGATTCGACCGCGTCGCGCGAACACGAACGGCAGCTGCTGGCATTGGCGAACGCCGATGCGCTGACCGGCCTGCCGAACCGCCGCGTGTACGAATTCCACCTGCAGAAAGCGCTGGCGCTGTCGCGCCGCCAGGGCACCCGGCTCGGCCTGATGTACCTGGACCTCGACAATTTCAAGAAAATTAACGATACCCATGGCCACGGCGCCGGCGATGCGGTGCTGATCGAGTTCGGCAAGCGCGTCAAGTCCGCGTTGCGCGAATCGGACATCCTGGCGCGTCTGGCCGGCGATGAATTTACCGTGGTGCTTGAAGGCGTCGGCACGGTCGAAGATTGCGAAGCGGTTGCGCGAAAAATCCTCGACGTGCTGCAAAAACCTTTTTCGGTGAACGGAAAAGCGATCCAGGTATCGGTCAGCATTGGCGTGGCGCTCGGCGCCGATGCAACGGCCGATTCGCTTGCGCACGAAGCCGATGCGGCGCTGTACACATCCAAGCGCCACGGCAAGAGCCAGTTTTGCGTCATCGCGCTGGCATCGAGAGCGGGACCATGGCGCGAAACGCGCGCGGTAGCACAGTAACGATCGGCGTATCCCTGACGACCACTCGAATGACGACTGAACGATGAGCGTTACCCGTCCCCCCGCCATGACCCCGGAGATCAGGTTCCGCGAAGTGTTCGACCAGGCGCCGATCAGCATGCAGTTGCTGGCCGCCGACGGCCGTACGCTGCAAGTAAACAAGGCCTGGGAGACGATGTGGCAAGGCTCGCTGGGCGACGCCCTGAATGAGTATGTGCTCCATGGCGGCTACAACGTGCTGACCGACCCGCAGCTGCAGGCCAAGGGCATCACTGCCTACCTGCTGCGCGCCTTCGCCGGCGAAGCGGTCGGCTGGATGGCGGTGCCGTTGAAGGCCCAGGACGGCAGCAACATCGGCATCGTGCAGGCGTGCGACAAGGGCGAGGGCGACTTCACCGCCGAAGGCCAGGCCATCATGAAGCAGCTCGCATCGATCGCCGCCAGCGGCTTCGAAAACGCGCGCCTGTACGAAACGCTGCAGGAACAGCAACGGCGCAAGGATGAATTTTTGGCGATGCTCGCCCACGAACTGCGCAATCCGCTCGCGCCGATCCGCGCGGCAGCCGACCTGCTGGCCATCGCCAACCTGGGCGACGAGCGGATTCGCAAGACATCGGTTTGCCGGACATGGATGGCAACGATCTGGCCAGGCGATTGCGCCAGCACCCGGAAACCGCCGGCGATCTGCTGATTGCAGCAACCGGCTACGGCGGCGCGCAGGACCGGGAAAATACGCTGGCTGCCGGCTTCGATCACCACCTGGTCAAGCCGATCGATTCGTCGGCACTGGTCGATTTTCTGGTGCCGCTGCGTCGGGCCGGTCCCTAGTTGATGCCACCGGTTGCGGCGAACCGTCAGGCGCCGTCCCGAACGTCACCAGTACCCGCAGTCCGCTCCGCGGCGCACGCGCGTCCGACAGCTCGATGGTCGCGGCCATGCTGTCGGCGACGGTACGGGTAATCGCCAGCCCCAGGCCGGAACCGATCTCGCCGTTTCCCAGCACCCGGTAAAACGAATCGAACACGCGCTCGCGTTCTTCCGGCGCGATGCCGGGACCGGTGTCGTCCACCTGCAGCATCACCATGCCTGGCTTGCCGTGCACCGTAATATCGACCCGGCCGCCCGGCGGCGTGTAGCGGATTGCATTATCCAGCAGATTTTTGACCAGCACCTTCAGGTCGATGCCGCGGGCATCGACTTCGCCGTCGGCGTCGCCGATGACGCCGACGTCGACGTTTTTCGCTTCCGCGATCGGCACCAGGTCCTCGAGCACGTCGCGGATAGTGTGCTGCAGCGATATTTTGGTGGCCATATCCGAGCGCGACTCCTGCGCCCTGGCCAGCGCCAGCATCTGGTCGAGCAGGAGGCGGGTGCGCTGCAGCCCGGCGCTTAGCGCCTGCAGCCGCGTGCGCGCTTCGTGCGGCATGTTCGCCGCGCCCAGGCGCTCGGCCTGCAACGACATCGCCGTCAACGGCGAACGCAATTCGTGGGCCGCATCGGCGATGAACCTGCGCTGCGAGGACAGCGCGCGCCCCATCCTCACCAGCAGCGCATTGATCGCGACGACGAACGGCCACACTTCCGACGGCAGGCCGGCGTGGTCGAGCGGCCCCAGGTCGGCCTCGGTGCGGCGCCCCAGTTCATCGGCCAGCGCCTTGAACGGCTTGAACATCTGGCGCAGCAGCACCCCGACCAGCAGCACCAGCACCGGCACCAGCATCAGGATCGGCGTCAAGGTGCGCAGCGCGCTGGCGCTGGCGGCGGCATCGCGCACCGAAGTCTGCTGGCCCACCGCCACGCGCACGCCCTTGGCGTTGGTCTTGACGAACACCCGCCAGCGCTCCTTGCCGACGAAGACCGTCTGCAGGCCGTCGCCCAGCTGGTTGGAAAACACCGGCGGGCGCGGCGGCGGCGCGGCCAGCAGTCCGGGCCCGGTCTGCAGGAAGCGGACGACGACGCGGGCATCGAAATCGACGTCACCGGCGCGCTCGCGCGCCAATGGCGACGCCGGCACCGCGTCGAGTCGGCTGATCAGGTAGCCCGTTTGCAGCAACTGGTTGTCCTGCATCCTGTTCGCTTCGGCGGTGGCCGACACGAACGAGATCACGCCGGCGGCGGCGGCGATGATCACGATCGCCAGTGTCAGCCACAGCGACAGCTTGAGCTTGAGCGACGCGGCTAGCGGCCTTTCGAAACCATCCATCCCACGCCCCTGACATTCTTGATGATCTCGGCGCCCAGTTTCCTGCGCAATGCATGGATCAGGAACTCGACGGCGTTGCTCTCGACTTCCTCGTTCCAGCCGTACAGGCGATTTTCCAGTTCCGCGCGCGACAGGATGGCGCCCGGGCGCAGCAGCAGCGACTGCAACAGCGAGAATTCGCGCGCGGTCAGCCGCACTTCGGCGCCATCGACGCTGGCGACGTGGGTGGCAGGATCGAGGCTGACTACCCCGTTCGACAGCTTCGGCCCGACCGCGCTTTCCTTGCGCCGCGTCAGCGCGCGCATTCGCGCCAGCAGCTCGCTCATCGCGAACGGCTTGACCAGGTAGTCATCGGCGCCGCCGTCGAGGCCAGCGACACGGTCTTCCGTCGCGTCGCGCGCCGTCAGCACCAGGATCGGCACATCGTTCTCGGCCAGGCGGATGGCGCGCAGCACATCCATGCCGTCCATCTTCGGCAGTCCCAGGTCGAGCAGGATCAGCGAGTACGTCAGCGCGGCGATGCTGTTCAAGGCCGCCTGGCCGTCGCACACCCAGTCGGCCGCATAGCTGGCGTCGCGCAGCTCCTGCTGCAGCACGCTGCCGATCATCGGATCGTCTTCCACCACCAGCACTCTCATGGCGGCACTCCCGCGGCCAATGGCTCGTGGCTGCGCCGGGTGCTGGCAAAGGGCTGCTCGAACAGTTCGCTGGCCACGCGCGACAGGTCGTTCATGCCGGAACCGGCATCCATGTGCGAGCGCAGCCAGCGCGCCTGGCCGCCGCCGCGCATCAGGTCTTCGATCATCCGGCACGCCTCGAAAAAACCGGGATCGGTCGTGCGCCCGGCGAGCCGCTCCAGGTCTTGCATGACGACCTGCCCGACCGGCAGCGCCACGCCGGTGCAGGGATTGATCCAGTTCGCCGCGACGCCCTCCTTGGCCGCGTTGAAGCGGTTCCACGCATACAGCTCGCGCGAATCGTCGCGCGGCCAGCGCCCTTCGTTGTCGGCCACTTCCACGCACAGCTCGCGCGCGTAGCAGGCCAGCGCGGCGGCGTGGGCCGGTTGCAGCGGCGTGTCGAGCACGCGCAGTTCGACCGTGCCGTATTCCGGCTTGGGCCGCACGTCCCAATAAAAATCCTTGATGCTGTTGACGATGCCGTGCGCGGCCAGCCGCTCGAAGTGCTGGTCGAAATCGTGCCAGCTGCGGATGTGCGACGGCATCGTGCCGCTCATCGGGAAGGCGCCGACCACATTGCTGCGCGCGCTGCAAAAGCCGGAATCCTCGCCTTGCCAGCACGGCGAATTGGCCGACAGCGCGATGAACAGCGGCGCGCGCTGCGTGAGCCAGGCGCAGGTGCGGATCGCTTCGTCGGCGTTGGGGATGCCGATGTGCACGTGCATGCCGAACACCGTAAACATCTTGGCCAGGTAGCCGTACTTCTTGGCCGATTCGCGGTAGCGCTCCTTCGGATAAATGCGCTGTTCATTCCACTTCTGGAACGGGTGGGCGCCGCCGCCCGAAATGGCCGCGCCGACCTGGAATGCGGCGCGCTGCACGCTGGCGCGGATTTCCTCGATCTCGGCGGCGGCGCCGTCGTAGCCGTTCAGGATCGACGTCGCCACCTCCAGCATCGACGTAGTGATCTCGGGCGTTGCAACCCATTTCTTGGTTTGCTGGTCGAGCAGGCGCAGGATGTCGGGTGCGGCCGGCATCAGGTCGTACGTCAGCCGGTCGAGCACCATCAATTCCAGTTCGATGCCCATCGTACCCAGTTGCGACGCCATGAACGGCGGCAGGAAGGCCGGTCCCTGGCCGGCCACCGCCAGCGCCTGGGCGGCGTCGAAACGTTCCTGTTCGAGGGTGGCTTCAGCCATGCTTGTCTCCTTCGTGTGTCTCGCCGGCAAGCTTTAGCCCCCACCAGGTGAGACCGGGCCCTACCAACACATTTAGCGCCAGCAGCGCGGCCATGATGCTCGCCGCGCTCTCGCTCATGTACGACGCGCCGGTCATCGAATTGTCCACCACCAGCGAGCCGAAGCCGACCAGCGAACAGAGCGACAGCGCGATCGCATGCTTCTTGTCGCCGCTCCAGGCGCCGCTCGGCAGCAAGGCCAGGCGGGTCAGGCCGATGCGCGAGGCGAACACCAAGATTGCCGCCAGCAACGGCACCCATTCGAACAGCTGCTGGATCTGCACCAGCGCCGCCGACATCATGAACAGCAGCGCGTAGCCGATGTCCTGCGCCGTCTTGACCTGGGCCTGGAAGACGTTTTCACGCGTCTCGACGTTTCGCAGCAGCAATCCCATCAACAGCAGCGACAACAGCGCGCTCGACGAGCTCACCGAGCACAGGCCGAGGTCCATCATCAGCGCAGCGAGCAGGATTCCGGGGCGCAGGCCTGCTTGCGCTTTTGAAATACGGGTGGCCAGTGCATACAGACCATAGCAGAAGACGGCAATGCCTGCGCCGAGCGCGAGCTTGCTGGCCTGGCGCAACAGCTCGCCGGAGAAACCGAGTTCGGCGTTGATACTGTGGCTGCGCATCCACGCCAGCGATCCCGACAGGGCCAGCAAGGCGATCAGGTTGCTGATGCCAACCGTGTTGGCGGCGGCGTAGGTGGCCACGCCGCTGGCGTTCGAGTCCGACACCATCGACGTGAAGACGACCGGGTTGACCGCGATCAGGATGGCGGCGATGAAGGCCGCTTCGCCCCAGCCGAGGCCGAACGCGACCAGCAGCGCGCACGCGCCCAGGCCGCGCAGCACGCAGCCGAGCACCAGCACCCCGCCCTGGCGAGCGCTGCGCCACAGCCATGCCAGGTCCATCTTGCGGCCCACTTCAAACAGCACCAGCGCGGAGGCGGCGTTGAACAGTTCCTGGAACTGCGTCAGCAGCGCGGCATCGACGATGCCCAGGCCGCTCACGCCGAGGATCAGACCGGCGATCACCGCGCCATACAGCCTGGGCCAGCCGCGCGCCTGCATCAGCACGCCGAACACCTGCGACAGCAGCAGGCCGGCGCCGACCACCGCCAGCGGCGACAGCATCCACAACGGCATGGCGCCGAAGTCGTCATTCATGCCGGGCTGCCCAGCGCGACGCCAGTGCCATCAGTTCGCGCTGCATCGCCTGTTCGGCGCGCGCGACGGCCGGCGCATCCGGTGCGGCTGGCAGCGCGGCGGTGAGGCGCAGCCGCACCAGCGGACCGTCGCCCCTGGTCGGAATCCACAGCTGCCCCTTGAGCGTGGCCTGCTCGGTCCAGATCGCGTAGAACTTGGCGCCGCCGCGCTCGTTCGGCGGCGCCGGCACCAGGCTGAAATTGGTCAGCCAGACAGCTTTCGGATAGCGCCGCGCCAGTTGCAGCTGCATCGCGGCGCGCTGTTCGAGGCGGCTGTCGTCGCTCGAATACGGCAGTTGCATGATTTGCTGGCCAAGCCCTACTTCGTCGACGGCCAGACAGAGCCCGTCGCGCTGCCACTTCCAGCCGTGCTCGCCGATTTCGCCGGCGCGCATGCCCAGGTTCGCTTCCAGCACGCCGCTCAGCATGCGCGCCTGCGGCGCTCCCTGGGCGGCCTCGACGGGCGCACGCAGCTCGGCGGCGCGCTCGGCCAGCAATTTCCAGCGGCCCTCCTGCCAGGCCCGGGTGGCGGCGCGCGGCGACGGATTCCAGCGCCATTCGGTGGCGCTCCACTCGCCGCTTGGCAGGCGCCGCATAACCACGATGCGCTTTTCCGCGCCGCGTTCGTCGATGAGGCTCTGGATTGCCCACGTTGTGCGCCAGCCTGCCGGCGCGGCGGTGGCCGGCGCGGCGCCGCGCGCCCAGGCCCACCACTGCGCCTGCGCGCTGCCACATGCGCCCGGTTTGGCGTCGCCCGGTCCGCTCCAGCGCCGCATCCGCAGCCGGTTTTGCCAGGCGCACTCATCGGCTACCGCGGCCCAGCCGGTTGGCGGCACGCCGATGGCCGGCTGCGCCGCACAGGTCCATGGCCGTTGCCGGGCCAGCGCCTTGAAGTCTGCCGTGAAGTCAACGGCGGCCGGCAGCGCTCGCGGTCGCGGTCGCGCCGCGCTGGCCGGCGAAGCGGCCGTCCACACGAGCGCGGACAGCACGCTGAACGCTACTGCTGTTTTGCCGGAAATAAAGATTTGAAACAATGTGCAGCCCTTTTTGCTGATTGAAGGCGCGCGGCAATCTGGCTTGCCGGCTCAGCAATAATAAAGGGCGACACTTAGCGAATACTTAGTACGGCGGCTCAGGACAGGATATCGAACAGCGACATCGCCTTGTTCGCGCCATCGGTGCCGAACGGCGAGTTGCCGCCGCTCGCCGCCTGGAAATACTGCTGCACCAAGATGCTGGCCTGGCGCTGGATTGCCTCGGTCATCTGGGCTTTTTTGGCGGCCAGCTTGTCGACCGATCCCTGCGCGGCGACGGCCTGGTTAGCCAGCCTGCCGCCGTTCGCCATGTGCTCCGACACGCGCGCCGACAGCTGCTGCGCCAGTCACGTGCCGGGCGCGCTGAACAGCTGCGCGACCTTGTCCGGCGTCGCCGCGATCGCCGCGTTCAGCGTCGCCACGTTGAGCGTCAAGCCATCATTGGTGCGCGTGATGCCCATCTGCGCCAGCGCCTTGGCGTCGGCGCCATCAATGACCTGGCCGGCCTCGGCATGCACGCGCGCGATCAGCGGGTCAGCGACAGCAGCGCCGCCTTGGCCGCCGCATACGCCGACACCCGGGCCGACGTCTCGAGCGCGTGCACGCTCCAGACGTCGACGATCGCTACTCGGTGTTGCGCGGCGCGCTGGTGCAGGCGCGAACGATGCCGGCGCACGGCGCGCTGCCGCCCGGCGTGGCGTAATCGGCCTCCATCGTCACCGGCACCTGCAGGCACACGCTCTACGCGCATTGCGCCCTAAGAATGCGGCGACTGGTTCAGGTCTTCCAGCCCCGCGTTAAAATGCCGCCATGAATACTTTCAACATCGGACCAGTCAGCATTCTTGGTGCTCACCTGATGCTCTTGCTCAGCCTTTTGCCAGCCGCTGCCGTGGGGATGGTTGCCGGACGGCGCGCCAACGTGAAGGTCCTCCCCGTTCTGGCGGACATGCTGCTCGCTGGCCTCGTTGCCGGCCGCCTGGTCTTCGTCACCATCTGGTTCGAGCAGTACAGCAAGGCGCCGTTGACGATGCTCGACATCCGCGACGGCGGCTTCCACGTGCCGGCCGCCCTCGGCGCGGCGCTGGCATTCGGTACATGGCGCGCGATGCGGCAGCGGGCCCTGCTCCAGCCGCTGATTGCAAGCATCCTGGCGGGCACGCTTGCATGGTTCATGTCGGGAGGCCCCGCGATGACCCAGGTGCAAGCAGGTAAGTCGGTGCCGGATGTAGCCCTCGCCGCACTCGATGGCGGCGCTGTGCGGCTGCCGGAACTGGTGCGCGGACAGCCTGCCGTCGTCAACTTGTGGGCCAGCTGGTGTCCACCATGCATCCGCGAAATGCCGGTGCTTGCGGCAGCACAGCGCCGGGATGGCGGCGTCCACTACGCCTTTGCCAACCAGGGCGAATCGGCCGACACGGTGCAAAGCTTCCTGCGCGCTCGGGGTTTGAAGATGGAAAACGTCTTGATCGACCGGCAATCGGCCACGTCGCGCGCGGTCGGTTCGGCGGGCATGCCAACGACATTGTTCTTCGATGCGCGAGGCCAGCTGGTCGATGCGCATCTTGGCCCGCTGTCGGAAGCCTCGCTCGAGCAAAAGCTGGCAAAAATTCGGGCTCGTCCCTGAATTCTCGGCCGAAAACATGAATGGTGCAACCTCAGGTGTCTGCCTGACGGATTCCACTTAGACATGAATGTTGCCAGATTTTGCTCGAACCCGCTGACAGCGCCACCGCCTTATCGGTCGCCTTCCTGGCTCGCAAGGCCCGCTGACCTGTTCATGACCTCATCCGACAACACCAGCTCTGCCGCCTTGATGCTTTCGCGAAGGTGAGCGCTGGAAGACGTGCCTGGGATGAGCAAGACGTCGGGCGAGCTGCGCAGGAGCCAGGTGATCGCGACCTGCGTGCTGGCCGCCGGCTGCGACGCCGGAATCCGCTACGAGGAGCGGCTCGAACAAGATATGGTGGCGCTGCCGATCGGGCCGCGTGTGCAGCGCATGGCCACGGGTTTCGCAGGCCCTTGCCAGTGTGTATGCACAAAGTTGACCGGCATACTTTGAGTGCCGTATAGTCAATTTTTCCATCTGCCGGAGTTCCCCATGAAACTGCTTGCTGCGCATTTGCGTGTTGCCGTCGTTGCCTTGTCGCTGTCGGTCGCCGGCGGGGGCGCGTTCGCGCGTGACGATACCGCCGCCGTGACCGGCCTGACAGGCAAGTTTCTTGAAGCGCAGCGCAGTTTCGACCTGCCGACCCTACGCGCGTTGACTGCGGAGAACTACGTCGAGATTTCGCCCGTCGGCGAGCTCGACGACCGCGCCAAAATGCTGGGCTTCTACGCGCCGGAGAAAAAGACGCAGGCACCACCGTTGACGATCGAAAACGAGCTGACGCGGGTGTTCGGCGACGTAGCGATCCAGACCGTCAAGCTCACCTATACGATGACCGTTGCCGGCGAAACGCGCAAGATGTCGCTGCGCGCGACGTTGGTGGCGCACAACAGCGCCGGCTAATGGAAAATGGTATTGGCCCAGTACACCGGCATTCGCCCGCCGCCGCCGCCGCGCAATTGACCTCTCGCAGGATCACACGCCGGCGATCCCAGCCGCGCGTTGATCGGCTGCATCGATGCTGAATCGTCACGTTTCGCCCACCGGCCGCGAATAGGTAGTATCGTGTTTGCTTCCTGTGTGCAGCAAACTAGCTGGCGTACGTGTCGATTCCCCCCGCGGGATGGCAGGGCGTAATCAATTCCTGAAAGACTACGCCATGCCGAGCGACCTCGATCCGCTGTTTGAAGCCGGCGCCCCGCCGTCGCCGCCGTCGCCTTCCGACCAGCAACACGCTCGCGATGAGCTTGAACTGGTGTCCTTGCGCGCCACCGTGGTCCGCTTGCTCGAGGAGATTCGCGTCGGATCGGGACAGGCGCCCATCGACGTCGCCGCGGCTCGTCGCAAGACGCCGGTCGACACGGCCCATGGAACGAGCGCAGCGGCACCCCGATCACGCCGGCGCGGCCGACACCTTGCCGCAGGCCGAGTTCCTGTCCATGCTGGCGCATGAATTGCGCAATCCATTGCAATCGATGGATGGCGAATCAGCTGTTGTCAGGCACGCAAGTGAGCGCCGGCGCTGCCCAGGCGCACACCGTGCTGGACCGGCAGATCGGCCACATGTCGCGCCTGCTCGACGACCTGCTCGACGCCTCGCGCGCCGCCAGCGGCAAGATCGTCCTGAAACTCGCACCGGTTCGCCTGCGCGATGTCATCAATTCGGCGCTCGAGACCAGCCATCCCTCCGTCCATTCGCGCCAACAGCAGCTTCGGGTCAACTTGCCGGAAGAGGTCACGGTGTCGGGCGACTTGATCAGGCTGGCGCAGGTGTTTGCCAATTTGGTCATCAATGCAAGCCAGTTCTCCGACACGGGCGCTCGCATTGCCATGCGTCGCCAAGTGCGACGGGGACGCGGTGGAAATCACTGTCCGCGATGACGGCGCCGGCATACCGGCCGAGCTGCAGCCGTTTATTTTCGATATGTTCACGCAAGGACACCGGACGCTCGAGCGTGCGCCGGGCGGGCTCGGCATCGGGCTGTCGCTCGTTCGTACCATTGTGCGCCTGCATGGCGGGACCTCGGCCGTGACCAGCGCCGGCGACGGCGCCGGGAGCAGTTTCCGGATCACGCTGCCAGTCGCTCCCGTGCCTCCTGCAGCGGTGCCGGTCCCGATTGAAGGCGGGGCGGCGTGCCGAAAAATCCTCATCATCGAAGACAACGTCGACGCCAACGAACTGATGGCGATGCTGCTTGCAATGGCAGGGCACCAGGTCACCAGCAGCTTCGATGGCGTCGATGGCCTGCCGGTAGCGCTCGCGGGCCAGTTCGATATCATCCTGTGCGATCTTGGCCTGCCAGGCTTGACCGGGCTGGAAGTCGTCGCCGCGCTGAAGGCGGCCCGCCCTGATGATGCGCCGTTTGCCGTCGCCACCACCGGCTACAGCGATCGCCCCCAGCGCGATCTGGCCCGCGCCGCCGGGTTCGACCACTATCTGGTCAAGCCGCTCGATATGCCAGCCCTGTACAGGGTGCTAGCCGAGTGCGCCGCCTGATCCGTGGTGACGGCAGGCATGCCGGGCCACGCCGTATCAGGCGACCGACAGCGGCAGTGACACACTGAATACCACCCTGCCTTGCGCATAGGAATATGTCAGCCTGCCGCCATGTTCGGACACGATGCGTTCAGTAATGTACAAGCCCAGGCCCATGCCGCCGCGATTGCGGGCATTGTGCAGCGAGGCGGCCTTGAAAGGCTTGTAAAGGCTGCTCACCGTGGCCGGGTTCAGCGCCTCGGCGAGGTTGCTGACCGAAAAAATCACGTTGCGCTCCCCGACCTTCAGGGAAATGTCGATCGATCCGGTGCGCAGTCCGTGGCTGCGCGCGTTGCTCAACAGCTTGGTTGCAACCTGCGCCAGGCGGTCGGCGTCGCCGTCGACCATCGCGCAGCTGTCCCCTGCCACCTTGTAGACCACCTCGGGATAGCCAATGCTCGCTTCGCCAACCACATCGCCGACGACAATTGCCAGATCTAGCCGCTGCATCTGCGAACCGAGCCCGATACCGGTCTCGATCTTGCTGACGTCGAGGACCTGGCTGATGAGCCGGCTCATGCGATTGCTCGAATTCTGGATGCGCAGTCCCATCGGCGCCGCCGCGCCGCCGTTTTGCAACAGCGTGGCGGCCATTTGAATCGCATGCAGCGGCTCGCGCAGGTCATGTCCCAGCATCGCCATCAGTTGCGAGCGCGCCAGGTCGGTTTCGTTCTGGCGCGCAATGCTGGCCCGGTGCAGTTCTTCCTGCATTTGCCGGGCAATCAGCAGATGGGTCGGCGACCAGCTCTCGGCGCGTCCACGTACCGTTTCGAGCCACTCGTCAAACGAGCCGCGCGGTGTCAGGCGAGCTCCCATCGGCCCCACCTTGACGATCTTCTCGGGCTTGCCGGCCCAGCGGATCGACGCGACCTGTTCGGGTCGCATCGCAATCATCCACCCATCGGTCGGCGGATCGAAACACATGGCCAGCATGCCGGGCCACGCCTGGACGTGGCCGCGCGCCGCCTCCGGCCAGTCGTCTGCCCGCAAGCGCTGCAGCAGCACGTCGCCGGCGCCAGGATCGGCGCGCACGATCACCGCCGCGGTGGCCGCATCGAGCTCGCCATGCACGACGTGACGGCCGGACTGGATGACGATCAATGCCGGGCAATCGAGGGAAGCGCAAATGGCCGCCGCGCGCGAGGCGATTTCGCGCAGTCCATCCTCGCCAATCAACAACGCTTGCATCAGGTCGGTGCGCATGTCGGCCGCGCGGGCGATCGTTTCGGCACGCCGCTGGGCCTCCAGCGTCTGCACCGTCGCCGCCAGCTCCTGGGCGATGACATCGGCCGTCATGCGGATGGCGTAAGGAACGCGGCGCGGACTCATGTGGTGACAGGCGATCAATCACCACAGGCGGCCATCGACGATGACGGACACGCTCATCGAAGCGCCGACACCCATGTTGCGCAGGTATTCGATGTGTACCGGCGAGACGCTGCGCAGCACGCAATGGCTCATGTCGACCGGGGGGGCGGCCACTGCGCCCCAGCACGGGCACCGGCATTGCGCTCACGTCGGGAATCAGCCGCAAGCTGTTCAACACGTACAGGCGCCGCGCCTGCTCGGGAATGTCGCCGGCCGGATAGCGCATGCCGAGCAACGGCGCCAGCCTGTCGCAGCGCGATTCGGCAATCACGTCGCCACTGCCATCCGGTCCGAAGCGGTAGCCCATCACGCGGTCGAAACCGGTGATGCCCCTGACCTGATCGGTCGCCATTTGCAACAGCGACCGCACGGTCGTCTGGCGCTTGAGCCTGTCGAGCGCGCTGTGCGCTTTCAACGCAAAGATGCCGACGGTTTGCAGCGACACGTCACGCAGCTCGAACTCGACGATGACTCGCCCGCAATGGGTGTGCGCGACGCAATCGAACTCGTGTCCGCCCAGTTCTACTGCCAGCACCAGCGGTATCGCGTCGCCGGCCGACAGCGCGATGCATTCTTCGACCATCTGGCGAACCGGTGGCGGAAGCCCCACCGATCCCAGCGGCAGGCCATTGCTCACCTCCAGCAGCAGCAGCGCGGCCGCATTGGCGCTTCAGGCTTCGAGCATGGCGAAGGCGTCAAACACGAGCATGGCGCCGTGGCGCTGCACCGTGCCCGGCACATGGATCGGTTCGTCCGCACAGTTCGCCAGGCTCAGCACGGGTGCGTCGAGGGTCGTCTCCGTGCTCATGCGAGTGCCCCAGCACATGGAACGCGCGCTGTCACTGGCCGATGCCGATTCCCTAGATTTCTCACTGAAACTTTCGTTGTCTGTTACAGGGTATCTACCAGCGCACGACACCGGTCGCGCCAGTGGTGGCTTCAAATAGTAAATTGTGCTGGCAGGCGCGGGGAAAGAGCGACAGCGACGACAGGAATGCGGGAAAATCAAGGGGCAGCTGCGTTCAGCAGCAGACCAGTCGATCTTCGCACAATCCCACGGGCAGTCATCTTATCCAGATGATAGCTATTTCTTATGATCAACGTAATGTCGAACTGTCCTTCAAAAAGACTGAGGATATATCATTCTATTGAATTGTCTGCGCACCACGCCGGCCCTATAATTGGCCCTACCGCCACCGGTCGCCACACTCGAAATCAGGCCTGAAGCGTGGAACCCGCCATATGCGCCAACTGAGCAATGTAATCCTCCTCGCGGTCGCTCTCCCCTTTTCCGGCAGCGCCGGCGCTGCCGACGAAATCGTCAAGATCGGTAGCGCTTCCGCCGTTTCCGGGCCGAGTGCGCATGCCGGCAAGGACACCGAAAACGGCGCGCGAATGGCGGTAGACGACCTGAATGCCAAGGCCTTCACGATCGGTGGCAAGACGGTCCGCTGGGTACTGATCGCTGAAGATGATGGCGGCGATCCCAAGCAAGGCACCGCGGTCGCGCAGAAACTGGTCGATGCAAAGGTCGCGGGCGTCGTGGGTCACCTACAATCGGGGACCAGCGTTCCTGCGTCGAAGATTTATCACAGCGCGGGGATTCCGCAGATCACCCCGGCGGCGACGACTCCGCTGTACACGCATCAGGGCTTCAAATCGGCCTTCCGGCTGGTCGCCAACGACAACAAGGTTGGAAATGCTTTGGGTCGGTACGCGGTCATGCACCTGAAAGCGAAGCGCATCGCGGTGATTGACGACCGCACCGCATTTGGCCAGGGCTTGGCCGACGAGTTCGCCAAAGCGGTAAAAACAGCGCCGGGCGGGGCAACGATCGTGACGCGCCAGTTCACCAACGACAAGGCGACTGATTTCAACGCCATCCTTACACAAGTAAAGAGCAAGAACGTCGACCTCGTTTTCTTTGGCGGCATGGATGCCGTCGGCGGGCCGATGCTCAAACAAATGAAGGCGCTGGGCCTGGACGTCAGGTTCGTCGCCGGCGACGGTGTCTGCTCGGAAAAGCTTCCCCAGCTGGCCGGCGACGCCCTGGCCAATGACAAGGTGACGTGCGCAGTGGCCGGCGGCGTCAGCGGCGCGCAGGAAAAACTGCTGGCCGATTTCGTCGAACGCTATAAAAAGAGGTTCAACCTGGACGTGCAGACATATGCCCCGTACGCTTACGACGCGGTAATGGTGCTGGCAACGGCAATGCAAAACGCTGGATCATCGGACCCGGCAAAGTACGTTCCCGAGATCGCGAGGATCAAGTATCAGGGCGTGACAGGGACGATCATGTTCGACCAGTACGGCGACCTGAGCAATGCCGCGCTTACCCTGTATACCTATCGCAACGGCAAGAAAACCAAGCTCGAAGTTCTGCGATAGGCGTCGGTCCAGCGAACCCGCCAGAACGGCTTTGCAGGCCGTATTGCCGTGTTATTAATCAGCCACTCGGGTCGGCACCTCAGTATGCTGGCTGGACTTGGTGGAGGACCCGTACACCGACAGCTTGCCGTTGCGCAGCCATGCGGGCGTGTTGCGCCGGGCAGCGGGCGCCGACAGCATCGAGGCCGTGGCGCTGTTGATCGGTCATGAAAATCATGGGTTCAAAATTGTTGATGGAGATCCCCTTAAAGACCGACTACATCCGGACCGAGGCCGCACGGTACTGCCGAAAGCACAACGTGACGCTCGCGCGCTCGCTTGATGCAGCCCCTATCAACCCGTTGCCCGCGGCACGCGCATTCAACTGGATTGCGCACACATCACCCGAAGCGGCACAGGCGTTTGCCAGCAATGCGCTGCGCGCGTATTGGGAGTCGAACCATCAACTCGACCAGCCCGAAGAGCTCATTGCAGCCGGCCGCGCCGTTCAGGTGCCGGAACTGCTGTTGCAGGAAGCGCTCGGCGATCCGCGCATCAGCGCCAGCCTGCGCGCAAGCGTCGATGACGCGATCGCGAAGGGAGTCTTCGGGTCGCCATTCATCATGGTCGACGGCGAGCCGTTTTTCGGGGTCGACAAGCTAAAGCTGGTCGATGAATGGCTTGCCACCGGCGGCTGGTAAGTAGCGATACCTTCGCAAAATTTGAGCGAAGCTGCGTCACAAAAAAAATAGCCCACGGGACGGCGGGCTATTTCCTACTTCTCGGGCGCTGCGGACGGGGCAGGCCCCGCCGGACTACCGCCATGTTCGTATCTCAGAAGCTATGCTTCAAGCCCGCCACGATGCCATTCTGACTCAAGCCAGCTCCCACCGTGCCGCCCGCATCGAGCGCCACTGCCGACAACCCCTTATTGCGTACACGACCGATCGAGGTGTAGACAGCGGTGCGTTTCGACAAGGCATAGGTGGCGCGGGCCGCGACCATCGTCACATCCGAACTGCTGTTTTTCTGGTCCCGGCGAATCACCTCGGCATCTACGGTGATCTGCGGCGACACCGGGTGGCTCACGCCGAGATAATACATGTCCGACTCACTCAGTGCGGTGACAGCGCGCGTCTTGCGGCCGATGATGCCGCCGCCGACCTTGGTCGCTCCCAGCATGACATAGCCGTTCGCCGTGATGCGCTTGTCGTCGTTGTCGCTCGACGTCAGTCCGCCGGCTGCACCTGTATTGCCGTTCAGGACGTCATACGTCACGTTGACGCCGAAGCCCTTGCCGTCGTAGCCAAGCAGGCCTGTCACCTGGCGGCAGGCCTTCGAGTTGCCTGGCACTTCGCCGGCGCAGTTGGTGGCCCCTGGGCCGCCCGCAGCCGAGGCGTCACGCCCAAAGCTATACGTCGCACCGATCGTTACACCCGAAAATACGCCCAGATAGCCAATGGCGTTGTCGGTGCGCGCGTTCGGCAGATAGCCGTCGACGCTTCCGGTACCAAAAATGTTCGGTCCAAGTACGTCGGACTTCACGCCGGACAGAAACGTCATATTGTTCTGGCGACCCAGCGTGATCGTGCCGAACGCGCCTTTCAGTCCGACGTTGGCCTGGCGTCCGAACAGGCGTCCGCCCTGCCCGATCGTTCCGGTATCGGGTCCGAAACCATTTTCCAGGACGAAAAAGGCCTGCAGGCCATTGCCGAGATCTTCAGTGCCGCGAAAGCCCAGACGCGACGGGAAGGAGCCCGACAGAGAAGGCATCTTCGTCATCGAACTGCCCGCTGCGTTGACGTTCGTGGTGTACACGAGGCCCGTGTCCACCAGCCCGTAGATGTTGACCGCGCTCTGCGCCATGGCGCCCGATGCGCACAGCGCAGCGCCGATAGCGACTGCCGTGATGACCTGTTTTTTCATTTTTATTGTCTCCTTAGTTATGGTGTTTCATACTTCCTGGGGTGGTAATTATGTAGGGCTGGCGGCTGGCCCGCGCCGGTCACGCCGCCAGTTTGAACAGGCTGGTAGCTTCCAGTTCGAGCACGGTGACGTCGTTTTGATTTACCAGGCGCCAGGTCCATCGGATCACGCCCAGCCAGGGCTTGGATGTCGACACCTTCGACTCGAGCACGTCGACGTGCAACGTCAGCAAGTCGTTCGGCCTGACGGGATGCGGCCACTTCACGTAAGCGAGGCCCGGCGACGCGTATGATTCAGATCCTTCGAGGATAGTGGTCGCCACCAACTGCATGGCGATGGAACAGGTGTGAAAGCCGCTCGCGATCAGGCCATTCCACACGCCAGACTCCGCTCGCATCGGATCGGTGTGGAACCACTGGTTATCGAACTTGCGGGCGAATTCGATGATCTCCGCAGCCAACACGCACGCTGGACCAGCCTCGATGTGCCGGCCGCGATGCAGGTCCTCGAATTTCATGACTGCGGCACCCCGAACAACGGCGCCCGCTTCTCCTTCAGCGCGGCGAGGCCTTCGCGGGCATCGGCTTCGGCAAAGCCCATGAACTCGGCATTGAGCGACGCTTCGAACGCCGGCCAGGCCGCCTGCAGCCACAGGTTCAGGGAACGCTTGGTATGGGCCAGCGCGCCCGGACTGCCGGCCGCCAGGCGCCGCGCGATGGCGAGCGCCTCCGGCCCCACCTGCTGCGCATCGACGGCCACGCTCACGAGGCCGATGCGTTCAGCCTCTTCACCGCTGACCGTCTCGCACAGCAGCAGGTAGTACTTGGCCTTGGCCATCCCGCACAGCAGAGGCCATATCAGCGCCGCGTGGTCGCCGGCGGCCACGCCCAGCTTGGTGTGCCCGTCGATCAGCTTGGCGCCCTTGGCGACGATCGAAATATCCGCCAGCAGTGCCACCGCCAGGCCGGCGCCGACGGCTGCGCCGTTGATCGCCGCGACGATCGGTTTGCCGCAGTCGACCATGCCTCGAACCAGCTCACGCGCTTCGGCCATGATGCGCGTCCGGACAGGTTGGCTGCCCAGCATGTTCTCCACCATCGCCATGTCGCCGCCGGCGCAAAAGCCCTTGCCCTCGCTTTCCACCAATATCACCTTGACGTCCGGATGCTCGTCGAGGCGGCGCCAGATGCCGGCCAGGGCCCGGTGGCCATCCATGTCGAGCACCGGCATCCCACCGGCGGGCTGGAACACCACGTGGGCGACGCCGCCGGCGTCGAGGTCGACGCGGAAAGCCGTCGTCTCGACCAAAATCTGTTCCATCATTCCGCGATCCTTTCAGTCCAATACCGTTGGCGCAGCAGCGGGCTGACCCGATATCGTTCGCCACGATAAGCTGAGTCGAGGTTATCGAGCAGTGCCACGGTGGCATCGGCGCCGACCAGTGCCAGCCACTCGAAAGGCCCCATCGGATAGTTGGTCCCGAGCCGCATCGCCTGATCGACGCTGTCTTGGTCGCACACGCCCTGCCATACTGCATCGGATGCTTCGTTGATCAGCATCGCTACGGTGCGCGCGACCAGCAGGCCGGCAACGTCGCGCAGGATCCGCGGTTGCCAGCCGCATGCAGCCAGTGCTGCGCCGGCGCGTGACTGCGCGCCGGCGTCAACGCCAGGTGCGAAGGCGATCGCCAGTGCGCCAGCATTGGATCCTAATGGCCAGTCAATCACGCCCAGCGCAGTTTGACGTCGCTGCGCCGCAACTTGTGCCGCGCAGCGCCCGTCCGTCAGGTGCATCTGAATGCCGTCGATCAGCAAGCCGTTCCAGTCGCTGCCGGCCACGCGGTCGAAGCCGATGGAGCGTTCGGCTAAAACTCGCGCAAGCTGCTGCGCCATCGAACTGTCGCCATGCACTTCGAGCACCGATGGCGGCGCGGCGGCCACCGCTGCACTGCCCGCTGCAGCACCTTCATAGAACCCCTTGCCCGCCTTGCGGCCCAGGCGCCCGCCGTCCACCAGCGCCTTCTGCACCACTGACGGCTGGAAGCGCCGGTCACCGTAGGTTGCGTTGAACACCGACTGAGTGACGGCGTAGTTGATGTCGTGTCCGATCAGGTCCATCAGCTCGCACGGCCCCATGCGGAAGCCCGCCCCACGGGCGCAGTCGTCCAGCTGCGCCGGCGTACCAGCCTGCTCGAGCAGCAACTGCAGCGCCTCGGCATAGAACGGACGCGCAATACGGTTGACGATGAAGCCAGGCGTCGACTTTGCGTGCACCGGCGTTTTCCCCCAGCGCAGAGCCAGTTCGAAGATGTCGGCGGCGACATCGGCCGACGTCTCCGCGCCCGACACCACTTCGACCAGCTTCATTTGCGGCACAGGGTTAAAGAAATGCATGCCGACGACGCGCTCCGGATTGCGCATGCCCTGGGCGATCGCAGTCACTGAGATCGTCGAGGTATTCGACGCCAGCACAGCGTCGCTCGCGACGTGGCCTTCCAGCTCGCGCAGCAACCCCTGTTTTGCGGCCAGATCCTCGACGATCACCTCGATCACGATCGACGCCGCGGCGAGCTCGCCCAGGGCATTCACAGCGACGATACGCGCAATCAGCGCGTCGGAGGCGTGCGCTTCGATCTTCCCCTTTTCAACCAGCCTGGATAGCGCGGCGGCGATTTGCGCGCGCGCCGCCGCGGCCGCGCCGGGCCGGGCGTCGAGCAGGCGCACCGGGTGACCTGCCGCCGCCGCAACCTGCGCAATGCCGGCGCCCATGGTGCCGGCGCCTACTACGCCGACCATCCGCTCGCCTGCGGGCCGGTTCACGCGCGCACCCATGCGGCCGGGCGTTTTCCGAGGAATGCCGCGAAACCTTCACGCGCCTCGTCGGTGCAGCGCACGCGCGCAATCGTGCTGGCGCTGCGTTCGCGCACCGCTTCGATGACCGGGCCGACCTTGAGCTGACCGAACCACTGTTTTACTTCGGCGAGCGCCTGCGGACCGTTGGCCAGCAAACAGGCGATCACGCGGTCGACCGTGGCGTCCAGCTGATCGGCTTCGGCCAGTTCATGCACAAGACCGATTTCAGCGGCCCGTGTTGCGTCGATCAGTTCCGCGGTCAACGCCAGGCGCAACGCATGGCGCTTGCCGACGGCATTGGTCAGGTATGGGCCAATCACCGCCGGCAGGATGCCGAACTTCGCTTCGCTGACCGCGAACTTCGCCCGCGGCGATGCGATAACGATATCGCAGGCGCAGCAAAGGCCGACGCCGCCGCCGAACGCGGCGCCATCGACCAGTGCGACCACTGGCTTAAGACAGGCCTGCAGCACATGCATCATGTAGGCGAACCGGCGCGCGTCTTCCAGGTTCGCATGCTCGCTCTGGGTGCTGGCGCGCTCCATCCAGCGCAGGTCGGCGCCGGCGCTGAATGCCTTGCCGGCAGCAGCGAGGACGACGACGCGCGTTAACGGCGCCGTGGCAAGCTGCTCGAAGACGGCCGTCAGCTCGGCGATCATGGTTTCGTCGAACGCGTTCATTACGTCCGGGCGATTGAGGGTGACGCGTGTCACTCCACGCGGATCGGTGTCCACCGCCAGCGTTTGATAGCTTGTCGTTTGCATGAGGCTTAGTAAGTCTCCACGTGGAAGCGGCCTTCCTGGACCATGCGCGCATGCAGCGCCGGCCAGTCGATACCGACGTTGCGGCAGCTTTCGCCGAGCGCTTCGAGCACGCCTGTTTCCATGCCCTTCAGGCCGCAGATATAAATGTAGGTATCACCCTGGAGTACCTCGGTGACAGCCGACTGCGCTTCACGGATCTTGTCCTGCACGTAGGTACGCGGCTGGCCTTCGACGCGCGAGAACGCCAGGTGAATGTCGATGAACGCGGCCGGCAGCTTGAGAAGCGGTCCGAAATACGGCAGCTCCTCGGGCCGGCGCGCGCCGAAGAATAGCATCAGCTTGCCCCCGGCCGATTGGCCCTTCGCCAGCAACCGGCGGCGGTGCTCGGTCATCGCGCGCATCGGCGCCGAGCCGGTACCGGTGCAGATCATGATGATGTTCGAGCCGGCCTGATTCGGCATCAGGAAGTTGTTGCCGAACGGTCCCGTCACCTGGACCTGGGCGCCCTTCGGCAAGTCGCACAGGTAGTTCGACGCGACGCCCAGCGATGGCGCGCCGGAATGGTCGGTGACGACCCGTTTGACGGTCAGCGCCAGGTTGTTGTAGCCGTCGCGCTCTCCCTCGCGCGGACTGGCGACCGAATACATGCGCAGGTAATGCGGCTTGCCATTGGCATCGAGACCAGGCGGGATGATGCCGATCGACTGCCCCTCGAGCAGCGCAAAGAAGTGGGTACCGAAATCGAGCACGATATGGTGGATGTCGCTCTCGGTTTCCTGCGCCGTCAGGCGGTAATTGCCGGCCACGGTCGCAAGCACCGGCGTCTTGATCGAATACAGGTTCAGGTAGGGATGCGCGGCCGACCACGGAGCCCTGGTCGACGAGGCCGACTCGCCAGCGTTGACCTGGTAGCCGGCCTGCGTCTGTGGCGCGGGCGGCGCCAGGCTGGCGTCCGGTTCGGGCAGGCCTTGCTGCGCCGGCAGTTCGTCCCACGTCAGCTGCTCGGCCATCGAGTAGGCGTTGCTCGCCTCGACCGTGCGCCAGTGATCGATCGACCCGGTCGGACACGGCGAAATGCAGGCGTTGCAGGAGTTGCAGATCGAAGCGTCGACGACGTAATTGCGGTCATCGTGGGTGATGGCGTCGATCGGGCAGATCTCTTCACAGGTATTGCAGCGAATGCAGACCTCGGGATCGATCAGGTGTTGCCGTATCAGGACGACAGGGTGTGCAGCGTTCATGTCAAAACCATCCCAAAAGTCGTGCGGGCGGAACCGGCCCGCCGGAAGCTGCGGCGGGCCGGTCGCGCCTTAGTTGAAGCGAACGTATTCGAAGTCCGGCGCCTGGCGGTTGATGCCCACCGGCGGCGGCGCGATCCAGCCGGCCATCTTGCCCGGCTCGGTGACACGGCCCATCAGCGAGGCGACATAAGCGCGGTCGTCTTCGCTCGGCAGCCAGCGGCACGAGTTGGACGCCCATTCGGCTTCCGACAACACGCGCCCTTCGGGCGAGATCTTGAAGTCGGAGAAGCTGCCGATGTGGCGGTTGAACGCCTTGTGCGGCGTGGTCAGACGAAACGCCAGTCCGGCCTTTTCGATCACCTTGTTCCAGCGCGCCACGCCGGCCACCGAATCGCGGATGTAATCGTCGCGCAGCACTTCGTTGAGCGAATTTAGCATCGGCATTTCGCGCTCGACCAGGCGGTCGCCCGAGACTTCGAGAATGCGGTACTGCTGGTTCTTCAGCAGATGGTCGTCGTCGCGCTTCATCTCTTCGTAGCGGCCTTTGAGGCCGGCCGTGTAGAACGCGGCGGCATTCGACGACTGGTCGGCGCCGAACAGGTCGATCGTCACGCTGAAGTGAAAGTTCAGGTAGCGCTGGATGGTCGGCAGGTCGATGACGCCCTTGCTGCGCAGCTGCTCCGGATCTTCGATATTGAACTCGCGCATGACGGCGCACGTGCGGTTGACGATGCGCGAAATGCCCGATTCGCCGACGAACATGTGGTGCGCCTCTTCAGTGAGCATGAAGCGGCAGGTGCGCGCCAGCGGATCGAAGCCCGATTCGGCCAGCGCGTTCAGCTGAAACTTGCCATCGCGGTCGGTGAAGTAGGTGAACATGTAGAAGGCCAGCCAGTCCGGGGTCTCTTCGTTGAATGCCTCGAGGATGCGCGGCTTGTCCTGGTCGCCCGAGTTACGCTGCAACAGCGCCTCGGCTTCCTCGCGTCCGTCGCGGCCGAAGTACTTGTGCAGCAGGTAGACCATCGCCCACAAATGGCGGCCTTCTTCGACGTTAATCTGGAACAGGTTGCGCAGGTCGTAGTTCGACGGTGCTGTCAGGCCCAGGTGGCGCTGCTGCTCGACCGACGCCGGCTCGGTGTCGCCCTGCGTGACGATCATGCGGCGAAGGTTGGCGCGGTGCTCGCCCGGCACTTCCTGCCAGGCGTCGGAACCTTTGCTTTCACCAAAATTGACCTTGCGGCCCTGCTCCTGCTGGGCCAGGAAAATGCCCCAGCGGTAGTCCGGCATCTTGACGTGGCCGAAATTGGCCCAGCCTTCCGGCGTGACGTTGATCGCAGTGCGCAGGTAGACGTCGTGGTTGCTGGAGTTGTCGGGCCCCATGTCGCCCCACCACTTCAGATAGTTCGGCTGCCACTGCTCGAGCGCGCGCTGCAAGGTCTTGTCTTCGGACAGGTTGACATTGTTCGGGATGATTTCGCTGTAGTTAATTGAGCTCACAATAATTCCTTTGAAAGATGGGGCGCTTACACGCGGTTCATGTCGAATTGGGCCTTGTTGCCGCTGCCGTAGACCTTCAGTGCGCCGAACTCGCCGACGGCGTTCGGGCGGATGAAGATCCAGTTCTGCCACGCGGTGAGGCGGCCGAAGATGCGGGTGTCCATGTTTTCCTTGCCGTTGAAGCGCAGGTTCGCTTCCAGTCCGGTCAGCGCATCGGGCGACATGCTGGCGCGCTCCTCGAGTGCCAGGCGCGTCTCGTCGGCCCAGTCCAGGTCATCCGGATCGGCGGTGATCAGGCCCAGCGCCAGCGCCTGTGCGGCGTCGAGCGGCTGGCCGATGGTGGCGCGCACCGCGCCGAGCTGCGCTTCATCTTCGTAGAAGCGGCGGGCGATGCGCGATTGCGCGGTCACCATCGGCAGCGTGCCGAAGTTGAGCGGCGATACGGTGATTTTCGGCGCCCGGTCAGGCGCGCCCGGCAGCGCCAGCATGTAGATGCGGTCGGCGCTGAGGGAGATCTCGAACAGCGAGCCCGCCGTGCACGACTCTTCGTCGATCAGCGCGAACAGCGAGCGCGACGACACATCGAGGCGCGCCAGCGTGCGCCGCAGCAAGCCGATGCTCTCGCGCACCAACCAGTGCGACTGGTGCGCCTCGAGCGTGGCGTCGGACGCCAGCACGGCGGCGGCGTCACCGCGCGTCTTGAGGATCCAGGTGCCGATATCGAGTTCATTGGTGCGCATGTGGAGGATGGCGTCGTCGAGTTCACGCGCCATCTGCAGCGGCCACCAGTTCACGCCGGCACCTTCGATGCCGGCGATGTCTGTCGGCTGCGGCTTTGACGGCGCGCGCACGGTCAGCGTCGCATTGCGGTTGGCGCGGTCGATGGCGACGCTGACGAATTCATAGTCCAGCGTGTCGGCGCCCACTTCCTTGCGCAGCGCGGTCAGCGTGACGCCCTTGCCGTCGGCCGGACGGTCGCTGCCGGCGGCAAGCGCCAGCGCGCGTTCGCGCACCACCTGCTGGAACTGGGCCGGCTTGGCCACTTCATCGACCAGGCGCCAATCTTTGGCCTTCTGGCCGCGCACCCCTTCCGATGTGGTGCAGAAGATATCGGCCAGGTCGTGGCGCACCTTGCGCTTGTCGGTCAGGCGCGTCAGGCCGCCAGTGCCCGGCAGCACGCCCAGCAGCGGCACTTCCGGCAAACTGACCGACGATGAGCGGTCGTCGACCAGGATGATTTCGTCGCAGGCGGCAGCGAGCTCGTAGCCGCCGCCGGCGCAGGCGCCGTTGACGGCGGCGACAAATTTGAGGCCGGAGTGCCGGCTGGAATCTTCGAGGCCGTTGCGCGTCTCGTTGGTGAATTTGCAGAAATTGACTTTCCACGCGTGGGTCGATTTTCCCAGCATGAAGATGTTGGCGCCGGAGCAGAAAATCCGGTCGCGGCTGCTGGCCATGACGACGGTGCGCACTTCAGGGTGCTCGAAGCGGATCCGCTGCACCGCATCGTGCAGTTCGATGTCGACGCCAAGATCGTACGAATTGAGCTTGAGCTTGTATCCTTCCTTGATGCCGCCATCCTCATTGACGTTCATCGTCAGCGTGGCGATTGCGCCTTCGCAGGATAGCGTCCAGTGCTTGTATCGCTCGGGAGCCGTTTCGTAATTGATATGCGTAGTGTTCATGACGCTCCTTCGTGGTGGGCTGGTACGGCCAGACTACAAGCAATATGCTGCATCTCAGGCGGGTTGAATGAACTATATTGCAGTTAAATCGACGCGTCAAGAAAAAAAGTGCAGAAACGTGCATTTGACCAGCGATGGCCACGACGAAGAGGCGAGGGAGATGGATGCGCGCGGCAGCGATCGCCGCCGCGCAGGGTTCACTAAAAGAAAGACTTGTCCTGCTTGAGGACCGAACTACGCAAATTGTCGAGCAGGCCGACGAAGCTTGCCTCCTGCGTCATTTCGGTGGTGTCGAACGTCTGGTCGGCTTTCGAGTAGAACTGGGCGCGGCTTTCGAGGATCTGCTTGAGATCTTCCATCGCTTCCTTGTTACCGGACATCGGACGGGTATCGCCCTGCGCCACCACGCGCCCCATATGCTCTTCCGGGGATGCTTTCAACCATACTGTATAGCAGTGCGACAGCAACAAGTTGAACGTTGCGGGGTCCGACACTACCCCGCCAGGCGTGGCGATCACGGCGCGCGGGAAGTTTCGGACCGTCTCTTCGAGGGCGCGGCGCTCGTAACGCCGGTAGGCATTCGGGCCATACAGCGCATGGATCTCGGCGATGCTGCAGCCGGCCATCGCCTCGATCTGGCGGCTCAATTCGATGAACGGCACCATCCAGTGATCGGCCAGCATCTGGCCGAGCGACGACTTGCCGGCGCCGCGCAAGCCGATCAGCGCGACGCGCTGGCGCCGCGCCGAATCGCTGGTCGGCGTCTCGAACATCCCGGCCAACGCGGTGCGCGCCTTGCTCAGCTCCTCGTCCGGCCGGCCGCGCAAAATCTCCCGGATCATCAGCCATTCCGGCGACGACGCGGTCTCGTCGCCGATCATCTCGGCCAACGTGCAATTGAGCACCTGGGCCAGCTGGCGCAAGAACATGATCGACGCGTTGCCGACGCCCGACTCGACGTTGGCGACATGGCGCTCCGACACATCGGCGAGCTGCGACAGCGCCTTGCGCGTCAGGCCGCGCCGCCCGCGCAGACTCTTGAGCCGCGCTCCCAATGCGATAAGGAAGGGATCCTTCTCTTGATCAACTAAATCTGCCATATGTTTTGGAAATCGCTCAATCGGATGAAATATATTATGAATCATGTTCTTGACTTAAGCAAGATATTGCATCTATACTCGATTCAAGATGCACTATAAGTAAGCGCCGGGGATATTCTACCTGCTGGCTGCCGTTTCCAACCCGCGTGGAGAACTTTAGATGGATGTCAATGCCTTTCAAACTCTGGTTGCCCGCGTCACCGGCGAAATTGCCGGCGCACCGCTCGACGCGTCGCTCGAGGCCCACCTGAACGCCGAACATGGTCCCGGCAGCGACACTTACGAGGCGCTCGCCGCCGCCTGCCGCACCGGCGTCAAGGAAGGATGGCTGTGCAACCGCGAAGGCGGCGGCATCCGCTATGGCCGCGCGCTGAAGGCAACCGACGCCACCCACGGTTTCAGCGTCGACGTCGTCGACATGGAAGACATCGCCGGCCCGCACCACGCCCACCCCAACGGCGAAATCGACCTGATCATTCCACTGACGCCCGCCGCCAGTTTCGACAACTACCCCGCCGGCTGGTGCGTCTACGAAGCGGGCAGCGCGCACCGGCCCACCGTCACCGCCGGGCGCGCGCTGGTGCTGTACCTGCTGCCGAACGGCGCCATCGACTTCGCCGCGGTGCCGGCATGATTCCCTACCTGAACAACTACCTCGGCGGCGCCTGGCAGGGCGCAACGTCCGCCACCACCACCTTGCTCGACCCGGTGACCGGCGCCGCGCTGGCACAGGTGGGTGGCCCCGCTGACGGCCTTGCCGCCGGCTTCGACTTTGCGCGCAGCCACGGCGCCCCCGCACTGCAGGCGATGAGCTACGGCCAGCGCGCCGCCATGCTCGGCGAAGTGGTCAAGGTACTGCAGGCAAACCGCGAAGCGTATTACGACATCTCGTTGGCCAACTCCGGCACCACCAAGGCCGACTCGGCCGTCGATATCGAGGGCGCCTGTTTCACGCTCGGCTACTACGCCAAGATTGGCGCCACCCTCGACAGCAGCAGCTTGCTGCTCGACGGCAGCCCGGCGATGCTGTCGAAAGACCAGTTGTTCCAGTCGCAGCACGTGCTGGCGCCGGTGCGCGGCCTGGCGCTGTTCATCAACGCCTTCAATTTCCCGGCCTGGGGTTTCTGGGAAAAGGCGGCGCCTGCCCTGCTCTCCGGCGTGCCCGTGGTGATCAAGCCGGCCACCGTAACCGCCTGGCTGACCCATCGCATGGTGGCCGACGTGCTCGCCTCCGGCTTGCTGCCAGCTGGTGCGCTGTCGATTGTCTGCGGCAGCTCGGCCGGCCTGATGGACGCCCTCGGCCCGTTCGACGTGCTCTCGTTCACCGGCTCGGCCGACACCGCGGCCTTGGTGCGCTCGCACCGCGCCGTGGCGCGTAATTCAGTGCGCGCCAATATCGAAGCGGACAGCCTGAACTGCTCGATCCTTGGCCCTGACGCCATACCGGGCAGCGCGGAATTCGACCTGTATGTCAATGAACTGGTGCGCGAGATGACCACCAAGAGCGGTCAGCGCTGCACCGCCGTGCGGCGTGCGCTGGTGCCGGCGGCCTGCTACGACGCGGTGGCCGAGGCGGTAAGCGCAAAGCTGGCGCAGGTCACGGTCGGCAATCCGCGCAACCTTGATGTCCGCATGGGCGCACTGGTGAGCCGCGAGCAGTTCGAGTCGGTCCAGTCGGGCCTGGCCACGTTGCGCGGTGAAGCGGAGCTGCTGCATTCAGGCGCCGGGCGCGAGCCGGTCGACGCCGATCCGGCGGTCGCCTGCTGCGTGGCGCCGACGCTGCTCGGCGTGCGCGAAGGCGAACAGGCGAAGCTGGTCAACGAACACGAGGTTTTCGGACCCGTCTCCACCCTGCTCGGTTACCGCGACGGCGCCCACGCGCTGGCGCTGGCGCACCGCGGCCACGGCTCTCTGGTGGCGTCGGTGTTCAGCGGCGACCATGCGTGGATGGCGCGGGCGGCCACCGAACTGGCCGGCTCGCACGGCCGGGTGCACCTGGTCAGCGCCGATGTCGGCAAGACCCACACCGGGCATGGCAACGTGATGCCGGCCTCTGTGCACGGCGGACCGGGCCGCGCCGGCGGCGGAGAAGAGCTGGGCGGCATGCGCGCCTTGGGCTTTTATCACCGGCGTACCGCGCTCCAGGCTTCCGCTGCGACGTTGCAGCACCTGCCGCAAAATGCCACCCGCTGGAACAGCTAGACCCAATAAGCCGCGCACGTACAAGCGGCACAAGGAGACAGAATGGAACATCCGACCCTGCAGGTGCCGGCGCGATTTAACTTTGCCCAATGCATCTTCGAACGTAACGCCACCCGGCCGGCAAAGACGGCCTACGTCGACGACACCGGCGAACTGAGTTACGCCGAACTGGAACGGCGCGCCCGCGCCTGCGCCGCCGGCCTGCTGGCCCTGGGCATTCATCCGGAAGAACGGGTATTGCTGGTGATGCAGGACAGTGTCGACCTGCCGATCGCATTTCTCGGCGCGCTGCTGGCCGGCGTGGTGCCGGTGCCGGTCAACACGCTGCTGCCGCCGGCCGACCATGCGTATATGCTGGCCGACAGCGGCGCCCGCGCCGTCATCGCCTCGGCTGCGCTGCTGCCCGGCGTGCTCGAAGCGATCTCGATCGCTGGCGTGGCCGTGCCCCTGGTGGCGGCCGGCAGCATCGACACCCTGCCCGCCGCGGTGCTCAGCTTCGACCAGCTGCTCAACGATGCGCCGCTGGCGACGGCGGCCGATACCGCGGCCGACCAATTCGCGTTCTGGCTGTATTCGTCAGGCTCGACCGGGCGCCCGAAAGGCACGGTGCACTCGCACGCGAATCTGTTCTGGACCGCGGAACTGTACGCCGCGGGCGTGCTCGGCATGCGCGAAGACGACACCGTTTTCTCGGTCGCCAAGCTGTTTTTCGCCTATGGCCTGGGCAACGCCCTCACTTTCCCGCTGTACGCCGGCGCCACCACCATCCTGATGGCCGAGCGGCCGACGCCACAGGCGGTGTGCGAGCGCCTGGTGCGCAACCAGCCGACTATTTTTTGCGGCGTGCCGACGCTGTACGTTGGCCTGCTGGCGTCGGAGTGCCTGCCGGCCAGGGCCGACTGCCGCCTGCGCATCTGTACGTCGGCCGGCGAGGCGCTACCGCGCAATATCGGCGAGCGCTTCCGGGACCACTTTGGCTGCGACATCCTCGATGGCCTGGGATCGACCGAGATGCTGCACATCTTCCTGTCAAATCAGCCGGCCGATATCCGCTACGGCGCCACCGGCAAGCCGGTGCCGGGCTACGAGGTGGAACTGCGCGGTGAAGACGGCACCCGGGTCGCTGCGGGCGAGATCGGCGACCTGTACATCCGCGGACCAAGTTCGGCGCTGATGTACTGGAACAACCGCGCCAAGAGCGAGGCCACCTTCCTCGGCGAATGGACCCGCAGCGGCGACAAGTACGTCGTCGACGCCGACGGCTACTACACCTATGCCGGCCGCGCCGACGACATGCTCAAGGTGAGCGGCCAGTACGTTTCGCCGATCGAGGTCGAAGCGGTGCTGATGACCCACGACGCGGTGCGCGAATGCGCGGTGGTCGGCATGCTCGATGCGCAGGGCCTGACTCGCACCACCGCGTATGTCGTCAGCGCCGGAATCGAAGGCAGTGCGGCGCTGGCGCAGGAGCTGCAGGCCTGGGTCAAGGCGCGCATGGCGCCGCACAAATATCCGCGCGAAGTGATCTTCCTCGCCGAGCTGCCAAAAACGGCCACCGGCAAGATCCAGCGCTTCCGGCTGCGGAGCCCGTCCTGATGAGCGCAACTGTACAAATCGACTGGCAGGGCGCCCCGCTCGATATCGAATACGCATGGGTCGGCGCCGATGTGTCGGCGCACCCGATAGTGGTTTTTCTCCACGAGGGCCTCGGATCGCTGGCCATGTGGAAGGACTTCCCGCGCCAGTTTTGCGCAGCGCACGGATTGCGCGGACTGGTGTTCTCCCGTTACGGCTACGGGAATTCGACTGCGCGCCCGGCCGATGAGCGCTGGGGTCAGGACTTCATGCATCGCCAGGCCTTTGAAGTGCTGCCGGCGTTGTTCGCCGCGCTCGGCATCGAACGGCCCTGGCTGTTCGGCCACAGCGACGGCGGCTCGATCGCATTGCTCCATGCGGCGCACTATCCGCACCAGGTCGGCGGCGTGGTCGCCGTGGCGCCCCACCTTTTCGTCGAGCAGGTGACGATCACCAACATCGCCGCTGCCCGCGCAGCGTACCTCGAAGACGGCCTGCGCGCCCGGCTGGCGCAACACCACGCCGATGTCGATTCCGCCTTTTGGGGCTGGAACGACATCTGGCTCGATCCCGCCTTCCGCGACTGGAATATCGAGCGCGAGCTGGACGACATTGGCTGCCCGCTGCTGGCGATCCAGGGCGAGGACGACGAATACGGCACCCTCGAACAAGTGCACGCCATCGGCCGCATCGTGCCCGGCGCGCAGGTGGCGGTGCTGGCCCATTGCGGTCACTCGCCGCACCGCGATCAGCCAGCAGAGCTGAGCCGGATAGCAGGAAACTTCATCACCAGCCACACCCGTAACACCAGCCAGTAAAAAAACCACATTGGAGACAACCATGAGCACGCCGTTCCGTAATCCCCGCCTCACCGCCGTCGCCATCGCGGCCATGCTGTTCGCCGGTCAGGCCGCCGCCCAGACCGCGCCGGTCAAGGTCGGCCTGATGCTGCCGGCCACCGGCACTTTCGCCAATCTGGGCACCATGATCGAGAACGGCTTCAAGCTGTACGTGGCCGAACAGGGCGGCAAGCTGGAAGGGCGCGAGATCGCCTATTCGAAGGTCGACGACGAGTCGGATCCTTCGAAGGCCACCGACAACATCAACAAACTGATCAAGCGCGACCAGGTCGACGTCGTGGTGGGCACCGTGCACTCCGGCGTGGCACTGGCGATGGCCAAGGTGGCCAAGGAAACCGGCACCTTGCTGATCGTGCCGAACGGTGGCGCCAACGCCATCACCGGCACGATGTGCGCGAAGAACATCTTTCGCAGCTCGTTTTCGAGCTGGCAGTCGGGCTATGCGATGGGCCAGGTAGCGGCGCAGCGCGGCCACAAGAAAATTGCGACCATCACCTGGAACTATGCCTTCGGCAACGAATCGGTGGCGGCGTTCACCGAAGGGTTCGAAAAAGCCGGCGGCAAGGTCTCGCAGAGCCTGAACCTGCCGTTCCCGAACGTCGAGTTCCAGGCCCTGCTGACCCAGATCGCGGCCGACAAGCCCGATGCGGTGTACGCATTCTTTGCCGGCGGCGGCGCCGTCAAGTTTGTCAAGGACTATGCCGCCGCGGGGCTGAACAAGACCATGCCGCTGTACGGCCCCGGCTTCCTGACCGACGGCACGCTGGAAGCCCAGGGACCGGCGGCGCAAGGCATGCTGACCACGCTGCACTACGCCGATAACCTGAACACCCCGCGCGACAATGCGTTCCGCCTCAGTTTCGCCAAATCGTACAAGCTCAACGCGGACGTGTACGCGGTGCAGGGCTATGATGCGGCCCAGATGCTGCACGCCGGCCTGAAGGCGGCCGGCGGCGACATCGCCAAGCAGGACAAGGTCATTGCCGGCATGGCGAGCGCGATGATCGACAGCCCGCGGGGGAAGTTCCGCATGTCGCCATCGCACAACCCGGTCCAGGACGTCTACCTGCGCCAGGTAAAGGGCAACAACAATGAGTTCAAGGGTGTCGCCATGAAAGCGCTGGCCGACCCGGCGCGCGGGTGCCGGATGTAAGACGCTGCCGCGACCTGTTCCCGGGCGCCGGCCACAAGCGGCCGCGCCTGCTTCCGACTCCGCGCTCCGCCCTCCCCGCCTTCTGGAACCATCATGGAATTCTCGACGTTTCTCGCGCAATGCCTCAATGCCGTGCAGTACGGGCTGCTGCTGTTCCTGGTTGCCAGCGGCCTCACCCTCATCTTCGGCATCATGGGCGTCATCAACCTGGCGCACGGCAGCTTCTACATGATCGGCGCCTACATGGCCTGGTCGCTCGCGCCCCTGTTCGGCGACCAGTTCCTGCTGCAGCTGCTCGCTGGTGTCGTACTGGCCGCGATACTCGGCTTCGTGCTCGAATGGGTCTTTTTCAGCTACCTGTACCAGCGTGACCACCTGCAGCAGGTCCTGATGACGTACGCGCTGATCCTGGTGTTCGAGGAAGTGCGCGCCCTTCTGGCCGGCAATGAAGTGCACGGCGTCACGGCCCCGCCGTGGCTGTCCGGCAGTGTCGCGCTTGGCGACCTGATGACCTACCCCGTCTACAACCTGTTCGCCTCGGGTGCCTGCCTGCTCGTCGCCGTCGGCCTTTACTGGGTGGTCAACCGCACCCGGCTCGGCATGATGATCCGCGCCGGCGCCAGCAACCGCGACATGGTGCGCGGCCTCGGCATCAATATCGGCCTGCTGTACCGGATCGTGTTCGCCGCCGGTGTCGCGCTGGCGGCGCTGGCCGGCATGATCGCCGCCCCGATGACGTCGGTCTACCCCGGCATGGGCGGCCAGGTGCTGATCATCTGCTTCGTGGTGGTGGTCATCGGCGGCATCGGATCGATTTCCGGCGCCCTGATCGCCTCGCTGCTGGTGGGCTTCGTCGACACCTTCGGCAAGGTGCTGTTCGCGCAGGTGAGCGGACTGAGTATTTACGTGTTGATGGCGCTGATCCTGATCTGGCGTCCGCAGGGCCTGAAAAGCAAAGGTTATTAAGTCATGAACATTTCAACGCTGAACCCGGCCCGCACGGCGGCGCCCCGCGCACCGGCGCTGGGTGCCTGGTGGCCGCTGCTGGTGGTGGCGGTACTGGCGGCGCTGCCACTGGTGCTGTCGCCCTATTTGCAGGAACTGGTGCTGAAGATCGCCATCTACGCCATTTTCGCGCTGAGCCTGGAACTGCTGGTCGGCTGGACCGGCCTGATCAGCCTTGGGCACGCCGCCTTCTACGGCATCGGCGCATACATTACCGTGCTGGCGTCGCCTGAATACGACCCCGGTTCGCTCGCCGTGTTGCTGGCGCTGGCGATGCTGGCCGCCGGCGCCTATGCGCTGGTGGTCGGTGCGCTCAGCCTGCGCACCAAGGGGGTCTACTTCATCATGGTCACGCTGGCCTTCGCCCAGATGGCATATTTCGTTTTCCACGACACCAAGATCGGCGGCGGCAGCGACGGCATCTTCCTTGCCGTGCGCCCTTTGCTGAAGACCGGTAGCCAGGTGCTGGTCGACCTTGAAAAGCCGCTGCACATGTACTGGCTGGTGATTGCCTGCCTTGCCGGCTGCTACGCCCTGCTGGTGCTGATCCAGCGTTCACGCTTCGGCCACGCGCTGGCCGGCATCCGCGCCAACGAACAGCGCATGCGCGCCACCGGCTACAACACCTACGCCTACAAGCTGGCGGCATTCGTCATCGCCGCCATGCTGGCCGGCGCGGCCGGCTTCCTGACGGCGAGCCGCAACGGCGCCGTCAACCCTGAGCTGTTGTCGTGGCACGAGTCGGGCGCCGTTTTGCTGATGATCATCCTTGGCGGCCTTGGCAGCCTGCGCGGCGCGGTACTGGGCGCAGTGGCCTTCATCCTGCTCAAGGAGCTGTACTCGTCCGAAGCAATCCTCGGTCCGGCGGCCAAGCACTGGCAACTGACGCTGGGACTGACGATGATCCTGTTCGTCGCCTTCATGCCCAACGGGTTGATCGGCACGGTCGCCCAGTGGAAGGCGCGCCGCCGCGCGCATGTCGAAGGAGACGTTTCATGAGCGCCAGGCCGAATGCCACCCCGCTGCTGGAGGCCGCGTCGCTAAGCCGGCGCTTCGGCGGCCTGGCCGCTGTCGACGAGGTGTCGGTGGCGCTGCACCTGGGCGAAGTACACGCCGTGATCGGCACCAATGGCGCCGGAAAATCGACCCTCATCAACATGTTGTCGGGCGAGATGCCTCCCTCCGATGGCGAGATCCGACTGCGCGGCACGCCCATCACCGGCTGGAGCCAGGCACGCCGCGCACGCGAGGGAATCGGGCGCAGCTACCAGCGCACCACCATTTTTACCACGTTCACACTGCTCGAAAACTGCCGCCTGGCCGCCCAGGCGGCGGTGCAGAAACCGTGGACGCTGTGGCAGGCGGCCAGCACCTGCCGCGCAAGTGTCGAACGCGCCTGGGAGTCCCTCGAAACGGCCGGGTTGGCCGAATCGGCGCATCGCATTGCCGGCGCCATCAGCCATGGCCAGCAGCGACAGCTGGAAATCGCCATGTGCCTGGCGACCGCGCCGGCCGTGCTGCTGCTCGACGAGCCACTCGCGGGCATGGGCGCCGAGGAAACCGAACGGATGCTGGCAATGCTCGAACGGCTGAAAGCGAACCACGCAATTCTGCTCGTCGAGCACGACATGGACGCGGTGTTTCGTGTCGCCGACCGCATCACCGTGATGGTGAACGGCCGCGTGATCGCCACCGACACGCCCGACAACATCCGTACCAGCCCCGAGGTCAGGCTTGCCTACCTGGGCGAATCGCACGACCAGAAAGCACATCATGCTTGAGATCCGATCTCTCCACACTTACTACGGCGACAGCCATATCCTGCACGGCATCGATCTCGACATCGCGCACGGCAAGGCGGTCGGCCTACTCGGGCGCAACGGCATGGGCAAGACCACGCTGATCCGGTCGCTGATGGGGTTCGTGCCGGCGGCGTCCGGCACGCTGGCCTGGCGCGGCCAGGACTGCACTGGCGCCAGCCCCGAGCGCATGGCGCGCCGCGGCATCGGCTACGTGCCTGAAGGCCGCGGCATCTTCCCCAACCTTTCAGTGCGCGAAAACCTGATGATGAGCGCGCGGCGCGGTCCGCAAGGGCGCGACGACTGGGACTTCGAGCGCGTAATGGCCACCTTTCCCCGGCTGGCCGAGCGGCTCGACCACGGCGGCCAGCAGCTGTCCGGCGGCGAGCAGCAGATGCTGGCGATCGGCCGCGCGCTGATGACAAACCCCGACCTGCTGATCCTCGATGAAGCGACCGAAGGCCTGGCGCCGCTGATCGTGCAGGAGATCTGGCGCGTCATCAGGCTGATCGGGGAGACCGGCATCAGCACCCTGATTGTCGACCGCAACTACCACGCGGTGCTGTCGCATACCGACATGGCGATCGTGCTGGAAAAAGGCAAAGTCGTCGAAGCCGGCTCCTCGGCCGCACTGCTGGCGGCGCCGGACAAACTGGCGCGCTATCTCGGCGTCTAGGAGATTGGATGAAATCCTTAAGCAAAGCGCTGTCACTGTTCAGCCACCGGAAAGAAACACACGCGTGTGCGGAGGAATCTATTGCGCCACCGGCCTTGATCGATGCAGATGCCGACATGACGGCCCCGATCGATACCGGACTGTGCGAAGCGCATGTGAATCAATTGCTCGGCTCAATCCGCCAGGCCATTAACGACATGGCACGGGCCGGTGCTGTGGCCAAGACCTCGGGCGAAAGCGTCGTCCGTGGCACCGACGCTGTGCAACAAACTGCCACGTCGATCAGTATTGTCGCCCAATATCTTGAACGTTCTTTCCAGACCAATCATGCATTATCCAGGCAATCGGCGATGATCAGCGAACTGGTCGAAACGATTCAAAGCATCGCCAATCAGACCAACCTGCTCGCGTTGAACGCCGCCATCGAAGCGGCCCGCGCCGGGGCCGCCGGACGCGGGTTTGCGGTCGTCGCCGCCGAAGTTCGGCACCTGGCCGAACGATCGCGCGTCTCGGGCAAAGAGATTGGCGTGATTGCGGACCAGCTCAAACAGTCGTCGCACAATGCCATTGCCGAGGCCGAGACTACGCTGACCAACGCGCACGAGGGCGCCCGTCGCGCCGAACTGGCGCTGCTGGCGATGGAAGAAATCGTCGCGGGCGCAAAACAGCGCGTTCTGATCGTACGGCAGGTCGGCGCGGCCCTCGATCAGCAGCTGGTGATCGGCGAACGCCTGAGTAGCGACATCGCTCGACTCTCGTCCTGATTGCCGGGCCTGGAAAAGGGGTACAAAGTGGACATTACGACAAATCCTGTCAGCGTGGAGCAGGCCCGCAAACTGTTTTTTTCAGACGGTACGACGCCGAAAGGCTTGGTGCAGGATGCCGTCTGGCGATCATGGCAGCGCTGCGCAGAGCGTGGTCGCGATGCGAACGAAGCCATCGAATTTAACCACGTACAGCGCAGCGACGTCATTGAAGCAGTTGAGCGAAACCGTCAACTGATCGTCGCCGCTGAACCGGCGATGATCCGCCTGGCCGGCGCCATCAGCGGTGCTGGCTACGGCATTCTCCTGACTGACCGGGCTGGTTGTTGCGTTGCCGTCAACGGGCCGATCGACAGTTGCGGGAAGATGCTTCGCCAGGCTCTGCGTCCGGGTGTGGATCTGTCTGAGGCGGCAGTCGCCACCAACGCCATGGCCACGGCGATGGCGGAAGGCCGTCCCATTGGTATTCTCGGCCCTGAGCACTTTTTCTCGCAGAACCAGTCATTTCAATGCGTCGCGGCGCCGATCTACGCTCCCGACGGGGTCCTGGCCGGTTCGATCGACATCACGCGTGACACGGCCGCACCGCAATTCGGCGCATTGTCGCTGATACGCGACTGCGCCGCCGCGATCGAGACTGCGCTATTCCTGCAAACGCCAGCGCATATTTCAGTGGCGTTAAGCTGGAGCATGGACGCATCGGCCTGGTTTGCGCCTGCGATCCTGGCCTTCGGCGCGGACGGCGAGGTAAATGCAGCCAGCCGCTCCGCGCATGGGTTTTTTGGCCGCGGTACGCAGCTGGCGCACATGCGCTTTCAGGACCTGTTTCATGGCGTGTACGAACGGTTCATCGATGACGCGATCGCGGCGCCCCATTACTTTCCGCTGACGCTGCAATCGGGCCTGCGCGTATTCGCGCGCACGCTGATGGTTCAGCGCAAGCAGGTATCGGCTGCACGCGCGGCAAAGCCGGACGGTATCGGCAAGCGAACTCCGCTGGCACAATTTGGCGATGCCGGTATTCACGCAGCGCTGGAAAAGGCCACGCGCGCGCTGGGGGCCCGCTTGCCAATCCTGCTGCAGGGTGAAACGGGTACTGGCAAAGAAGTTGCCGCGCGCGCGTTGCATGCCCTCAGTACCGGCGGCGGCGGCAATTTCGTGGCAATCAACTGCGGTGCGATTCCGAGGGACCTGATTGAAGGAGAGTTGTTCGGCTATGCGGACGGCGCCTACACCGGGGCGCGCCGAGGCGGCGCCCGCGGCAAGATCGAGGAAGCGCACGGCGGCACCTTATTTCTCGACGAAATAGGCGATATGCCCTATGACATGCAAACACGACTTTTGCGCGTGCTCGAGAGCCGGGAGGTGACCCGACTCGGCGAGAGCTCACCCCGGAAACTCGACTTCCAGCTCATCAGCGCTACCCACCAGGACTTGGACGACATGGTGCGGAAGAATACGTTCAGGAGCGATCTGTACTTTCGACTGCATGGTCTGCGCTTGTGTATTCCGCCCCTTCGCCAGAGAACAGACCTGTCAGCGCTCATTGACGTGCTGCTGCGTAATGAAGGCATCGTCGACGAGCGATGCGGGTGGGATCTTCGTGCGGCGCTAGTCGCGTACGACTGGCCCGGCAACACCCGCGAGCTGCGTCACGCCTTGCGCTTTGCAAAGGCAATGGCCAGCGCAGACGAACCCATTGCGCTCGAACACCTCCCCGACGCGGTGCGTTTGGCAAAACGGCTCCCCACTTCCCTTCCAAGCGAATCAGGGGACGAGCAGAAGGGTCGGCAACCCACATCCCTGAAGGCGCTTGAAATAGAAGTCGTGCACCGCGCACTAGCTCAATGTAACGGTAACATCACGTTGGCAGCGCATCAACTAGGCATAAGCCGTTCGACCTTGCATCGGCGGCTAAGCGGCCGGCGACCTGACTTTCTTCCAGCCCAGGCCGCCAGCCACACAACTACAACACGCTGACCAGCCTGAAGTTCGCCCGGTTCGACTCGCGCGCGCCATTTTCCGTCTTCGACGCCTTGCCGGCTTGCAGCTGCAACTGCATAGTGGAGGTGACGAACGAGGCGATGCCTATCTGCCAGCGGCCGTTGTTCATGCGGTCGTTTTGCGCGGCGTCGTTCAGCCGGCTTTCGCCACCGAAGTCGTGATAGTACGACAGGGCCACGGAGGTCGCCGGCGAAACGACGTAGCGCAGGTGCGATGGATCCCGTAGCTGGCGTCCTGCTGCTTCCTGAGTCCGAGGAAATTACTGTTTTCGCCGTAAGTCGCATACTCTGCGATGGCATCGAGCATGAAGTTTTTCCCCAGCGCCGTTACGTAGGCGGATTGAAAAATGCCCTTCCAGCGATTTTCCCCGACGTTGACCGGTCCCCGGGCAGCGTCGTAACTGCCGGCCGGCACCGAGACGAAGGCGGAGATCCCCCACCATTGCTTCTGCTCCTGGCGATTGAGCAGCCACGCCGTTCCGCTGACCAGGGGATCGCCGACACCGCTTGCTGAGACTGGCGTCAAGGGCCCGAACGGCGAGCGCAGGTTGACCTTGCCGAATGGGACGATGATTTGCGGGTCGACGACAAAGTCGCCTACTTTCATGAAGTGCACGAAGCGCGCCAGGCCAATATCGGTGACCAGTTTGAACGGCCCCTGGGTTCTGGCGCCGCCCGAGTAATACGCGTTTCGTTCGGCATGTTGATAGTAGATGATCGCCAGGTTGAGACCCGGCGGTAAAGCGGCGTAGTCACCGGGATCCGTGGCGATTTCGGCAGCGCTTGCGCCGGAACCAGCTGCGATCAGGCCGGCCAGCGCGAATGCCATACGAAGCCTGGCAGCCGATGAAGTGCGTTTGTGCGTGCAGTGCATGAATCGTGTCTCCTGATTTTTATGTTATGGGTAATGGCTAGAACGGATACAAGATCGGCTGGTCCATGACGCTTAGCCACTGACTCTGCGTGAACTCATGGACATTGGCGGGACCGCCGAAGCGGCCGCCATTGCTGGACGATCCCATGCCGCCGAAAGGCACATGGAACTCGCTATTGACGGTCTGGTCGTTGATATGAACCATGCCGGTTTTGAGTCGCTGAGAAATGGCGATGCCGCGCGACACCGAGCGAGTATGAATTGCAGCGCACAGGCCGTACGCCGACCGGTTGACCAGTTCGACCGCTTCGTCGTCGTCATCGAAAACCGTCACCGGCGCCACCGGACCAAACAGCTCCTCCTTGAATGCGGCCATATCGGGCGTGACATCGACCAGCACGGTCGGCCGATAGAACAGATCGTGGTGGCTGGCCCCGGTCAGCGCCCTGGCGCCGGCCCGCAGCGATTCTTCGACGATGCCGTGCACACGGTCACACTGCTTGCGGTTGATCAGCGGCCCCAGGTGCACCTGGCTGATATGCGGATCGCCGACGTGCAGTTTTTCCGCGCGCGCCGCCAGTTTCTCGGCATACTGCGCTGCGACCGAGCGGTGCACCAGGTGGCGCCCGGTTTGCATGCAAATTTGCCCTTGGTGCAGGAACGAGCCCCAGGCGCCACTGGAACTGGCGGCATCGACGTCGGCGTCATCGAGCACGATGATGGCGTTGTTGCCCCCGAGCTCGAGCGCGACCTTCTTCAACATGTATCCGCACGTCTGGCCGATCATGCGGCCGACGGCGGTCGAGCCGGTGAACGAGATCATGCCGACGTCCGGATGCTTGACCAGCGCGTCGCCCGTCGCCGGCCCGCCAGGGATCACATGCAGCACGCCAGCGGGCAGGCCGGCATCCTCGAAGGCCTTGGCGATCAGCAGGCCGCCGCAGACCGCGCTTTGCTGATCCGGCTTGAGGATCACCGCATTGCCAAGAGCAAGCGCCGGCGCAACCGAACGCATGGCCAGCAACAGAGGGAAGTTCCACGGTGAGATTACGCCGATCACGCCGATCGGCACCTGGCGCCATAGGTTGCGGCGACCAGGCATTGCCGACGGAAAGGAAAGACCGTCCGGCTGCATCGGCAAGGCAGCTGCCATCAGCATCTGCTCGCAAGTCGCACCCAGTTCCCACTCCGCCTTGGCGGGGATCGAACCGCACTCGCGGATATTCCACAAGTTGAACTCCGCCGCCCGCTGCTGAACCAGAAAGGCGGCATCGCGCATGATCTTGGCGCGGCGGTCGAACGGGACCGCCGCCCATGCGGGCTGCGCCTCAGTGGCGATTTGCGCGGCGCGATTGACATCCTCGGCGCTGCCGATGCCCACCTGCGCCAGCACCTGCTGCGTCGCCGGTTCGACCACGGGCGCGGTCCCGCCCCCGGACACTCCCCATCCACCTGAGAATACCTTGCCGTCCCATTCATTGAAGTCGTTCGATGCATTCATTGTTCACTTCCTGTCTGTTGATGTCGCTGGATATGTCAGCCTTAAGCGTGCTTCAGGATTTCCGCCATCCGCTCGCCGATGATCATGCAGGGCGCCATCGTATTACCTGTCGTCACGCGCGGCATGACGGAGCCATCGGCAACCCGCAGCCCGGTGATACCGCGCACGCGCAGCTTGTTGTCGACGACAGCCATCCGGTCGCGGCCCATTTTGCAAGTGCCCGTCTGATGCCAGTACGTCATCGCGGCGTTGCGAATGAAGTTCTCCATCTCCTTGCCTTTCAGCGGGCCCGGCATTACTTCCCGCTTGGCGAATTCGCGCATTTCGGGTGCATTGCCAATCTCCCTGCACAGCTCCACCGCGCGAACCCGCGCGCGCATGTCGGCCGGCTCGCTGAGGAAGTTGGCCTGAATCTTCAGGCGGTCGCGCGGATCCGATGACTGCAGCGCGACAAAGCCGCGGCTTGCGGGACGAACCAGTCCGGGCGCAATTGACCACGCCGCCGGTGGAATGGCAAACTGCTTGCCGGTGACCTCGCTCGTGTAGGGGATTTCAATTTGGAACGGTTGCAAGTCCGGCGTATCGAGGCGGCTGTCGCTCTTCCAGAAAAACGTCGCCTCGGCAAAATTGTTGCGCGGCGCTTGCGGGGTGTTGTATTCCCAGATGCATCCGCCGAGCAGGATGTGATCCATGAAATTCTGGCCGACGCCGGGCAAATGGTGGACCGCGCGAATGCCCGCGCGCTTGAGCGACGCCTCGTCGCCTATCCCCGACAGCATCAACAGCTTCGGCGAATTCAGGGCGCCGGTCGACAAAACCACTTCTTTGGCGGCGCCAATCTTGCGCAGCTTGCCTTGCCAGAGAAATTCAACGCCGGTAGCCCGCTTGCCGGCCAGCGTGACTTTCTGCACTTCGGCCTGGGTCAGCACCGTCAGGTTTGGCCGATCCATGACCGGGTGCAGATAGTGCGCCGCCATATTCAGCCGGCGACCGTCCTTGATGCTCGTATTGGCGATAGAGCAGCCACCGGGGCCTTCCATCATGGCGCCATTGTGATCGGCGAAGGACGGAATTCCCACCGAAGCTGCCGCTTTCATCATGGCCGGCGCGATCGGATTGGGATTGTGCGCCGGCTGCACCCACACATTGCCGCCTCGTCCGCGGTAGCAGGGATCGGGCGCACCCTGCCAGTTTTCGATGCGCTTGTAGATGGCCAGTACGTGCTGGCAATTCCACGACGGGTCACCCGCTTCTGTAGCCCAATACTCGAAATCGTTCTTGTGGCCCCGAACGTAGGCCATCACGTTGATGCTGCTGCCGCCCCCGACCGCCTTGCCCATCGCCAGCGAGAGCTGGCGGTTATTCAGGTGGCGTTGCGGCAGCGACTTGTCGCCCCATTCGCGCTCCGTTCCAAGGTTGGTGAACCAGATGCCGGGATCCTGGATGCTGGCCACCTGGTCGCTTCCACCTGCCTCGATCAGCAGCACCTTCACGTCGGGATTCTCCGACAAGCGACTGGCCACGACGCAGCCCGATGAGCCAGCGCCGCATACGATGTAGTCGTACTGGGTTAGCAGATTGCTGGCCAGCGCCGACTGGTTGGCGTCTATTGCGGACGCCTTTTGTGCCATCGCGGTGGCAGAGGCAGCAGAAAGTCCAAGCGCTGCCGCGAACTTCATGAAATTGCGCCGGTCAATCTGGCCGCGCATCATGGCCTGTTCAAGCTGGTTGATACGGTCACCGCGTTCGAGTTCGCCGCTCTCGGGGTATGTCTTTTTCATCTCGTCTCCGTCCAATTTTCGAATGGTGTGCGTCTATCGCGCACGCTGTTGCTGCACCTTCTGCAATGCAAGAGGTATGCCATTCGCAACTGGACCGAAACAAGCGGGCAAGTAGCTGATTTATAAGGGGGTGATCGATGTGCCGTAAGACGACGTTGCTGCGCAGTCGCACCTTGACATTGTCAACATGCAACCCGATAGTCTCAATGTGCGACAGGTGCGAGGCATTCTATTGGTTGACGACGGTCGCTATGGACGTCAATGCGCTGCCGCACCGACGTTGTTGGACAAACCAGGCGACCGGATGCAAACGGTTGCTACTTGGTGAGCCAGCGTCCGGCCAGCCGGATCAGCGCTGGCATCAGCGAATACACCATCACCCCAGAAATCGACGTCGCGATGAGCCCCTTGAGCAGCAGGTCGGGCATCCCGGGCGCCAACGGATCGGCTATCGCGTCGACCAGCAGAGGCATCACGACCGTCAAAGGGAATACCGCAGCGGTGGACAGCATCCATTGCTTCCACCGCCTCGGCACCGGACCAGGACCGGGTGGCGTAAACCAAAAATCAGAGCCCGCATGAACATGATAGCGCTCTTCGCTAAGCAGCCAAGGCATTGCTTCAATCAGCAATCCGGCCCGCGTATCCGACGCCAGCCATGCCTGCGCGCCCGCTTCACTGTCGAAACGTACAACCACGAGAAAGCGCAAGCCAGAACCAACTGGTCGGATAACATCGGTGGCCAAGAATCAGGCAAAGCTCGCGTGGGCCTGAATAGCGTTGAGCATCCAGCGTTCATAATGCTCACGATGGTCGACGTGAACATCATGCGCGACGACGCTGGTGCCGTGGGCATCCGTGCTTGACATGCTCATTTGAACTTTCCCTTTGCCAAAAAAAATGCCGGCGCCTTGCCTGATCAGCCGATCAGAACGAGTGACGCAAGCCGGCCGACAGGCCCGACTGGTTGATGCCAGCGCCGACCGTTCCGCCGACGTCGAGTGCGATCGCGGCCGACCCGTTGTTCTTCATGTGTCCAAGAGAGCTGTACACAGCGGTCCGCTTCGACAGGCTGTAGGTGAGACGCAAGACCGACAAGGTCGAATCGTTGGCGCTGCCGTCGACGTCATGTCGCGCCACTTGGCCATCGAGCTGCAAGGCTGGCGTTAGCGGATAACTAGCGCCGATGTAATACAGGTCCGTCTTCAGATCGTTGGCCGGCGTCGCCGCAGTCTTTTTGCGCGCCATCACGCCAGCGCCAATCTTCGTGGCGCCAACCATTGCGTAGCCGTTGAGCGTCGTGCGGCGATCGCGCGACTCGCTGGTGGTCAGGCCGCCAGCAGCGCCGGCATTGCCGTACATGATGTCGTACGAAGTCGTCACGCCCCAGGCCTTGTTGTCGTAGCCCAGCAAAGCGGTCACTTGACGGCATGCTTTGGAGTTGCCGGCGACCTCGCCGGCACAGTTCGTCGCCGATGGGCCACCGGCGGCGGAGGCGTCGCGGCCCAGGCTATACGTCGCCCCGACAGTGAACGCGGAGAAATTGCCGAGGTAGCCTATGGCGTTATCGCTGCGCGCATTCGGAATGTACAAGTCGATGCTCGACATGCTGAACAGGTTCGGCCCCATCACGTCCGATTTGAGCGCCGACAGGAACGTCATGTTGATCTGGCGTCCCAGCGTCAGCGTGCCGAACCCGCCCTTCAACCCGACGTTCGCCTGGCGGCCGAACAAACGGTTACCCTGTCCCATGGTGCCGGTGTCGAGATTCAGGCCGCCTTCGAGGACGAAGATCGCCTGCAGCCCGTTGCCAAGGTCTTCGGTGCCGCGAAAGCCCAGGCGCGAGGGTACGCTACCTGTCAATCCAGGCATCTTGACCATCGAGTCGCCGGCCGCATTGGTATTTGTCGTGTAGACCAGCCCGCTGTCGACAACGCCGTAGATAGTGACCTGGCTTTGCGCGATCGCCGAACTTGCGGTGGCGCCGCCGATGAGTGCCAGGGTGGCGGCGAGAACTACTTTTTTCATTACGATGTCTCCAGTTTTGTTTTACTTCAAGGAACTACGCGGGGCTATTCGCTATCGGGTTGTCGGGCCGGATGGGCCAGCTGAAATTCGGGCAGTTCCTGGCATGCCGCGTCGATCGCGCGCAAGGTCGGGAACGGCGCGAGGTCCAGCCCGAAGCGGCTGGCGGCAAACAACTGCGGCACCAGGCAGCAGTCGGCCATGGTCGGCGTATCGCCCACGCAGAATCGGCCGCGTTGCGTGTCGCGCGCCAGCTCGGTCTCCAGCGCCGTCAATCCGGTGACGTGCCAATGATCGATCCAGGCTGCCTTCGCCGCATCGTCCGCGCCAAGCGGGCCGGTCAAATATTTCAGGACGCGCAGATTGTTCAGCGGATGAATGTCGCACGCCATCGCCAGCGAGAGCTGACGCACCTTGGCGCGCTCGCGCGGCGCGGACGGCAGCAGCGGCACCGCCGGGTAGGTCTCGTCGAGGTATTCGATGATCGCCAGCGACTGGCTGATATCGATGTCGCCATCGCTCAGTACCGGCACCAGCTGCTGCGGATTGCGCTCGCTGTTGGCCGGATTGAACTGCTCGCCGCCATTGCGGTTCAGCTGCACCGATGCGTATTCGAACGGCAGCCCCTTCAGATGCAGCGCGATGCGCACCCGGTACGCCGACGAACTGCGGAAGTAGTTGTGCAGTACCAGTTTTGCAGTGCTCATGAAACCCCCATATATTGTTGAACGATGGCGGGCTCGTTGCGAAGCTGGGCCGAATCACCCTGCCACACCACCCTGCCCTTTTCCATCACGAAGTGACGGTCGGCCAGTTTCAGCAGCGCCCCGACGTTCTTGTCGATGACGATCTGCGCCAGCCCTTCCTGCTTCAGTTTTGCCAGCACGGCCCATATCTCGGCGCGGATGAGCGGCGCCAGCCCCTCGGTCGCCTCGTCGAGCACCAGCAGTCGCGGGTTGGTCATCAGTGCGCGGCCGATCGCCAGCATCTGCTGCTCGCCGCCGGACAGCTGCCAGCCATGGTTGCCGCGCCGCTCCTTCAGGCGCGGGAAGAACCGATACACCCGCTCGAGGTCCCATGGCTGCAGGCTGGCCTGGCCGTGGCGCGGCGCGCGCGCGGTGGCAATCAGGTTCTCCTCGACCGATAAGGTCGGGAACACCTGGCGCCCCTCGGGCACCAGCCCCAGGCCAAGCCGGGCGATGCCGTGCGACGACATCGACGTCAGCGACTTGCCGCCGAAGGTGATGGCGCCGGACTTCACCGGCAGCATGCCGAACAGGCACTTGATCGTGGTCGAACGGCCCATGCCATTGCGGCCGAGCAGTGTCACCACTTCCCCCGCCCTGACGTCGAAGCCCATGCCGAACAGCGCCTGCGCGTGGCCGTAGGCGGCCTGGACATTTTTCATTTCGAGTAGCGTGGTCATCTCAGTCCTCTTGTTCGCCCAGGTACACCGCGCGTACCTCCGGATGGTTGCGGATTTCGTCGGGCGTACCGGTAAACATCACCTTGCCGTAGACCAGCACCGTGATGCGGTCGGCCAGCGCGAATACCGCTTGCATGTCGTGTTCGATCAGCAGGATCGTATAAGTGCCCTTCAGGCGCGTCAGCATCGCCACCACGGCGGCCGACTCCTGCACGCTCATGCCGGCCATCGGCTCGTCGAGCAGCAGGAACTTGGGTTGCGCTGCGAGCGCCATCGCCATCTCGAGCTGGCGCCGCTCGCCGTACGCCAGGTCGGCCGCCGGCACGTCCGCGCGCGCCGCCAGTCCGCAGGCCACCAGCGCGTCCTGCGCCGATTTGGCCGGTCCCGAGCGGCCCAGCATCGGCTGCAGGAAGCGCCAGCCATGCTCGCGCGCGCCGACCGCCGACAGCACGGCGTTTTCGCGCACCGTGAAATCCTCGAAGATCGACGTGATCTGGTACGAGCGCAGCAGGCCGCGCCGCGCCCGCTCGTGAATCGGCAGCGCCGTCACGTCGGCGCCGTCGAACCACACGCGGCCCGAATTCGACGCCATCTCGCCGGACAGCTGGTTGATCAGCGTGGTCTTGCCGGCGCCGTTCGGGCCAATGATGGCGTGCAGTTCGCCCGGCACGATGTCGATCGAGATCGCGTCGCTGACCAGGATGCCGCCGAAGCGCTTGACCAGAGATTCCGTTCGCAGCATGCTCATGCGTGTTCTCCCACGGCGTCGACCTTCACCTCATCGGCGTGGGCGCGGCGGCGATGGCTGATTTTCTCGAGCAGGCCGGCAAGGCCGGCAGTGCGCAGCAGCGCGATCAGGAAGATGGCGAACCCGAACACGGCCGGCCACGATTCGGTGAAACCTTTCAGCACTTCCTCGGCGCCGATGAAGGCGAGCGCGCCGAGCAAGGGCCCGAACACCGTGCCCAGGCCGCCCAGCACGATCATGACGATCAGGTCGCCGGAGACGATCCAGCTCAGCGTCGCCGGTGAAGCGAAGGCCGTCAGGTTCGCCAGCAGCATGCCGGCAATGCCGCACAAGATGGCCGACATCACATACGCGGCCAGCTGGTAGCGCGTGCTGCGAAAGCCGATCGCGTTGATCCGGCGCGCATTCTGGCGGGCGCCGCGCAGCACCATGCCGAACGGCGACGCGCGCAGGTGCGCGCCCCACCAGATCACCAGGCACAGCACCGCCAGCGCCACCCAGTACAGCGGCACCGTCTGGCCGAGGCTGACCCCGAAAAATTCGCTCGGCGCAGCCACCGGGGTGCCATCGTCACCGCCATACTGCTTCAGGCTGACGAACACGAAGTAGCCCATTTGCGCGAACGCGAGCGTGATCATGATGAAGCCGATGCCGGTCGTGCGCAGGCTCACGGCGCCGGTCAGCAAGCCCACCAGGCCGCATGAAACGATGCACACGGCCAGGTGGATCCAGCCGTTGCCGATGCCGTGAAAGGCAGGAATGGCCACGCTGTAGGCGCCCAGCCCGAGGAACAGCGCGTGCCCGAGGCTCACCAGGCCGCCGAAACCGAGCGCCAGGTTCAACGCGGTGGCGGCGATGGCGTAGATGATAATGCGGGCAAAAAACGCGATATAAAACGTCTGCCCGGTAGCGCCGGCGACAAACGGCACCAGCGCGAGCAGCAGCAAGAGCAGCAGCGGGACAACATTGCCCGGCCTGCGGAGTGTTTCAAATGACGACATCATGTCCTCCCGGCGGGAAACAGGCCTTGCGGACGCACGGCCAGCACGACGGCCATCAGCAAGTAGATAAGCATCGACGCCAGCGCCGGGCCGGCCGCATTGGCGACGTCGCGGCTGGCGATTTCGCGCAGCAGCGTAGGCAGGAAGGCGCGGCCGAGGGTGTCGGCGACGCCGACGATCAGCGACGCATACAGCGCGCCGCTGACCGAACCGATGCCGCCGATGACGATGACCACCAGCGCGGTGATCAGCACCGGCTCACCCATGCCGGTCTGGATCGACATGATCGGGCCGGCCATGACGCCGGCAAGGCCGGCCAGCGCCGCGCCCAGCGCGAACAGCACCGAGTTGAGCAGCTTGATGTCGACGCCGAGCGCGGACACCATCGCCGGGTTCGACGCGCCGGCGCGGATCAGCATGCCGAGCCGCGTCTTGTGCATCAGCAGGTGCGCGCCTACCGCCACCACCAGTCCGACCACGATGATGGCGAAGCGATAGCTCGGGTAGCTGATGCCGAACAGGTCGACGGTGCTTTCGAGGAAAGCCGGCAGCGGCAGGAAGTACGGCTGCGGACCCCAGATGATGCGGGCCATCTCGTTAAAGAACAGCACCAGCCCGAACGTGGCCAGCACATGGTCGAGGTGATCGCGCCCGTACAGGCGCGCAATCGCGGTTCGCTCGAGTATCACCCCCAACAGCACACAGCCGGCGACCGCTGCCACCACCGCCAGCGCAAAGGAGTCGGTGTGCTGGTAGGCGGTGGCGGCAAAGTAGGCGCCCAGCATGTAGAGCGAGCCGTGCGCCAGGTTCACGAAACTCATGATGCCGAACACCAGCGTGAGTCCGGCGGCCAGCAGGAACAGCAGGACGCCGAATTGCAGGCCATTTAGCAGCTGCGTCAGGATGAGACTGATACTCATGGGGATCTCCGCTACCTGGCTTTACTGCATCGAGCACTTGGATTGATAGGCATCCGCGTGATTGGCCAGCGGTGTGCCCAGCAGCTTGATGACCGGCGCGGCGCCGACGCTGGCGACCTGGAAGGCGTAGTAGTTCTGGATCGGCATGTTGTTCTTATTGAAGCGGAACGGACCCCGCACCGACTTGAAATCCTGCCCCGCGGCCTTGACCGCCGCAGCCAAAGCCTTCTTGTCGCCGTAGTTCGCCCCGGTGCGGCGGATAGCCACATCGAGCAGGCGGGCGGCATCGTATGCAGCGGCTGCATACTCGCTTGGCAGGCGCTTGTAATTGGCGCGGAACGCTTCAATGAACTGCTTGTTTTCCGGGTTGTCGATGGCGATATCCCACATGGCGCCCGAGATGGTTCCGGTGGCGGCATCGCGCAGCGCCGGCATGGTGGTCGCGTCGACGGTAAATACGGAATAGTTGGGGATCGATTTAAGCAGACCTGCCTGGCTCAGTTGGCGGATGTAGTTCACGCCCATGCCGCCCGGGTAGAAGGCGAACACCGCATCCGGCTTGGCCGCCTGCAGCTGCGAAATTTCGGCCGAGTAGTCCGACTGGCCCACCTGGGTGTAGACCTCGTCGACGATCTCGCCTTTGAAGAAGCGCTTGAAGCCGATCAGCATGTCTTTGCCGGCCTAGTAATTCGGCGCCATCAGGTAGACGCGCTTGATGCCCTTCTCCTGCATGTACTTGCCCATGCTCTCGGCGGCGCCATCGTTTTGCCATGCCACCGAAAACACGTTGGGGGCGCACGACGCACCGGCCAGCGGCGACGGGCCGGCATTGGTGGCGAGCGCCACCGTACCGGAGTCGACCAGTGGCTTCAGGGTCGCCATCAGCACATTCGAAAAGCCCAGGCCGACGATCGCGTGGACCATGTCCTTTTCGATGAATTTTCGCACGACCTGGTTACCCACTTCCGGCTTGAGCTGGTCGTCTTCCTTGAAGATTGTGACGGCCTGGCCGCCGAGCTTGCCGCCGCCTTGCTCGAGCGCGAGCATGAAACCATCGACCTGGTCCTGGCCGACCACGGCGACAGGACCGGACAGCGGGCCGGACAGGCCGATCCGTACCTGGGCGCTGGCTTGGGAGGTGACGCCGGCGATCAGCAGCGCGGCGCAGAGGATTTTGTAGTTGTTATGCATGAATGTCTCCTGGTGGGTAAAAGAGTTAGCCGAGATCGACGAACACACGTCCGTTTTCGATCTTGACGGGGAAGATGCGCAAAGGGTCGGTGGCCGGCTGGCACGTTGCGTGGCCGTTGCGGATGTCGAATTTCCCCTGGTGCAGCGGGCACTCGATCTCGTGACCATCGAGGAAGCCGTCGCACAGGCGCGCGTGTCCATGCGTGCAGACGTTATCGGTCGCGAAGACGGTGCCGTCGACGCCGTACAGCGCCAGCTCGGCGCCGCCGACCGTCACCGCGGCGACGTCGTCGTCCGGCACATCGGCCAGGGCGCTGACGTCGGTCCAGTTTTCTGCCATGGTGTTCTCCTCAGATTGGGTAAATCAGCGAGTTCGGGATCATCTCGCTGTCGTAGATGCAGTGGCGCTGCTCGAAGCGCAGGCCATCGGCGGTGATGCGGATGCGGTCCAGGTAGCGGCCCACGTTGAACACCGTCGTCTCCTGGCTCAACTTGGTGCGAAACACCGCGTAATTGGCCTGGGCGACGATGATGCCGTCGACCACTGACTCCACCAAAGGCACGCCGGTGACGTGGCGCTGGTAGTACGGATCGTGGAACAAGGTCTCCTTGATGCCGTAGGCGCGGTCGCGCAGCATGCCGCCGCTGATCAGGGCCAGCGTGGCGAGCGGCAGGCCGCGTTCGTGGTTCTCGCGCGGCTGGACGCGGTAGTCGCAGTCCTCGACGAACAGCGAGATCCACTTGTCCCAGTCGTTTGAATCGACCGCCGCCGCGTAATCGGCGTACAGCCTGTTGAGCGCCATCCAGGTATCGAAATCGAGCGTGTTCATACCTCCATCACCTTTCGCCAGTAGTTGTACATCCCGCGGATCAGCGTCTCGGTGACCATGTGGTCGGTGTTTTCGACGCCGTAGCCGCCCAGCTCAGCGAGGGTGCGATGGAACGGTTTCTGTTCGAAGCCCATCTGCGACAGCTCGATGACCTCGCCGTCGTCGGCCGAGACGAAACCAGCTGGCCCGAACAGGTTGGCCTGGATCAGCCGGCGCTCGGTCATTTCCGGCGTGTCGTCTTCGAAGCCGAAATGGGTCCACACGAAGTCGAACGAACCGGCACCGTCGGGCTGGATGTGGCGGGTCGAGACGCTGTTGACCTGCTGCTGGAAGATCACGCTTGGGAACACCGTCATCATCACGGCCGTCGGGCCGTTCCACCACGGCTCCGGCACGATGTCGAGCAGGCGCTTGTCGTTGATTTCCATGCCTGCCTTGAAGGACGTCACACCGGCGGTAACTTCCTTGGTGGCTGCCTGCTGTCCCCGCGTCGAGATCATCGCCGCGTGGCGGTACTGCGCATCCATCTTCAGTTCCGACTTGTTATCCGCGCGCCACAGGCCGTACGTGACGAACCAGGTATGCAGCAAGCCCGGATGGTAAGGGTCCTTGATGTTCTCCTGCATCAGCTTCCAGTTGCCCGGAATGCGCTGGCGGTTGTAGCCGAGGATAGTGAGCTTGCGGCCGTTGAACAGGCGGTCGAAGTACGCCGTCATGTCGGGCCCGAGAAAATCCTCGAGCGACTCGATGTCATGGTCGAACGACGCGAACACCACGCCGCCGCGGGTAGCGACCTTCAGCTTGGTCAGGCCATGATCGGCGGTGTTGAATTCCTTCGGCATGCCGCCGTTGATCTTGCCGTCCTGTTTGACGCCGCGCCGGAACGGCACGCCCTGCAGGTCGCCGGTCAGGGTGTAGGTCCACTGGTGGTAGGGGCAGACGAACTCGGTCTTGTTGCCATGGCGCTCGCGGCAGAACTGCATGCCGCGGTGCGCACAGACGTTTTCCACCACGTTGATGCTGCCGTCGGCGGCGCGCGTCAGGATGACCGAACGCTCGCCGATGACCGAGCGCTTGTAGTCGCCCGGGTTGGGAATTTCCGCTTCCAGGCCGACGTAGCACCAGTGGCCGTGGTAGAACAGGCGCTCGAGTTCGCGCTTGTACAGCGCTTCGTCGGTGTACGCCCAGAACGGAATGCGGCTGGACCCTGGCTGGTCCCAGACCGGCTTGATCGGGAACACGGCGGCCATGTCAGCTCCCCACGCGCACGGTGATGGCGGTCAGGCCGTCCACCGAGCCGTGCATGACGTCGCCCGGAACCACGGCGTTGACGCCTTCCGGCGTGCCGGTCATGATGATGTCGCCCGGTTCCAGCGTTTCATACTCTGACAGGTAGGCGATCGATTCGGCCACCGACCAGATCAGCTTCGAGATGTTCGACGACTGGCGGTGCTCGCCGTTGACAGTCAACGCGATCGTGGCGTCGCAAAGATGACCGACTGCGCTGGCCGGATGGATCGGGCCGATCGGCGCCGACTGCGAAAACGATTTGCCGAATTCCCAAGGCCGGCCTTTGTCGCGCGCCTCGAGTTGCACGTCGCGGCGTGTCATGTCGAGGCCGACCGCGTAGCCATAGACGTGCTCGAGCGCCTGTTCGACCGGGATGTTCTTGCCGCCTTTGGTGATGGCCACGACCAGCTCGACCTCGAAGTGGAAGTTCGACGTCTTCGGAGGATAGGGAATCGTCACTTCGGCGTTGTCGACCGCAACCGCCGCGCTGGCCGGCTTCATGAAGAAGAACGGCGCTTCGCGGTCCGGATCGCGCCCCATCTCGCGGGCGTGGGCGGCGTAATTGCGGCCGACGCAGAATATGCGGTTGACGGGGAATAGCTCGTCGCTGCCGGCGACGGCGAGCGTGTAGACGGGTGCTGGGGGGACTGCGTATTTCATCTTGGTCTCCATTAGGTTAAGCCATTTTTTCTTCGCGCCACAGGCCGAGCACCTGCTGCATCGGCCGGTCCGAAAAGCTGAAAAGGATGCAGTCGCTCGCCGCGCGCAAACGCAGCGGATGCCAGGACGGCACCACGAATACATCGTTGAGGGCAAAATCGACGCTGACGCCGCCGATTTCCGCGCTGCCGCCGCCCTCCAGGCACACGTAGACGGTGCTATCGGTGGCGCGGTACTGCCTCGTCTCGACGCCGGCCGGCAGGTACTGGGCAAAAGCGCCGATGGTGGGCATCGGCGACGCGCCGGTGGCCGGATTCACATAGCGCAGCTTGTGGCCGAAGTGAGCATCGATGGCGCCGCGGGCAATGCCCATCAGCGACTCGCGCGTTTTGCTGAACGGGTAGACGAACACCTTGGTCGGCTGCGATGGGGTCTGGTGAAAATCGACTGGCAGCATGTTGTTACCGTAACGGGCCAGCGCGTCGCCTTCAGGGCGCGCGGTTTCCTGCGTGGCGGCCGCGCCGTGCTCGGCGAACCCGGCATCGAAGAAACGCACGGTCGGGATGTCGAGGCCATCGAGCCAGACCACCGGCTGGTCGCCCAGGTTGCCGTGATCGTGCCACGTCCAGGCCGGCGTGATGATGAAATCGCCGCGCCGCATCGTCGTGCGCTCGCCATCGACCGCGGTGTACGCCCCTTCTCCGTCCAGCACCAGGCGCAGCGCGGATTGCGCATGGCGGTGAGCCGGCGCGACTTCGCCTGGCATGATCAACTGCAGGCCGGCGTAAAGCGACTGGGTAATCGACGAATTGCCGCGCAAGGCGGGGTTCTCCAAAATGAGCACGCGGCGTTCCGCTTCGGCCGCGGTGATCAGGCGCCCCGCCTCCATCACGTGGTCGCGCACGTCGGCGTAGCGCCACAGAGCCGCTTGCAGCGGCGAAGTCGGGGCTTTCGGCACCAGCGCGCCGAGGACTTCCCACAAGGGCGTCATGTGCTGCTGGTCGATCCGCTGGTAGAACTCCTGGCGGGCAGTGGTGGTCATCGTTTGTCTCCTGTCTTGTTAAATACCGCTGGGGTAGAACGCGTCGGCGTGGACGTTCAGCGCCGGCACGCCCTTTTTCTTGACGAGCATGGCGGCGGACTCCAACATCGGCGGCGCGCCGCACAGATAGGCGCGCCATCCGGTCAGGTCGTCCCAGTCGGCGTTGAAGGCGTCCGTCACGAGGCCGGAGCGCAGCAGCGGATCGCTATTGCCGGAGCTGATGACGACATGCACGTGCAGATTCGCGTGGCGCTGCTGCAGGTCGGTGAGCCATTCGAGGCCGTACACGTCTTGCGGGCTGCGCACACCGAAGTACACGTGAATCGGGTTGTCCATGCCTGCGCCGAGCGCGCCGCGCACAATCGACAGCACCGGCGCGAGGCCTGTACCGCCGGCCACGCACAACATCGGGCCGGTGTGCTTCGCGCGCAGGTAGGCTGTGCCGAGCGGGCCGCTGACGCGCACCGCATCGCCCAGCTTCAGCTGCGCGTCGATATAACCGGTCACGCGGCCGCCCGGCACGAGGCGCACGTGAAATTCCAGTTCATCGCTGCCGGGCACATTAGCCATCGAATATGGGCGGATATGGTCGGACGTGAACTGCAGGCTGGCGTACTGCCCGGGCGAAAACTCCAGTGGCTTGGCTGGCTTCAGCCGCAGCCGGCGGATGTCGTGGGTCAGTGTTTCGATGGCCGTAACGGTGGCCTTGATGATGCGGGCTGGATGGGTGACGACTTCGTCCGTTTCCGGCACTTCGATCACGCAGTCGCCGGTAAGAACGCTCATGCAGGCGAGCACATAGCCTTCGTCGTCCGGATGCGTAATTTTCGATTCGCGCCCGGTTTCCAACACCTCGCCCTTGATCACTTTGCAGCGGCAAGTGCCGCAACGGCCGGCCGTGCAGCTGTAGGAAATCGGCACCTGATGTTCGCGCAGGGTGGCCAGCAGATTGGCCCCCGGCTCCGCGTGAAGCTTGCGGTTCAAAGGTTGTACGAGGATTTCCATGACGGCGTCCACTGCGTGAGGAGAAAGTGGTTCGAGTATAGGAATTCAGGTAATATAAATAAATAGCATTTCACGAATGTCATACATCACCAACAGCAATACTAATGTAGCCATGGACCTGAAAAATCTCGATCTGAACCTTTTGCTGGTGTTTCATCAGCTACTCGCCGAGCGCAGAGTTTCCAAGGTTGCCGAGACGCTGGGGATGACTCAGCCCGGTGTCAGCAATGCGTTAAAACGGCTCAGGGTTGTACTCGGGGACGAATTGTTCGTGCGCACGGCGAAAGGCATGGCGCCAACTCCATACGCGGCGCAGCTCGGCGAGCCGATCGGCTACGCACTATCGACCATCTTCGATTCGCTCAACGAGGGTGTGCGCTTCGACCCCATCACCAGCGATCGGAAATTCAAGATCGGCATGACCGATATTGGCGAGGTCTACTTCCTTCCGGCGCTGATGGCTGCCTTGCGCGAGCAGGCGCCCGACGTGACCGTCAGCACTGTGCGCAACACCGCCGTGAATCTGCAGGACGAGATGGAAGCGGGGCATATCGACATGGCGATCGGCTTGCTGCCGCAGCTCAAATCGGGCTACTTCCAACGCAAACTGTTCCGGCAGCGCTACGTGTGCATGTTTCGGAAAGGTCATGAGCTCGACAAGGCGAGCATCTCGGTCGAAGAGTTCGAGCGCGCGGAGCACGTCGTGGTGGTGTCGGGCGGGACGGGGCACGCGATTGTCGACCAGACGATCGAACGGCTGGGCATCAACCGCCGGGTATCCCTGACCGTGCCGCACTTCGTCGCGGTCGGACATATCCTGTCGGCCAGTTCGATGATCGCGACCGTGCCGGAACGTTACGCAATGGCCTGCGTGAAGCCGTTCGGCTTGAAATACGTCACCCATCCCTTATCGCTGCCGGAAGTGAGCATCAACATCTTCTGGCACGCGCGATTCAATAAGGAGCCGGCCAATCAATGGTTGCGGCGCCTCATCTTCGATCGGTTCGCCGACGGCGGAACGGGCAGCCCCGCCTAGTTCGTAGGTAGGCGCGGCGACCGTGGCGACGCTTTTGGTCGAGCGCTATTCGACAGCCTCACAACGGTGGCGAGACTATGCCAAATATCGGAACAAACAATTCAAGAAATTACAGTTTATGCGCGAAGATGAAACATGTAAAGTCGGCTCAATGGCAGCCAACTCGGCGGCCTCCAACCGAAAGACACCATGATCAACGCCATCCGCCCTGCCGTCTTCTTCACCTTGCTCGCCGCGGGCTTCGCTGCCCATGCGGCCGAGCCCTCAGTGGTCGAAGCGCCGAAGTTCCCACCACCCGCCTACGAGAAACAAGCGCCCAGTGTCGAACGTCACTTGAAGACGTTCGACACCCTCGATTTCGAGGTATTCTCGAATCAGAAATGGGACCGCCTGGCCGAAAGCCACGCAAAAGACATCATCGTGACGTGGCCGGACGGACACGAAACCAAGGGTATCGAAAAGCATATTGCCGATCTCAAGGACATGTTTGTCTACGCTCCGGACATCGCGATCAAGAAGCATCCGATCCGTTTCGGCTCGGGCTCGTGGACGACAACGACCGGGATCATGACCGGCACGTTCACCAAGCCGATGCCGATCGGCGAAGGAAAGTTCATCCAGCCAACGGGCCAGCGTTTTGCCATTACGATGGCGACAATCGGGCATTGGACGAACGGCAGCATGGACCACGAGTGGCTGTTCTGGGATGCCCAGGACTTCACCAAACAGCTCGGACTTGCCAAATAATCCAACATGGTCTCACCGCCGCCCGAGGCGGCGTCGCTCGGGTCATACTCATTCTCAGTCGGGGTGAAAACACGCGAATACCGTGGAAAAGGTCTCCCACACCACGTTCAATCGTCGCGCGCGGCAGCCCCGACGCCGGTGGTGGCAAAGCGCTCCCGATACATCCTCGGTGGGATGCCCAGCTTTTTCAGGAAAACCCGCCGCATGTGGGCCTCATCGCTGAAGCATGCGCGCGCGGCAACGGTCTTCAGTGACAACGCCAGATCCGCCAGCAACTGCGTGGCCCGCTCGAAGCGACACCCTTCGATGAACTCGTGGGTGCTCAGTCCCACCTCCTGCTGGAACGTCCGCGCGAAGTGACGTTCACTCATCAAAGCCTTCTCCGCCAACTGCGCCACGGTGAATCGTTCGTGCAGGTTTTCCAATATCCAGTTCTGCAGTTCGCGAATATTTGGCCGCGCCGTTCGCTCGCTCAGCAAGTGTGCGCTAAATTGCGACTGTCCGCCCGGGCGCTTCAAGTACACCACCATTTCTGTCGCTACCTCCAGCGCCAGGTCGCGGCCGAAGTCCTCCTCGACCATGGCCAATGCCAGGTCGATGCCGGCGGTGACGCCGGCCGACGTCCACAGGTTATCGGCGCGCAGGAAAATCGCGTCCGCATCGACCAACACTGAGGGAAAGTCGGCTTGCAAGCGGTCTGCGACGCTCCAATGCGTGGTGGCGCGCTTACCATCAAGGACACCAGCGGCGGCAAGGAAAAACGCGCCGGAACACAGCGCGGCCAGGCGAGTGATGCGTGGACTCACTTGTGCTACCCAGTCGACAATGGCGGCGCCGTCCGCCAGTGCGGCCTGTATATGCCGGGAGCCGACGATGATGGCGCCATCTGGCAACGACAGCGTGCTCAATACCTTGGTTGCCTCGAGGGACATCAGCGTGTCGGACGGCACCCGGCCCAGATGGATGGATGCAATGCGCACGTCATAGCCGGGAGGCCGGTTACGCCGCTGCAGATGCAAGTTGGCATACTCGAATACCGACATTGGACCGATCGCCTCCAGTGCTTTGAATCCCGGGTACACAATCATGTCGAGGGTAGTTGTGGTAGTTAACGCCGTGCTGTTCATGAGGAGACGCTTTTACCTTGCAGGACGCTGAAATTCCAGTCATTGTGCCACGAATTCCTGCCATTCATGGGTGGACCTCGACAAGCCCAACACGCATCTCGGCATAATTGCGACCTGCAATTCACTCCAGTTCATAGCAAGGAAAATATGAAAACCAAAGCAGCTGTTGCATGGCAGGCTGGCAAGCCATTAACGATCGAAGAAGTCGATCTGCAGGGCCCGCGCGAGGGCGAGGTCCTCATCGAACTCAAGGCCACCGGAATTTGCCACACCGATTATTACACGCTGTCGGGTGCCGACCCAGAAGGCATTTTTCCGGCAATTTTGGGCCACGAGGGAGCTGGCATCGTTGTCGACGCCGGCCCGGGCGTGAAGACCTTGAAGAAAGATGACCACGTGATTCCCTTGTACACACCGGAATGCCGTGAGTGCAAATATTGCCTCTCGCAGAAAACGAATCTGTGCCAGAAAATCCGCAGCACGCAAGGCCGCGGCCTGATGCCGGACGCCACCAGCCGGTTTTCGCTACACGGCAAGCCGCTTTTCCATTACATGGGAACGTCAACGTTCTCCAACTACATCGTGGTGCCGGAAATCGCGCTGGCCAAAATCCGCGAGGACGCACCGTTCGACAAGGTATGCTACATCGGTTGCGGCGTGACCACTGGCGTCGGCGCGGTACTGTTCTCGGCCAAGGTCGAGGCCGGCGCCAACGTGGTGGTATTCGGTCTTGGCGGCATCGGACTGAACGTCATTCAGGCGGCCAGGATGGTCGGCGCCGACAAGATCATCGGCGTCGACATCAATCCGGCCCGCCAGCAGATGGCGCGCAAATTCGGCATGACGCACTTCGTTAATCCGAAGGAAGTAGAGAATGTCGTCGACGCCATCGTACAGATCACTGACGGCGGCGCCGACTACTCGTTCGAATGCATCGGCAACACGACAACCATGCGCGAAGCGCTCGAGTGTACCCACAAGGGCTGGGGCAAATCGTTCATCATCGGCGTCGCCGCTGCCGGCGAGGAAATCTCGACCCGTCCGTTCCAGCTTGTCACTGGCCGCGAGTGGCGCGGTTCGGCCTTCGGCGGCGCCCGTGGTCGCACCGATGTGCCGAAAATTGTCGACTGGTACATGGAAGGCAAGCTCAACATAGACGACCTGATCACCCACCGTCTGCCGCTTGAGCGTATCAACGAAGGTTTCGACCTGATCAAGAGTGGTGAATCAATCCGTTCGGTCGTGCTGTATTGAGGATAACTTGATGCGTCGCAATCGTTCAGCAGAGGACAACTATCTTGCCGCCGGCCTGATTCGACTCCATCAAGCGATGCGCTTCGACAATGCCGTCTAGCCTGAAAACACGGGCGGCTGCTACCGGCAGCCGGCCGTCCGCTACCCGATCGATAAGCTCTTGCAGCGGCATCGCAAGGAAATCGGCGACGCCACCTGAATAGGTAGTCAGCGACACGCCCGTCGGGATGACATCCATCGGCGCGATTTCCGCAAACGACCAGCGGTCGCCGACCATGCCGGCCATGCAGACGAGCCCCGGTTCGCGCACCGCGGCGAGAGAGTCCGCCAGCGTCGCAGTACCCACCAGTTCCAGCACCTTGTCGGCGCCGCTCGCCCGAATGAGCGCCGCGCTGGACGATTGTCGCGAGGTGGCACCGACCTGCGCGCCGTGCGCCCGCGCAATGGCCGCCGCCGCAAATCCGATCGACGTAGTGCCTCCTCGGATCAGCAGCCGCTCCCACGCTGGAGGCGCAGTCCACGGAGCAATGCCCCCCACGCGGTCTGAAGCATCTCCGGGAGAGCGCCGAGTTTTTCCCAAGGCAGGTCAGTGCGCACTGAACGGACCTGGTGCGCTGGAACGCACGTGTACTGCGCATAGCTGCCATCGAAGACGCGACCCATGCCGCCCATCACTGTCGCGACCTTCTGTCCTCGCGCGAGCGCGCCGCCCGGCGCCGCGGCGACCGTACCGACGGCTTCTATTCCGAGGATGCGGGGAAAACGAATGTTCGGCGAATGACCCTGCCGTGTCAATAATTCCGAGCGGTTCAGGCCGAACGCCGCAACACGAATCAGCAGCTCGCCCGGCTGCGGCACTGGAACGGGCCGGTCTTCAATCGTCAGTGCCTCCGGTCCACCGGAGGCATGCAACACTGCCGCCTTCATCGTCGTCGGAAATGCCATGGTTGTGTCCTTTTTGCGAGTGGCTGCGATAGCGAAAAGTGACTGATCAACCGTACTTAATTGTAGCGGCCATTCACGCCGCTCACGCTGTAGCGCCCAGCTCCAAGAAGTGCAACCGTGATCGCAGCGATAAAAAACATGCCCTGCAATTCAAGCGCCCAGCCGCCCGTGTCATTCATAGTGAAGAACTGGCCGGTATGCACAAGCAAGACTGCCACCACCATATTGATCGCAACCACCAGTGCCGCAGGACGGGTCAATACGCCGGCGAGGATCATCAGCGGTGCAAGCACCTCGCCCACATAAACCAGGTAGCCGAGCGCCGCCGGGGCGCCGGCCTTGGCTAGCATGTCGCCGACGAAGCCAATGCCGCCGGTAAGCTTGGCGTAGCCATGGAATAACAAAATAATTGCCAGTGCTGCACGCAGAACCAGCTTGCCGGCGTCGTCGGTATTGGTATGAATCGTTGTATTGGATTGCATGATTTTTCTTTCTGTTGAATTAAGTATGGGAAGCGTCGGACTGGTCGAGTTGACCGCCCAGCCATTGTTTGAAATCGCCTGTCATCGCCAGATCCAGTGAATGGCCGGCCTCGTACTCCCGATACTGCAACGGCACACCGAAGCCCTCGAGCACCTGCTTTGCATGCCGGGCAAAATGAATACCCAGCTTCTGGTCCTGCACGCCGTGACTGACGAAAGCATGGACCTTGCCAAGCGACGGTCCCGCCTTCACCGCCGGCAGCACTTCCGGCAAGATGCGCCCGCTCAAGATGCCGAAGCCGGCCACGTCTTCTGGCGCCGTGAGCCCGACGCTGGCGCGCATGATGCCGCCCTGGCTGAAACCGGCAATCCAGATCCGCGCCGGATCGATGTCATACTCCTGCGGCAGTTGCTCGATAAAACGGATCAGCTTGGCGCGGGAAAGGTCGGCCTGCGCGGCGTTGATCGACGGCCCGTCCTGGGTGAAGCTCACCTGGAACCAGCCGAACTGCATCGGCCCGAACTCCAGCGGGCCGCGCACCAGCACCACAGTCAGCTGCGGATGCATCTGCCGCGCGAGGTCGATACAACCTGCCTCGTTGGCGCCCACGCCGTGCAGCAAGATCAGGCACGGCGCTTTGCCCTGCCCGGTTGGGGCGGCTTGGATCCGATAAACCAAACCGGACCCGGATTCGACCCGTGTGTCATTCAATGTGCCAGTCATTTCAGTCCTTTCGTTAATTGAATGCGTACGCGTCCATTGCCAGCACGCCGTGCTCGACACTTGAATGCAGAAGTTGTGCCTTCGCGCCGGCGCCAGCCGCGCCCATCGCCACAAACAGCGGCAACAGGTGCTCCTCGCTTGGATGATTCTTTACGGCCGATGGCGCCCTCTTGCGATAGTCCAGCAATGCCGCGCCGTCGCTTGCCTCCAGCTGCTCACGCATCCAGAGCTCGAACTCGGTCACCCAGTAAGGCGCGGGCGCGTCGACCGGCTGCCCACGGAACTCGTACAAGTTATGCGTCAGCGACCCGGAGCCGATCACCAGCACGCCTTCATGGCGCAACTGCGACAAGGCGCTTCCGAGCGTTTCATGGGCCGCCGGATCGGCGCCGCGCACCAGCGAGATTTGCATTACCGGCACATTGGCGTCCGGATACATCAGGCTGAGCGGAACCCACGCGCCGTGGTCCAGGCCGCGTTGGGCGCTGCGCCCCACCGCGATACCGGCGGCTTCGAACAACGACGCCGCTTGCTCGGCCAGTTCTGGCGCCCCGGCAGCCGGGTAGCGGATTGCGAACAGGTCCTGCGGAAATCCGCCAAAGTCATGGATCGTTTCGGGCTGGGCGGCAAGCGACACGGCCGGACTGCCCGCGGTCTCCCAGTGGGCGGAGACGACAACGATCGCCTTTGGCCGGGGCAAGCTGCGGCCAAGATCCTGGAGAAAGCGCCGTGCAGGACTGTCCTGCAGCGCCAGCATTGGCGATCCGTGCGAAACAAAGATGGTTGGTAACGGGGACATGGTGCACCTCCTGTGAAGATGCAACCATGGTATATAGATTTAAATCGTTGATAAAGGTGTGTTGGAGGACTAGACTATTTCCATTTAATTGACAATGGCAGTTATGGATTTGTTCGGATCGATGAAAATGTACATGGCGGTAGTCGAAGGCGGAAGTTTCGCTGCAGCGGCCAACAAGCTCGACATCTCGCGCGCAATGGTGTCGAAACAGATCCAGAAGCTGGAGGAGCATCTGGGCACGCGCCTGATGAACCGCACCACGCGCCGGCTTAGCCTGACTGAAACCGGCCGTGCGTTCTATGAGCGCAGTACCCAGATCATCAGCGATGTCGAGGAGGCCGAACAGATTGCCGGCCAGATGACGCGCACGCCGCAAGGCGTGCTCAGGGTGACGATACCGCTATCGTATGGGCAGCATCGGCTGGCCGCCATCATCGGCGCGTATACGCAGGCGTACCCCCAGGTGCAGCTGGACATTTCGCTGAGCGACCGCAAGGTCGACCTGGTCGACGAAGGTTTCGACCTGGCGATCAGGATCGGCGCAATGCCGCAGTCCGACATGATCGCAAGAAAAATCGGTGGCGTGCACAGCATCGTCTGCGCCGCGCCCGCGTACCTGGCCCGGCACGGTGCGCCGCAGACGCCGGCGGAACTGGCCCAGCACGCGTGCCTCGGCTATACGCTGACGGGCAGCGGCGCCGAGTGGCGCATGGAAGGCCCGCAAGGGCCGGCAACGGTCGCCATTGCCGGCCCCATACGGGCAGACAACGGCGACATCATCCGTCTGGCGGCGCAAAGCGGCGCCGGTATCATTTTCCAGCCTCACTTCATCGTCGGCGAAGACATCGACGCTGGCAGGCTGGTGCGTTTGCTGCCGGAGTGGCAGTCGGCAGAACTGGGGGTGTACGCTGTTTACCCGAGCCGCAAACACCTGTCCGCCAAAGTAAGGACCTTCGTCGACTTTATGGTCGCCGCGCTTGCGGTTTAGTTGTTTGAGCCGGCGCCAAATGTCGCGACCACAAAATCGACAAAGCTGCATTTAATCCAACGCGCGTTCGGCAAGTACGCCGAAGGGGCGGACCGGGTGCCGCGCTGGCTGGTTCCCAAATCAGCAACCGCACGGTGCCAGGACCTGATCAGCCGACCCACACGGGATGGGCGAAGGCCTCCACCAGGAAGTCGATCACTACGCGCAGCTTGGGCGTGACGAACTTGCGCGATGGATAAACAGCATATACCCCCAGCTCGACCGAGCGATAATCGGGCATGATTTCACGCAGCGCCCCGGACGCGAGATCTGGTCCCACCATGAAAGTCGGCTGCAGGATCACTCCCTGTTGCTGCAGCGCGGCAGCGCGGCAGGTGTCGCCGCTGTTGGTGCGTACCCTCGGATTGACCCTCACCGACACGTTGCCGTCCGGGCCGGCAAAAGTCCAGTTTTCGCCGGTCGAAAACAGCGTGTATGAAATGACGTCGTGCGTCAGCAAGTCCTGCGGCTGCAACGGCGTACCGCGGCGCTCCAGATAAGCCGGCGCCGCGCACACCACCATCCGCGTCGAAGCGAGCTTGCGGCCGATCAGCGAAGACGACGGCATCTGTCCGATACGCACTGCCAAGTCGAACCCCTCTTCCACCAGGTCGGCGACCCGATCCGACAGCGTGATGTCGAGCGCCAGCTTTTGATGGCGGGCGAGCAATTCGGGCCACAACTGTGCCAGGTGCATCAGGCCGAAGGTCACCGGGACGTTCACTTTCAGCAAGCCGGACGCTTCGCCATGGCGCGCGGTGATTTCAGCTTCTGCCTCGTCGACATTGGCCAGCAACTCGCGACAGCGTTCGTAGAAGATCTCGCCTTCGGTGGTGCGCGAGAGCTTGCGCGTCGTCCGGTGCAACAGCCGGGTGCCGAGCCGCTCCTCGAGCTCGCCGACGTAGCGCGACACGGCGGCCTTGGACATGTCGAGCACGTCCGCAGCGCCGGTGAAGCTACCGGCCTCGACCACGGCCGTGAAGACTTTCATTTGTTGGAACTTATCCATTATCTCAATTTAAGGAACAGTAAGTCATATAGTACGCCATTTATTTCGCCGAAGAATAAGCCTACTGTGAGCTCTGTCGCTGAGGCTAGAAGGCCAAGCACAGAATTGACCTAAACTTTTGCCCCACCGGCAGGATACATTTCACACGACAGGAATCCATTTTATGAACTACCGCCACCTCCTTGCCGTTCTGCTTGCCGCAGGCGCCGCCTCAACCAGTTTCGCCGCCGACACCTATACGATCGAGCCGGACCACACCTACCCGAGCTTCTAGGCCGACCACCTTGGCGGCATGTCGATCTGGCGCGGCAAGTTCACCCAGACCAGCGGCAGCATCGCGCTCGATCGCGCGGCCAAAACGGGAACGGTCGACATCACGATCGACACCGCCAGCATCGACTTCGGCCACGCCAAGCTGAACGAACACGCGATGAGCGCGGAGATGTTCGACGTCGCCAAGTACCCGCACGCCGTGTATAAGTCGCGTTCGATCAAATTCAAGGGCGACAAGCCTGCCGTGGTGAGTGGTGACCTGACGCTGCATGGGGTGACCAATCCAGTCAAGCTAGTGCTCAGCCAGTTCAAGTGCATGGAGCACCCGATGTTCAAGCGTGAAGTCTGCGGCGCCAACGCTGTAGCCACCTTCAATCGCAGCGATTTCGGCATCAGCTATGGTACCCAGATGGGATTCAATCCCGAGGTGAAGCTGGCCATCCAGGTCGAGGCGCTCAAGCAGTAACGCATGACTCGCGAAGGTGCGACACTGCATCCTCACCCGGCATCGCTGGTCCAGGCGCTGCCGGTCGTCATCAGCCGCAGTGCACCTGTCCGGCGCCGACCTCCTGCGCCATCACAGCGACAAATTGCGCCGTGCGGACTCGAGCGCATCGGCGGCCAGCGAGCTGACCGGCTTGCCAGTGGTGAAGGCCTCGACCATGCGCTCGGGCGAGCTGGTCATGCCGCCGGCGTCCAGTCTTTCTTTTTCGGACCAGTCGGCATGCCTGTAAATAGAGGGCGGTTCGTCGATCAACACCAGCTTGTTGATGCCCTTCGTGCCGAACAGGTCGATGTAGCCCCACAGCACGGCTGCGCCCATCGACCAGCCCACGTAGTGCGCCTTCTTCACGCCGAGGTGTTCACCGAATTCCTTCAGGTCCGCCGAGAAGCGCGCAATACGGGCGCCGCGCTCGGTGCGCTCGGACAGGCACCTGGCGCAACTGGATGTCACAACTGGACCTGCTGTTCGTCGTCGCCGGCGTCAGCGACGACCCGGCACAGACCATCGGCCAGATCAGCACCGACGAGTTTTACCAACGGATGGTGACAAACGCCCCGAGCCCGATGCGCGCGCTCGAACATCTCGCGCAGCACGTGCGCGGCAATGGCTCGCTGGCCGCCATGACGTCGGCCTTGGGCAGTATCTCGGACAACACTACCGGCGGCTACGAGACCTACCGCGCCAGCAAGGCCGCGCTTAACATGCTGCTGCGCAGCTATGCCGCGCGCGCCGGCGGTGAGCGCTCGATCCTGGCGCTGATGCCGGGCTGGGTCAAGACCGACATGGGCGGCCCCGACGCGCCGGTCGAGATGAGCGTGCGCTGCGCCGGCCTGGCCGTCACGATCGCCAAGCACGCGGGCAACACCGGAGCCGCTTTTGTCGCCTTCCAGGACAACGTCATCGCCTGGTAACACCCGCGTCATGAACTTAACTTCAAGGAGCACACCATGCCCGTCGTTCGCGTTACCTGGTTTGAAGGCAAAGACGCCGTCGCCAAACAAGCAGTTGCCAAAGAAATTACCGAAAGCATCGTCAAGAACACCGGCACCGACCCCGCCTACATCTACGTCATCTTCGAGGACGTCGCCCCAGCAGACTGGGCGGGAGCGGGGAAATTGTATGGTTGACGATCTGTACTGGGTGTTTACGCTGAACGTCAAGCCGGGCCGGTTGCCCGCGTTTCGCGGGCTGGTAACGGAAATTGTCGCCGCCTCGCTCAAGGAGCCTGGGACTTTCGCCTACCAGTACAGATCAGTGCCGACGAGCAGACCTTCGGCGGTTATGCCGAACGCTTCCTGTCGATGGTGACGATCGCTTCGCTCGTCGTGTATGGCAATCCCGATGCCGAGGCGCGCAGAGCGCTCGCCAGCTTCGACGCTACTTACATGACGCTGTTTGCCGGTTTCGCTAAATAGGTGTGCGTCGGAAGCTATGCCAGTCAAGGACACTGACCAGCTGTTTTCCATATGCATCAGCCTGTTCGAAGGAGTCGGACGTCGCCCACAAACGTTTTCGGCAAGTGCCGATTCTTAACGCTGAGCTGAAATGAACCCGGGAAAGCTTTTGATGGACGCCATGATTCTTCGTAGTATTAGACGGCGGAATGTCAAACGGCCAGTTAGCCGTTTCGGAGGAGGCCAACCTCACGGTTCGGAAGGTTGGAATCTCGTTCGAACTAGCCCAGAGTGAGCTAAGTCCTTGAATTTATGGAGGCGAGGACGGGAATCGAACCCGTCTAAACGGCTTTGCAGGCCGCTGCATAACCTCTTTGCTACCTCGCCAGAGGGTACTGATTGCGCTGCGACCCGACTGGGCGCTGCATCAAAAAAGGGAAGCCAGGCTTCCCTTTTAGAATTCTGGAGCGGGAGAAGAGTCTCGAACTCTCGACCTCAACCTTGGCAAGGTTGCGCTCTACCAACTGAGCTACTCCCGCATTGGAGCCATACATTTTACTACCACTGCAAGCTCCAGTGAAGCACTGGAGCGGGAGAAGAGTCTCGAACTCTCGACCTCAACCTTGGCAAGGTTGCGCTCTACCAACTGAGCTACTCCCGCATTTACAAGACAACGATTATCGCAGAAAAGGTGCTCATTTTCAAGGACAACCTGACGACGATTTGTCCATTTCTGGAGCGGGAGAAGAGTCTCGAACTCTCGACCTCAACCTTGGCAAGGTTGCGCTCTACCAACTGAGCTACTCCCGCATCGTGTCACAACAGGCAGGCATTATAGATCATCCTGACCGGTTGTCAAGGCAACGCGCTGTCGATTCATCAATCGAATGCGCCGGCCTTTTCCTTGATCAGCGGCCACGCGCGCCGCATGTAATAAAACATCGACCACACCGTCAGGATCGCGGCGATGTACAGGAACGCTTCGCCCAGCAGCTGGGTGTCGACGATGCCGAACAGCACGTCGTGAAACAGCAGCATCGGGATCGCCGTCATCTGCGCCGCCGTCTTGATCTTGCCGAGCGAACTGACCGCCACCGAGCGCGAGGCGCCCAGTTGCGCCATCCATTCGCGCAGCGCCGAAATGGCGATCTCGCGGCCGATGATGATGAAGGCGATGAAGTGGTCGACCCGGTCCAGGTGCACCAGCACCAGCAGCGCGCCGGTCACCATCAGCTTGTCGGCCACCGGGTCGAGGAAGGCGCCGAACGCCGAGGTCTGGTTCCAGCGCCGCGCCAGGAAGCCGTCGAACCAGTCGGTGATGGCGGCGACGATGAACACGATCGTGGCGGCCAGGTCCTGGTCGGAGCGCGGCAGCCAGTGCAGCGGCAGGTAATAGACGCCGACCACAAGCGGGATCAGTGCAACGCGTAACCAGGTCAGGAGAATCGGGATGTTAAAAGGCATAGGGCGCGTGAGCTGGTTACTGTTAGAAATGGGTGCGCCGCTAGTCTACCGCGCTATTGCTTAATAGACCAGTTAGGTTGAAGCAAAAGAGCACTCGGCGTGGATTGGCGCCTGCCCGGGAACGACGTCAACAGCTTGCTGCGCGTATTTACCGATGCGATTTCTGTAGCGCGCCTCAATGCAGTTGCTTGTAGATTTCTTCGGCCAGCGAGGTGGAGATGCCCTCGACCGACTTCAGGTCTTCGACGCTTGCACTGGCCACGCCACGCAGGCCGCCAAAGCGCGCCAGCAGGCGCTGGCGCCGTTTGGCGCCGATGCCCTCGATCTCCTCCAGCTGCGACGTCTGGCGCGCCTTGGCGCGCTTGGCGCGCATGCCGGTGATGGCGAAGCGGTGCGCCTCGTCGCGGATCAGGGCCACCAGCATCAGCGCCGCCGAGTCCTTGCCCAGTTCCTGCGCCGCGCGGCCGTCGACGAACAGCAGCGTCTCCAGGCCCACGCGCCGCGCTTCGCCCTTCGCCACGCCGACGATCAGGCTGATGTCGAGCCCCAGTTCGGCGAATACCTGGCGCGCCATTTCGATCTGGCCCTTGCCGCCGTCGATCAGCACCACGTCGGGCATGACGCCCTCGTTGTTGACGACCTTTTCGTAGCGGCGCATCAGCACCTGGCGCATCGCCGCGTAATCGTCGCCCGGCGTGATGCCGTTGATGTTGTAGCGCCGGTACTCGCTGTTTTGCATCGCGTGGTGATGGAACACCACGCACGAGGCCTGGGTCGCTTCGCCCATCGTGTGGCTGATGTCGAAGCACTCAACGCGCAGGGCGTCGAGGTCGTCGAGGTCGAGCGTCAGCGCCTCGGCCAGCGCGCGGGTGCGCGACTGCTGCGAGCCCTGCTCGGACAGCAGGCGCGCCAGCGACAACTCGGCGCCCTTGACCGCCATCTCGAGCCACTGGCGGCGCGGCTCCTGCGGCTGGAAGATCAAGTTGATGCGGTGGCCGCACTGCTCGGTGAGCGCCATCATCAGGGCCGGCTGGTCGAACTCGATGTTCAGGATCAGCGTGCCGGGGATGAATTTTTCGCTGTAGTGCTGCGCCAGGAAGGCGGCCAGCACCTCCACTTCGATCGGCGCCTCGGCGATCGCTTCCATCACCTGGCTCGGAAAATAGGCACGGTCGCCCAGGTGGCGCCCGCCGCGCACCATCGCCAGGTTGACGCAGGCTTTACCGCCCTGCACCACCACGGCGATGATGTCGACGTCGGCGTCGCCGGCCGTCTCCATGCTTTGCTGGTGCAGCACTTTCGACAGCGACTGGATCTGGTTGCGCACCGCGGCGGCCTGCTCGAACTTGAGCTGCTCGGCGTAGCCATGCATCTTCTTCTCGAGGTCGGCCATCACTTCGGTCTGGCGCCCGCGCAGGAATTTGCCGGCGTTTTCGACGTCGATGCGATAGTCTTCCGCGGTGATGTTGGCCACGCACGGCGCGCTGCAGCGGCCGATCTGGTGCAGCAGGCAGGGACGCGTGCGGTTCGAATACACGCTGTCCTCGCAGGTGCGCAGCATGAACACCTTCTGCAGGATCTGCATCGATTCCTTCACCGCCCACGCACTCGGGAACGGGCCGAAGTACTGGCTCTTCTTGTCGAGCGCACCGCGGTAGTAGGCCATGCGCGGCACGTCCTGCCCGCTGATCTTCAGGTACGGGTATGACTTATCGTCGCGGAACAGGATGTTAAAGCGCGGCTTGAGCGCCTTGATCAGGTTGTTTTCCAGGATCAGCGCTTCGGCTTCGCTGTTGGTGACGGTGGTTTCGAGCCGCGCGATGCGCTCGACCATGATCGAAATGCGCGGGCTGGCCAGGTTCTTCTGGAAGTAGCTCGAGACGCGCTTTTTCAGGTCGCGCGCCTTGCCGACGTAGAGCACGGCGTCGTTGGCGTCGAAATAGCGGTACACGCCCGGCAGGTTGGGCAGCTTGGCGACGGTGGCCAGCACCAGCGCGCGCGGATCGGGCGCGCTGGCGGCGGGAACTGGGGAAATGGCTTCGGACATTGCTCTACCTTGTATGGCTCAGGCGCCCTGGGTGACGATGACGAAAGCGACACCGTAGTCGGCTTCGTCGCTGATCGTCACCTGCGCGCTGAGCTTATTATCGCGCATGAATTCGTCGAGCGCGCCACTGCACACGATCACCGGCTTGCCGGAGGGCGCGTTGAGCATCTGCGCCGAGCGCCACGTCATCGGCATGCGCATGCCAAGGCCAATCGCCTTCGAAAACGCTTCCTTGGCCGAAAAACGGGTGGCCAGAAAACGCAGGCCGCGTACGTCGTTCCTGGCGCGGCGCGCATGAAACTTGACCAGCTCCTCGGGGCCGAGGATCTTTTCGGCGAAGCGCTCGTTGCGACCGAGCGCGCCTTCGATGCGCGAGATCTGCACGATGTCGGTACCGATCCCGTAGATCATGCGCGGCGGCCCAGGGTAACGCCAAGACGCGCGGCGACCATGATCGCCTTCATCTCGCGCACCGCGTTCTCGAAGCCGGCAAACACCGCGTGGGCGACGATGGCGTGGCCGATGTTGAGTTCTCCGATGTCTTCCAGCGCGGCGATCGCCTGCACGTTGGTGTAGTGCAGGCCGTGGCCGGCGTTGACCTTCAGCCCGCGCGCCACGCCGAAGCGGGCGCCGGCGCGGATGCGTTCGAGTTCGTGCGCCAGGTCGGCGCCTTCGGCTTCGGCGTAGCGGCCGGTGTGCAGCTCGATGACCGGCGCGCCAAGTTCGTCGGCTGCGGCGATCTGCTGCTCGTCGGCGTCGATGAACAGGCTGACGCGGATGCCCTCCCCTTGCAGCTGCCTGATGGCCGCTTGGACCTGCTTGTAGTAGCGCACCACATCGAGGCCGCCTTCGGTGGTCACTTCCGCGCGCCGCTCGGGCACCAGGCAGACATCCTGCGGACCGATCCTGCAGGCGAAGTCGATCATCTCCTGCGTCACTGCCGCTTCCAGGTTCATGCGCGTCATCAGCTGCTCTCGCAGCGCAATCACGTCGGCGTCCAAGATGTGTCGGCGGTCTTCGCGCAGGTGCAGCGTGATGACGTCGGCGCCGGCCTGCTCGGCGATGAGCGCCGCGCGCAGCGGATCGGGATACGTCGTGCCGCGCGCATTGCGCAGCGTCGCCACGTGGTCGATGTTGACGCCCAGGTCGATGACCGGGCCGGATGGGTGCAGGAAGCTCATGATGTCGCCCTGGTGGATTGGATGGTTATAACTGCAGCAAATCGATCAGGATCTGGCGTGTGTTGAGCGGCGCGCCGCCCAGCTGGTGCGCCAGCAGGAAGCGCATCAGCTGCTTGCTTTGCAGCTGGGTCAGCGGGTCGGCATAGTCGTCGGCCTCCATGTCGAGCAGGGTCTGGCCGTCGACCGCCGGCCAGTTGTCCGCAGCGCGCGCCGGGCGCGGACCGCGTTCGGGATCGACAACGTAGACGACGCCCGGCTCGACCGGATCGCCCGAACCGGCGCAGCGGCCCAGATCAGCGGCCACGCCTGTCTCCTTAAGTAAGGCCCGTTCGAATTTTCTCAAGACAATTTGTGCAGGTTCATTGTGGGCCAGCTGGTTCAGCGTAGCCACGTACTGATCAAACAGCACCGGATGCGGATCGTCGCGCGCGATCAGCTTGACCAGCAGTTCGTTGAGGTAAAAGCCGCACAGCAGCGCCGTGCGTTCGAGCGGCAGCATGCCGCCTACCCATTCGGCGTCGATCAGGGTGCGCAGTTCGGCGCGTCCGCTCCACGAGGTCGACAGCGGCTGGAAGGTCTGCAGCACGCCGCGCAGCTTCGACAGTGGCCGCTTGGCGCCCTTGGCGACAAGGCCAATGCGGCCGAAGTCGCGCGTGAACATGTCGACGATGAGGCTGGTTTCTTTGTACGGGTAGCTGTGCAGCACGAAGCCGGGCTGACCGTTGATGCGGTCGCGCGGCAAGGCGCGGCTGCGCTTGGCCGGCGCTGCCGGCGGTGCGGGAGTGTCGAGGTCGGCGTCGAGGGTGTCCATGCGCACAGGCAGGCGCGACGGCGCCCTATTCGTAGCCGTAGGCGCGCAGCCCGGCTTCGTTGTCGGCCCAGCCCGACTTGACCTTGATCCAGATTTCCAGGTACACGGGGCCGCCGAACAGCTTTTCCATGTCGAGCCGCGACTGGGTCGAGATTTCCTTCAGGCGCGCGCCTTTGTTACCGATCAGCATAGACTTGTGGGTGTCGCGTTCGACCAGCACCGCCGCGAAGATGCGGCGCAGGTCGCCCTCCTGCTCGAACTGCTCGATCAGCACGGTGCTGGTGTAAGGCAACTCGTCGCCGACCAGGCGAAACACTTTCTCGCGGACGATTTCGGCGGCGAGGAATTTCTCGCTGCGGTCGGTGATGTCGTCCGGCCCGAAGATCGGCGCGTTTTCCGGCAGATACTTCTTGATCTCTGCTTGCAGCGCGTCGACCTGGAAGCGCAGCTTGGCCGAGACCGGCACGATGGCGGTGAAGTTGTGCTTGGCGGCGATTTCCTGCGCGAACGGCATCAGCGCGGCCTTGTCCTTGACGCGGTCCGACTTGTTGATCACCAGGATCACCGGCACTTCTTTGGGCAACAGGTCGACCACTTGCTGGTCGGCCGGCCCGAAGGTGCCCGCCTCGACCAGGTAGAGGATGACGTCGGCCGAAATGAGCGTGTTCGTCACCGTCTTGTTGAGCGTCTTGTTGAGCGCGTTGCTGTGGCGGGTCTGGAAGCCCGGCGTGTCGACGTAGATGAACTGGGCGTCGTCGACCGTCTGGATGCCGGTGATGCGGTGGCGCGTGGTCTGCGCCTTGCGCGACGTGATCGACACTTTCGCGCCGATCAGCACGTTCATCAACGTCGACTTGCCGACGTTCGGGCGGCCGACGATGGCGATGTAGCCACAGCGGAAGTTGTCTGGGGTGCTGCTGGAGGTATTCATGCTGACTTCGTTTCTGATTGCGTTTGTTTGGGGGCTTTGGCTTCCGTTTTTGGTTCGGCCTTGGCTTCGATGATGACTTCGGCCGGCTCGGCGCCGTGCTCGCTCTGGATAGTGGCGATGCCGGCCAGTTTGAGCTGGGCGGCGCGCGGCTTGGCCTTGCGCGCCGCGGCCGGCGTCTTCAGCAATGCCTGTTCGGCCACCTCGAGCGCCAGCTTGGCGGCGGCCTGCTCGCCGGCACGGCGGCTGCCGCCGCGGCCGTAGACCTGGATGCCGAGCTTGGGCACCAGGCATTCGATTTCGAATTCCTGGCTGTGCGCCGCCCCATGGGTCGCCACCACGTTGTAGGTTGGCAGCGAGATTTTCTTACTCTGTAAAAATTCCTGCAGCAAGGTCTTGGCATCCTTGCCGAGCGTGCGCGGGTCGACCGAATCGAGAATCGGGATATAGAAGGCGCGGATGACGTCGCGCGCGGCATTGAAGCCGGCGTCGAGGAAAATGGCGCCAAGCAGCGCTTCGAGCGTGTCGGCCAGGATCGACGGCCGGCGAAAGCCGCCCGACTTCAGCTCGCCTTCGCCGAGGCGCAGGAACTGCGACAGTTCGAGCTTCTGGGCAATTTCGTACAGCGACTGCTGCTTGACCAGGTTGGCGCGCAGGCGCGACAGGTCGCCCTCGTCGATGCTGGCAAAGCGCTCATAGAGCACCGAGGCAACGACGCAGTTCAGGATCGAATCGCCGAGGAACTCGAGGCGCTCGTTATGCAAGCTGCTGTGGCTACGGTGCGTCAAGGCTTGCTGCAGCAGGCCAGCATCCCGGAACGTATAAGCTAAGCGAGACTGCAATAACTGAAGATTCATGGGCGAAATGTCGGTTGGTCTTCCATCAATTAACGTGCTGCCGTGTCCGGCTTGGGCGCGACCACGCCATTCTTGGCGGTGGTGGCGGCGTAGTCGATCAGCAAGGTCACGTTGCCGGCGATCGGGATGCGTTTTTCATAGGCGAAGCTGATTTCGGTTTCGCCGGTGTCCTTGGTGATCACCAGATCCTTGCCGGTGATCGCTTCGATGCGGTTGATATCGGCGTTCTTGTCGAAACTTTGCTGCATCTCGACGACGGTGCCGCCGGCCGCCTTGGCCGCAACGATGCCGTCTTTCGATGCCTTGTACTCCAGAAAGGTCGGGAACACTTTCATGGCGAACACGGCGACGACGCCGATGACCGCCATCACGAAGATCAGTCCGGTGAGCGACACGCCGCGCTGAGCGTGCGGGAAAAACTGTTTCGATTCTTGCATTGCGGATCCCTTCAAGACTTAGTGTATGCCACCGATGCGCTTCCAATTGCCCAGGTTCATCCACACGAAAAACGCCTTGCCGACGATGTTCTTGTTGGGCACAAAGCCCCAGTAACGGCTGTCGAGGCTGTTATCGCGGTTATCGCCCATCATAAAGTAATTGCCTTCCGGTACGATACAGGTAAATTTCTCGTAGGAATAAACACACGCTTCACGGTTCGGGAAATTGTCTACCTGGCCCAGATCGATGGTACGTTTATTCTTGTTATTCAGAATTTGATGTTGCACGTTTGCTAAATTTTCATCAAACAGCTGGTGGTATTCCAGGCCCTCGTCTTCCAGGTAGTCGCCCTTGGCGGTGTAGGTCACCGGCTTGTCGTTGACCGTTAAGCGCTTGTTTTCATAGGTGATTTTATCACCTGGCACGCCGATGACGCGTTTGATGTAATCCTGCGACATGTCCTTCGGATACTTGAACACCATCACGTCGCCGCGCTGCGGATCGCCGACGTCAATGATTTTCTTGTTCAACACCGGCAGCCGGATGCCGTAGGTGAATTTGTTCACCAGGATCAGGTCGCCGATGACGAGGGTCGGCACCATCGACGACGATGGAATCTTGAACGGCTCGTACAGGAACGAGCGCAGGAAAAACACCAGCGCGATGACCGGGAAAAAGCTGCCCGAGTACTCGATCCATGTCGGCTGGCGCAGCAGCGCCGCTTCGATCGCGTGGCGGCTGGTGTTGTCGGTCTTGATGCCCTCGGCCGCCAGCTTGGCGTTGCGGCCGTCGAAGGCGGCCAACGCAACATCGGCGGCGGCGCGGCGCTGCTTGGCAAAGTAGAAGATATCGAGGAACCAGATTACCCCCGTGACACACATCGCCACGAACAGGATCAATGCGAAATTTCCTAAGATGACTTGCAGATTCATTTAACCGTCCACTTGTAAAATTGCCAGGAATGCCTCTTGCGGGATTTCCACCGAGCCCACCTGCTTCATGCGTTTCTTGCCGGCCTTCTGCTTTTCGAGCAGCTTCTTCTTGCGGCTGATGTCGCCGCCGTAGCACTTGGCCAGCACGTTCTTGCGCAGCGCCTTGACGTTTTCGCGCGAAATGACGTTGACGCCGATCGCCGCCTGGATGGCGACGTCGAACATCTGGCGCGGAATCAGTTCGCGCATCTTGGCGGCGACCTGGCGGCCGCGGTAGGTCGCGTTGGCGCGGTGCACGATGATGGCCAGCGCGTCGACTTTTTCGCTGTTGATCAGCATGTCGACCTTGACCACGTCGGCCGAACGGTATTCCTTGAACTCGTAGTCCATCGAGGCGTAGCCGCGCGACGTCGACTTGAGCTTGTCGAAGAAGTCGAGGACGATTTCGGCCATCGGCATTTCGTACACCAGCTTGACCTGGCGGCCGTGGTAGCTCATGTCGAGCTGCACGCCGCGCTTGCCCACGCACAGCGTGATGACCGAGCCGACATATTCTTGCGGCATGTAAAGGTTGACCGTGACGATCGGCTCGCGCACTTCGAGGATCTTGGTCGTTTCCGGCATCTTCGACGGGTTGTCGACCTTGACGATGCTGCCGTCGCGCATTTCGACTTCGTAGACGACGGTCGGCGCGGTGGTGATCAGGTCCATGTCGAACTCGCGCTCGAGACGTTCCTGCACGATCTCCATGTGCAACAGGCCAAGGAAGCCGCAGCGGAAGCCGAAGCCGAGCGCCTGCGAAACTTCCGGCTCGTACATCAAGGCGGCGTCGTTCAGCTTGAGCTTTTCGAGCGAGTCGCGCAGCGCGTCGTACTGGTTCGCCTCGACCGGAAACAGGCCGGCGAACACTTGTGGTTGCACTTCCTTAAAGCCTGGCAACGGCGCTGCCGCCGGCTTGGCGGCGTGGGTGACGGTGTCGCCCACTTTGGCGGCCTTCAGTTCCTTGATGCCGGCGATGACGAAGCCGACCTGGCCGGCGGAGAGCTCCGGCAGCGACTGCGAACGCGGGCTGAATACGCCGACGCTTTCGACCAGCTGGGTCGAATCGGATGCCATCAAGAGGATCTTTTCCTTCGGTTTCAGGGTGCCGTTCATCACGCGCACCAGCATCACCACGCCGACATAATTGTCGAACCACGAGTCGACGATCAGCGCCTGCAGCGGCGCATTCTTGTCGCCCTTCGGCGGCGGTACCTTGGCGATCAGCGACTCGATCACGTCTTCAACGCCGAGCCCGCTCTTGGCCGAGCATTGCACCGCGTCGGTGGCGTCAATGCCGATGACGTCTTCGATTTCCTTGATCGCATTGGCTGGATCGGCGTGCGGCAGGTCGATCTTGTTCAACACCGGCACCACTTCGACGCCGAGGTCGAGCGCGGTATAGCAGTTCGCCACGGTCTGCGCTTCGACGCCCTGGGAGGCGTCGACCACCAGCAGCGCGCCTTCGCAGGCCGACAGCGAGCGCGACACTTCATAGCTGAAGTCGACGTGGCCGGGGGTATCGATCAGGTTCAGGTTGTAGACCTGGCCGTCGCGCGCCTTGTAGTGCAGCGCGGCGGTCTGGGCCTTGATGGTAATGCCGCGTTCGCGCTCCAGGTCCATCGAATCGAGTACCTGGGCTTCCATGTCGCGGTCCGACAGGCCGCCGCAGATCTGGATGATACGGTCGGCCAGCGTCGATTTGCCGTGGTCGATGTGGGCGATGATGGAGAAGTTACGTATGTTGTTCATTAACAAATTCAAGACCAAGATGAAAAAGGCGACGATGGCGTCGGGGCTCGCGGCGCGGGCAGTGCCGGCGCCATGAAAAAAGCGCTCCGGTGGGGCTGTAGCAATCCCCAGACGAGCGCCTTATCAAGCGAGAGAAGCTGTTTGCTAGGACAGAAGCTTTTCCGACCATCGCATTTTACCGGATTTCAGGGTAGAAAGCCCGTGTTATGCGGGGACGGCGGCGCCCGGCGGCGAATAGGCGGCCAAAACCGGCGCCAGGCTTTTCAGAAATACAACAGAAGTGGCGACGCACGACAGCGACGACGAAGCAATTAACGTCATCCCCGCGAAAGCGGCGATGACCTGTGGTGGTCGCTTGCCAGGTAAGCGCGCACCGCGCCGGCGTCGAGGAAGTAGTGGCACAGCTCGGGCGCGGCCAGGTCGCCGTACAGCACCGGTACCAGCTCGTCGAAGCGCGCCACCAGCGCCGGGTCGGCGTCAACGTCGATGACGTCGACCGTGAACCGCTGCGCCTCGGTCTGCAGCGCGTTCAAGGCCGCCAGCATGGCGTCGCACAGGTGGCAGTAACCGCGCGAGTACAGCGTGAAGCGGGCAACCGCCGCCGTCACGGGCGCGGCCGGATGACGAGGTAGAACGTCGTCGCGGCACCCTGCGGGCTGCTGCGGCGCACCAGCAGCGCGACCGACTTCTTCGGATCGAGCTTGGCGACGATAGCGTTGAACTGCTTCGCATCCTTGACGTCGGTGTTATTGATCTGCAGCACCAGGTCGCCCGGCAGCACGCCGCCACGCGCCGCGGCGCCTTCGCTGGCGTCGACCAGTACCGCATCGGCCTTCAGCTCCTTGCGCTGCGCCTCGGTCAGGTCGGACACGTGCAGTCCCAGCGCGTTCGGCGCCGCATCGGCCTTCGGCTTTTTCGGCGTCGGCTTCGGAACCGCCTTCTCTTCTTCCAGCGCGGCGATCGTGACGGGCAGATCCTGCTGCGCGCCCTTGCGCCACACGGTGACGGTGGCGCGGCTGCCGATCGGCGTGGCGCCCACCTGGCGCGGCAGGTCGGCGCTGCGCTCGATGGCGTTGCCGTTGAATTTGAGGATGATGTCGCCAACCTTGATGCCGGCCTTGTCGGCAGGACCGCCCGGCTCGACCAGCGAAACCTCGGCGCCGCGCGCCTTGCCCATGCCAAGCGACTCGGCGACGTCCTTGCTCACTTCGCCGATCTGCACGCCAAGCCGGCCGCGCGTGACCTTGCCGGTCTTGCGCAGCTGGTCGGCAACCCGGATCGCCTCGTCGATCGGCACGGCGAACGAAATGCCGTTATAGCCGCCGGACATGGTGGCGATCTGGGAATTGATGCCAACCACTTCGCCGCGCATATTGATCAAGGGGCCGCCGGAGTTGCCTGGGTTGACGGCGACGTCGGTCTGGATCAGCGGCAGGTAGTCGCCGGTGTCGCGCGCCTTGGCCGAAATGATGCCGGCCGAAACCGAGTTTTCGAGGTTGAACGGCGAGCCGATCGCAATGACCCATTCGCCGACGCGGATCTTGCTGGAGTCGCCAGTGCGCAGGAACGGCAGGTTGGATGCCTCGACCTTGAGCACGGCCACGTCGGAGCGCTTGTCCGCGCCGAGCACCTTGGCCTTGAATTCGCGCCGGTCGGTCAGCGTGACGAGCACTTCGTCGGCGCCTTCGACGACGTGGGCGTTGGTCAGCACGAAGCCATCGTTGGAGATGATGAAGCCGGAACCGACGCCGCGCTGCACCTCTTCTTCCTGCGGCTGCGCGCCGCGGCGCCCGCGCGGCGTCGGCGAACGCGGCGACGGCTGGCCGAAGAAGCGGCGCAGGAATTCCTGCATCTCCTCGTCGCCAGGGGCGCCCTGCCCCAGCTTGATCTTCTCGGTGGTGCGGATGTTGACCACCGCCGGGCCGACTTTATCGATCAGGTCGGTGAAATCAGGCAGGCCGGTAACGACCGGCACGGCAACCGGAGCGGCAGCGAGGACGGCGCCGGCAGGCAGCAGGCTGGCGCCGGCCAGCATCAGGATAGGAAGGACGAGGCGGATGGCAGTCATTTGTTTGCGCATGGGATCGGAGTGTGGTCAGGTCGGCTATTGACGCAATGGTAAGCGAAAATGCGCGCCTTGTCTTCTTGCTGCCGCGGTGCGTGGCGGCCAAACACGCGGCAGCGAAAGCGCGGCCCGATCGGCACCGCCATGCCGGCGTGCAGAGCGTGCTTTCAAGACGTCGTCGCCACCTTCTTGGCGCTCGCCTTCTCCGGCTCGGACTGCGCAGGCGCGGGCGCGCGCCGCACAGCGTGCGCAGGCTCGAGCGCGAGCTTGGCCGACAGCCGGTGATTGAAGTCGTCGGACAGCTCGGGCGAAGCTTGTGCGCGCAGCACGTCGCCGATGCGGTGGTAGGTGCTCCAGGCCTGCTCGCCGTCGGCCGCGCGCAAGGCGGCAAACGCCAGTTCCAGGTCGATCGCTGCCAGTTCGCCGTCGCTCAAGGCGGAAATATGCTCGCGAATTTTCTTCTGTGTGTCCATCTGTGTTTCCATCACCGTCCGTGTGATCAAATTATCACGACCTGTTGCCATCATCGCTATAGCTTACGCCGCTTGTCAACCGGGAAATCTAGCAAAGGCCTCAATTTCTCGGCAATGACTTCGCGGGCCCGGAAAATCCGGCTTCGCACCGTGCCAATCGGACACGCCATCACTTCCGATATCTCTTCGTAGCTCAATCCTTCGATCTCGCGCAGCACGATGGCGGTGCGCAGCTCGAGCGGTAATGCTTCCATCGCGGCATTGACGGTGTAGGCAATCTGCTTGCTTGCCAACATCGATTCCGGGGTGTTGATGTCCCGCAGGCTGTCGGCATCGTCGAACGCCTCGGCGCGCTCGGCATCGGCCTCGGTCGACGTCGGCGCTCGCCGGCCCTGTGTGACAAGAAAATTCTTTGCCGTGTTGATTCCTATCCGGTACAACCACGTATAAAATGCCGAATCACCGCGGAAATGCCGCAGGGCTCGGTACGCCTTGATGAACGTTTCCTGAACAACATCCTCCGCCTCTGCAGGGTCGTGCACCAGGCGCGATACCAGACGCATCAGCCTTCGCTGATATTTTCCCACCAGCAGGTCGAACGCCTGCCGGTCGCCGCCTTGTACGCGCTCCACCAACAACTGATCACACTCTCGTTCTGTCGTCACTGCACCATGTCCCGTGAGTTGCAGCGGCGTTGACTCCTTGTGTATAAGAGTTGGCTCGCTGCAATAAGTTCAACGTTTTTTGTTGGTTTCCGATTATTTATTCTTTTCGTGCTGCAACATCGCGAATCGCTACCGCCAGCCGTCGAAACTGGCCCGCCGCCACGCTGTCGGGCAACAGCACCAAGGCGCAATGCTTGCCGTCGTCGCCGCGCAGTCTCAGCAGCAACAGGCCCGGCCACACGGTCGAGCCGGGCAAAAGGCGCATGACACCGGCACGCGCGCCCGCCTGGCCCACCCCTTGTTGTACCGTCAGGCGTAGCTGGCCGACTCCAGAAATATCAATCCGGCGCACATTTCGGCCGGGGGCTGGCGAGCACAGCAAAGCTGCGCCGGCGAGCATGCAGGCAAGCGCCGCGCCCCACTGCAGGCCGGCCAGGCGCGACCCGGCAAGGGCGAGCGCGATGCCCGCGCTGACGCTGGCAAGGCCATGGCACAGCATCGCCCAGCGCAGCACGCGCGACGGAACAATGACGGCAGATACCGCAATCGACATGAGGAAGGAAGTTGAACGGGCGGCGACGGCGCGCGGGCCACGCAAAGCTGAAGGCAGAAACGTCAACGCCCATCCTTTTGACAAGGATGGGCGTTGGAGGTTCACGCTGGCGGCCGGTTTTTACGACCGCCGTAGTGTGCGCTTACGGCGCCTTGGCAAACACCAGCGAGCCGTTGGTGCCGCCGAAGCCGAACGAGTTCTTCACTGCGTACTCGATCTGCATGTCCCGCGCGATGTTGGCGCAGAAATCGAGATCGCAGGCCGGATCCTGGTTGAAGATGTTGATCGTCGGCGGCGACACCTGGTGGTGCATCGCCAGCACGGTAAACACGGCTTCGATGCCGCCGGCGCCGCCAAGCAGGTGGCCGGTCATCGACTTGGTCGAGTTGACCACCAGCTTCCTGGCGTGGTCGCCAAAGGTCTTCTTCAGGCCCTGCACTTCGGCCAGGTCGCCTTGCGGCGTCGACGTGCCGTGCGCGTTGACGTAATGCACCTGGTCGAAGTTGATGCCGGCGTTGTTCAGCGCGGACACCATGCAGCGGCTGGCGCCGGCGCCGTCTTCGACCGGCGACGTCATGTGATAGGCGTCGGCGCTCATGCCGAAGCCGATCAGTTCGGCGTAGATGGTCGCGCCGCGCGCCTTGGCATGCTCGTACTCTTCCAGCACCATCACGCCGGCGCCTTCGCCGAGGACGAAGCCGTCGCGGTCGCGGTCCCATGGACGCGAGGCGGTGGCAGGATCATCGTTGCGCGAAGACAGTGCCTTGGCCGACGCGAAACCGCCCAGGCCAAGTGGCGAGATGGTCGACTCGGCGCCGCCGGCAATCATCACGTCGGCGTCGCCGTATTCAATCAGGCGGCCAGCGGCGCCGATGCAGTGCAAGCCGGTGGTGCAAGCGGTGACGATGGCCAGGTTCGGGCCGCGCAGGCCGTACTTGATGGACAGGTCGCCGGAGATCATGTTGATGATCGACGCGGGCACGAAAAACGGCGAAATGCGGCGCGGGCCGCGCTTGTCGTAGTCTTCCTTGGTCTCTTCGATCATCGGCAGGCCGCCGATGCCGGAACCGACGATGACACCGATACGGTCGGCATTTTCCTCGGTCACGACGAGGCCGGAATCCTGCAACGCCTGGATTCCTGCTGCCATGCCAAAATGGATGAATGTATCCATGTGGCGCGCTTCTTTACCGGAGATGTACTCTTCGATATTGAAACCTTTGACTTCGCCCGCGAAGCGGGTCGAAAACGGCTCTGCGTCGAACTTGGTGATATTGGCAATGCCCGACTTGCCGGCCAGCGCCGCGCTCCAACTCTCGGCAATCGTGTTGCCGATAGGGGAGACGCAGCCCAGGCCGGTGACGACGACACGACGGTTTCGTGAACGGCTCAAGCGATTTCTCCTGGAATGCTAAATGAAGCTTAGGCCTTGACGTGCGCGGTAGCGTAGTCGATTGCCTGCTTCACGGTCGTGATCTTTTCAGCCTGCTCGTCCGGGATTTCCATTTCGAATTCGTCTTCCAGTGCCATTACCAGTTCGACCGTGTCGAGGGAATCTGCGCCGAGGTCGTCAACGAACGAGGACTCGATTTTGATGTCTACTTCTGCAACACCGAGTTGCTCAGCGACGATTTTTTTAACGCGTTGTTCGATATCCGACATGTTATAGGCTCCAATGTGTGTGTAACGGAAAGTGCGCGCATTTTATCAGGTTTGCGCGTTGTAAAACTAATTTCGGTGTCTGACACTAACTCGACCGAAAGCCGTGCTAAAAGATGAGATTTTACTGGAATCGCGCTCCTGGCGCCTTCCGCCAATTCTGCCCGACTTCAGACAAATCCGCATCAATTCATGTACATGCCGCCATTCACGTGCAAGGTGGTGCCCGTGATATAGGCTGCCTGCGGCCCGGCCAGGAAAGCGACCGCGTGTGCAATATCTGCCGGCTCGCCAAGGCGCGCCAGCGGAATCTGCGTCAGCAAGGCTGCGTGCTGGTCGGCGCCGAGCCCGTTGGTCATGTCGGTATCGATGAATCCCGGCGCGACGCAGTTGACCGTGATGTTGCGGCTGCCGATTTCACGCGCCAGCGCGCGGCTCATGCCTTCGACGCCCGCTTTCGCCGCGGCGTAATTCATCTGCCCCGGATTGCCCGACGATGCTACCACCGACGTGATGTTAATAATACGCCCATGCTTAGCTTTCATCATGCCGCGCAGAACAGCGCGCGCCAGCCGGCCCACCGCGCTCAGGTTCGTCGAGATGACGCTATCCCACTCTTCATCCTTCATGCGCATGGCCAGCTGGTCCTGCGTGATGCCGGCATTGTTGACCAGGATCGACAGGCTGCCGTAACTGGCCTGGACATCGGCCACCGTGGCGGCGCAGGCGGCGGCATCGGTGACGTTCAGCATCACGCCTTTGCCGCCGAATTCCTTCAGGTAATCCGAAATGGCGGCCGCGCCGCTGTCGGTGGTGGCGGTGCCGACCACCTTGGCGCCTTGGCGGGCCAGTTCGAGGGCGATCGCCTTGCCGATGCCGCGCGATGCGCCGGTAACCAGCGCGACTTGATTTTCCAGATTCATGGTTATCCTAATTAGTTAGTAGCAGCGGCGCCCGCGTACGGCAGGCGCCACGTTGGCCATCAGGCCAGCGTGGCCAGCACGCGATCGAGCGCGGCCTGGTCGACCAGCGCTTCGCCGGCCAGGCGTGCATCGATGCGCTTGGCCATGCCGATCAGCACCTTGCTCGGCGCGCATTCGATCACGCTGGCAATACCTTGCGCCGCCATGTATTCCATCGTCTCGACCCAGCGCACCGGGCTCGCGGCCTGGCGCACCAATGCGTCCTTGATGGCCTGCGGATCGCCTTGAATGGCGACGTCGACGTTGTTGACCAGCGCGATGGACGGCGTGGCGAATTCGATGCCGGCCATGTACGCGTTCAGACGGTCCGACGCCGGCTGCAGCAGCGACGAGTGGAACGGCGCCGATACCGCCAGCTTCATGGCGCGCTTGGCGCCCTTGGCCTTGGCCAGTTCGCAGGCGCGCTCGACGGCGGCAGTGTGGCCGGCGATGACGATCTGGGTTGGTTCGTTGAAGTTGACCGGCTCGACCACCGAGCCCGGCGCGGCGGCGGCCGCTTCCACGCACAGTGCGCGCACGTCGTCGGCGCCGAGGCCCAGGATGACAGCCATGCCGCCCTGCCCGACAGGCACCGCGGCCTGCATCGCTTCGGCGCGGAAACGCACCAGCGGCACCGCATCCTTGAACTTGATCACGCCGGCTGCCACCAGGGCCGAGTATTCGCCCAGGCTGTGGCCGGCCACCATGGCCGGCACCGGGCCGCCGGCGGCAAGCCAGGCGCGGTACACCGCCACGGCCGCGGTCAGCATCACCGGCTGGGTATTGGTGGTCAGATCGAGTTCTTCCTTGGGACCGTCGGCGATCAGGCGGCCGATGTCGACGCTGAGCGCGTCGGACGCTTCGGCGACGGTCTCGGCGACAGCGGCGTTGCCGGCGAAGCCACTCAACATGCCGACCGCTTGCGAGCCTTGGCCGGGAAACAGGAATGCGAATTTACTCATTGAATCGTCGTGCTCCAAATTAAGGTTTCTTACAAGCGTACTTACATGCGCGCCAGTACCGCGCCCCACGTAAAGCCGCCGCCGACCCCTTCCATCATGACATTATGGCCCGGCTTGATGCGCCCATCGCGCACCGCTGCGTCGAGCGCCAGCGGGATCGATGCGGCCGACGTGTTGCCGTGCTGGTCGACGGTGACGACCATCTTTTCGATCGGCAGGTTCAGCTTTTTGGCGGTGCTTTTCATGATGCGGATATTGGCCTGGTGCGGCACCAGCCAGTCGAGCTGCTCGGCCGTCATGCCGGCGTGGTCGAGCGCTTCGTGGGCGACCTGCTCGAGCACCGAGACGGCCAGCTTGAACACTGCCGGGCCGTCCATGTACAGGAAGGCGCTGCCGGCGATGGCGCCGTTGGCCAGGTTGCCCGGCACGCTAAGGATGTCGGCGTAGCTGCCGTCGGCGTGCAGCTTGGTCGCCAGGATGCCCGGCTCGTCGGAGGCGGTCAGCACGATGGCGCCGGCGCCGTCGCCGAACAGCACGCAGGTGGTGCGGTCGTCGAAATTGAGGATGCGCGAAAACACTTCAGCGCCGATCACCAGCACGTTCTTGTGGGCGCCGGCCTTGATGAAGGCGTCCGCCACCGACACCGCGTAGACGAAGCCGCTACAGACGGCCTGGACGTCGAAGGCGGCGCTGTTGTTGGTCATGCCGAGCTTGCGCTGGACGATGCACGCCGTGCTTGGGAAACTTCCGTAGAAGTCCGGCGTCGAACTGGCGACGATGACGAGATCGATGTCGTGCGGCTGCTTGTCGGCCATCGCCAGCGCCTGCTTTGCCGCCGCCACTGCCAGGTCGGACGACAACTGGTCCGGCGCGGCGAAGTGGCGCGCGGAGATGCCGCTGCGGGAAAAAATCCATTCGTCGGACGTTTCGACGCCCTTGGCCGCCAATTGCGCGGCCAGGTCGGCGTTGGTCACCCGTTGCTGCGGCAGATAGCTGCCGGTGCCGATAATTTTGCTATACAGAGTCATTGCTAGCCGTCCTGCTTAAATTGTTGAGCCTGGCACTGCCGGTTCGATCACCGCGCTGCGGTCAGGTGTGCATGGTATCAGTTCGGCAATCATCGCCGACAGTTGTTCCTGCACGTTGTATTTTGCAGCATCGAAGGCGCGCTTGAGTGCCCACTCGAACGAGTAGGCATCGGCACCGCCGTGGCTCTTGAACACCAGGCCGCGCAGGCCGAGCAGGCTGGCGCCGTTGTAGCGCGATGGATTGAAGCGATTGCGGATCTGCTTGAGGGCGCCGCCGGCGATCAGGGCGCCGATCATCGTTAGCGGGTTGCGCCGGAACTCGGTATTCATGACGTCCTTCATGAAGCGGCCTAGGCCTTCGGCCGCCTTCAGCGTGACGTTGCCGACGAAGCCGTCGCAGACGATCACATCGGTCGTACCCTTGAAGATATCGTTGCCTTCGACGTTGCCGTAGAAGTTGAGCTTGCCGCGCGCATGGTCGTCCTGCAGCAGCTTGCCGGTCGCTTTGACGACTTCATTGCCCTTGATGTCTTCGGTGCCGACGTTGAGCAGGCCGATGGTCGGGCGCGCGGTGCGCTCCATCGCCGAGAACAGGACCGAGCCCATCACCGCGAACTGGTGCAGGTGGTGCGGTTCGCAGTCGACGTTGGCGCCGAGGTCGAGCATGTAGGTCGGGCCGTTCTTCTGGTTCGGCATGATGCCGCAGATGGCCGGACGGTCGACGCCCTGCATGGTTTTAAGCACATAGCGCGAGATCGCCATCAGGGCGGCCGTGTTGCCGGCGGAAACGCAGGCCTGGGCCTTGCCGTCCTTGACCATTTCAACCGCCACGCGCATCGACGAATCCTTCTTGCGGCGCAGCGCCACTTCGAGCGGATCGTCCATCGCCACCACTTCGGCAGCGTGCTGCACGGTGATGCGGGGGTGGGTGTCCGCCTTCAGGCGTTTCAGTTCGGCGCGCAGTTCGGCTTCGAGGCCGACCAGGATGAGAGCGGCTTCCGGCTCGTGCGCGAGGAAAGAAATGGCCGCGGGAATGGTGATGGAGCTGCCATGATCGCCCCCCATGCAGTCTATCGAAAGTGTAATTGTCATTTGTAAGGTGCGTACCGCGGCTCAAACATGGCAGGCGGCAGGATGCGATCTGTGGGCGAGCGCCAGGCAGAGTCAGCGTAATTCAAAATGACGGTGTGCAAATGTTTTTTGCAGCCGAGGTCAAAGAAAAAGCGGCGCCACGCAGAAAAAATGCGTCGCACCGCCCTCATCTTACTCGAAACTAAAACGTCGATTACTCGTCGTTCTTGGTCTTGAGAACTTTACGACCACGATAGAAGCCGTTCGGGCTGATGTGGTGACGCAGGTGCGTCTCACCAGTCGTAGGCTCGATACCGAGCTGCGGAGCAACCAGGAAATCGTGCGAACGGTGCATGCCGCGCTTCGAAGGGGACTTCTTATTTTGCTGAACTGCCATGATAACTCCTAATACATAAGTTCTAAAATTCTAACACATTCGACTAGCAAATACATGCGAATCGAGTATCCCAGCGGCAAATGTTTCTCACCGACATGTTTAACGCTTTTGCTGCATTTCCTACCAACACTGCCATACTCGATTACTACACGCGTTTGACACGTTCTGTACGTACTGCTTATCCGGTATTGCGGTACTGCTTATTCTGGTGTCAGGTCTTTCAAGACCGAGAACGGCGACGGCTTGTCCGTCTTCAGCGCGTCGATCAGCTTGCTGTCGGGGCACACCGCGTGCTTCGGCACCTGCGGCAAGGCCAGCAGCGCCTCGTCTTCGATCAGGTCGCGCAGGTCGGTGGTGCGGCTGCCGACGATCACGTCGATACTCTCGTCGTCGACGATTTCCTCGATCTGATCGGCTTCCTCGTCATCCCTGCCGAGCACGAGCATGGTAGAAGAATCCATCTCGCAAGCAAACGGGGCGAGGCAACGCTGGCACACCAGCTGTACCGTGCCGGACACCGACAAGGTGATCGACGGATAGCCGTGACTGGTAACGCCGCCTTCGACCGTCCAGGCGATCTCGCCAGACTGGTCGGCACAATCCTTACTTAACCGGCTCATCTCGGCAACAGGCGTGACGCCGTCGCGGTGGCCGTTGCTTCGACTAAATTCAAAAGCGTCGATGACAAAAGCGCTCATTTGAGAAACTACCCCGAGAAAACCTGCGATAATAGCAGGCTTGCCGCCATGGAGTCAAAGACTTGGCGCATTTTTTTGCACCTGCGGGCGAGACATGTTGCAGACCGGCAGTTTGCACCACGCAAGCCAGAAATCGCCCCCATCGAGTCCGTCATGATACCAAGTTCTGCCCCTTCCCGCCTGATTCTTGCGTCCAGTTCGCCGTATCGGCGCGAATTGCTTGAGCGCCTGCGCCTGCCGTTCGACGTGATGGTGCCCGACATTATCGAAACCCCATTGGCTGGCGAAGCGCCGGAAGCGACCGCGCTGCGGCTGGCGCGCGAGAAAGCGGCGGCCGTGGCGCAGCGCTCGCCCGGCAGCATCGTCATCGGCTCGGACCAGGTTGCCACGCTAGACGGCGAGCAGATCGGCAAACCGGGCGACCATGCCCGCGCGCTTGCCCAGCTGCAGAAAATGCGCGGCCGCAAGGTCGTCTTTCATACTGCATTGTGCGTGTGGGACGGTCGCGCCAGCGCCCTGACCGGGCCGGCGCAGCTGGAAAACATCCAGACGGTGGTCACCTTTCGCGACCTGCCCGATGCCGAGCTCGACGCCTACCTGCGCATCGAGCAGCCTTACGATTGCGCCGGCAGCGCCAAGAACGAAGGGCTCGGCATCGCCATCCTCGAGCGCATCGACAGCAGCGACCCGACCGCGCTGACCGGCTTGCCGATGATCGCCCTCACCGCCATGCTGCGCAAGGCCGGCGTGCGTTTTTTCGGCCTCTGACCGGCCCAAAATAAACGGGGTCAGACCCGTTTACACGACGGCGAAAGGCCAGCAAGGCCGTTCAACGACCGGGTCTGCCCCCGATTTTTCCAACCGATACCTCTTACAGAACGACATGCCTGGCACCCTCTACCTGATCCCGAACACGCTCGGCACCACCGAGCCGGCGCCTGGCGCGCTGAACCATATTATTCCGGCCAACGTACAGGCGCTGACGGCCCGGCTCGATTACTTCGTCGCCGAAAACGCCAAGACTGCTCGCGGCTTTCTGAAACTGATCGCGATCGACCATCCGCTGGCGAAACCGCTGCAGGAAATCGAGATAGCGCAGTTGAACGTGAATACGCCGGCGGCCGCCCTCGCCGGCCTGCTGGCGCCGCTGCTGGCCGGTCGCGATGCCGGCCTGGTGTCGGAGGCAGGCGTGCCGGCGGTGGCCGACCCGGGCGCGGACCTGGTGCGCCTGGCGCATCAGCATGGCATTGCGGTCAAGCCGCTGGTCGGGCCGTCGTCGCTGCTGCTGGCGGTGATGGCCAGCGGACTGAACGGACAAAGTTTCGCTTTCAACGGCTATCTGCCGACCGATGCGGCACTGCGCGCCAAGCGCATCAAGGAACTCGAGCAACGCTCCAGCCGCGAAAAACAGACCCAGCTGCTGATCGAGACGCCCTACCGCAACGGCGCAATGCTCGATGCACTCGTTGGCACCTGCGCGCCGGACACGCTGATCTGCGTCGCCACCGACCTGAGCCTGCCGACCGAATCGATCCGCACGCTGAGCGGGGCCAAGTGGAAAGGACTGCTGGCGAGCGGCAAGATGCCCGAATTTCACAAGAAACCGACGGTGTTTTTGCTGCTGGCTTAGGCAAAGCTAGTGCACTTCCTGCGCCAGCTCGTTGACCCACTCGAACGCAGCCATCTCGATCTCGCGCACATCCTTGATGGTCAGGTCGAGCAGGCGCAAGGCCGCCGTCAGCGCCTTGCCCGACTTGGCCTTTTCGAGGATTTCGACGACGTTGAGCATGTCGCCATACTCGCCTTCGCGCTCGAGCAGCGCCGAACTGACTTCGTGGGCGACATCGACGGTGGCGAGGATGTCGCGCATCGACATCGAAAACAGCGCCTCGGTCAGCGACATGATGCCGACCGTGAACGCCATATCGGCCGCCGCATGCTGGCCGGGATGGATCTTCAAGGTCATCAGTTCGAGCATCTTGCCGCGCAAGGTCGCCATCTGCAGCAGCGGCAGGTTCATCTCGACCTCGGCGCCGGGCGTTGCATACAGCAAGATCTGCAGCCAGCGCTGCAACTGCTGGCGGCCGAGCACTTCGATGGCCTGGCCGAGCGTGTCGATTTTGCCGCGCGCACCGGAGGCTGGCGTGTTGACCAAGCGCAGCAGGTTCAGGCTGATCAGGGCGTCGCGCTTGACCGCCAGCTCGATGGTGTGAGCGTCCGCGTCCGAGTCGACCAGCTCGAGCAGGTGCAGGATCGCTAATTTGGACGGGGCGATCTTCTTGCCGCTCAGGATGACCGGGCGGGCAAAATAGAAGCCCTGGAAATATTCGAAGCCCAGCTCCAGGCAGGTGCTGAATACTTCCACCGTTTCCACTTTTTCGGCGAGCAGCTTTTTGTTATCGCGCCGCAGCGCTTCGGCCAGCGCCGGCAGCCGCGCCGGATCGACACCTTTGACGTCGATCTTGATAATGTCCACCAGCTTGAACAAGGCGCGCACATCGTCCGATTCGGCGACGACGTCGTCGAGCGCGAACTTGAAGCCGAGCGCCTTCAGCTCGGCCACGCGGGCCACCAGCGCCGGCGTCGCCTTGACGGTTTCGAGGATTTCCAGGATGACCTTGTCGGCCGGAAGGAAGCGGACGTAGTCGCCCATCAGTGATTCGGCGCTGACGTTGACGAATGCCAGTTGCGCACCGACCACGTGCTCCATGCCCAGTTGCGACGCGTGGGAAATCACTGCCGCGGTCGCGGCGGCGTCATCGGTGACGTTCGCTTCGGTCGAGCCTGCCGTGCGGAACAGCAGTTCGAAGGCGACCAGACGCTGGTCACGCCCCAGGATGGGCTGACGCGCCAGGTAGAATTGGTCGAACGGCAAAGACAACTGGGCCGCTGCATCGATAGGCACAGATACCCCCAAGAAACAAATGGGCGCGCAGTCGCCCAGCCAAATTACACGGCCGGGGCACCCTCTCTTTGACTATACTACAAAATCAAAGTCCATTTACATTTCGACATCGAAACCTGCACGCGGTCAGGGACGGCGCGATCCTGGCTTGGACGGGCCGGTCGGACGGCCGCTGGTGCGCCGCGGCGACGACGTTGTGGCCGGTGCGCGCGGGCCGATGGCGCCGGCGGCGCCGGGGGTGCCGGCCGGCGCCTGGCCAGGCAAGCGCAACGAGCCGGTGCCGGACGTCGGGCTGGCGCGGCGCGCATTGCCGACCGGCACGCGGGCGCTGCCGTTGGCGCCGACCCGCGAGGTCGACGAGCCGGTCAACTGGGTGCCCGATTCGATGACGAAGGTGGCGCCGGCATCCTTGCCCAGCACTTGCACCAGGTACGGCATCACCTGGCGCAGGGTCGGCTCCAGCGTGTACGGCGGATTGACGATAAACATGCCGCTGCTGTGCAAGCCGAAGCCGTCCGGGCCGGGCGTCGACACGGTCAGCGTCACGTTCAGCCATTCCTTGGCCGGCAGCCGCTTGAGCTTGTCGGCGAACTGGCGCGATTCCATGCGCTGCAGCACTGGATACCAGATGGCGAAGATGCCGGTCGGGAAGCGCACGAGCGAGTCTTCCAGCGCGTCGCGCACCTTGCGGTAATCTTGCTTGTCTTCGTAAGGCGGGTCGATCAGCACCAGTGCGCGGCGCGACGGCGGCGGCAGCAGCGTTTTCAGCGCGTGGAAGCCATCGCCGCGCTCGACCAGCACGCGCTTGCCGCGCGCGCTCGGGCGTTCGCCCTGGGCGGCCGCGTGCTCGGCTACCTTGCGGAAATTGTCGGCGAGGATCTTGGCGTCGGCCGGATGCAGCTCGAACAGGCGCAGGCGATCCTGCTCGCGCATCGCCTTGTCGGCGCAGTATGGTGAACCGGGGTAGTAGCGCATCTTGCCGCTCGGATTGAGGCCCTTGACCAGGTTGACGTAATCGGCCAGCTGCTTCGGCATGTCGGTACGCTCCCACAGCGGTCCGATGCCGGTCTCGTACTCGGCGTTCTTCGAGGCGTAACCGCCGTCAAGCGCATACACGCCGGCGCCCGAGTGGGTGTCGATGTAGGTGTAGGCGGTGTCCTTTTGATTCATGTACTCGTGCAACTGGATCTGCACGAAATGCTTGAGGACATCAGCGTGATTACCCGCGTGAAAGGCGTGGCGGTAGCTAAGCATGGGAATTCCAAAAATGTAGATGAAACGGCGCGCGGCAGACGAAACATGCGGCGGAATATGTCGTCATTATCCACCACAATGGCGTTTGTGGAGAATTTCGGCGGTTTGGGAGGGAGTAAAAGGGTCTGACGCAGGGACTGTGCGTCGCGGCCAGACCCCGGACGTGCTCGCTACCTGAGCGACTTTCTTTTCGTCGAAGAATTGCTCGTCTTCGGTCGAGCCGTGCAGCTCGGTCGTCGAGCTCTGATTCTGCTGGATCGTCTGCGTCACCGCGTCGAAGTAGCCGGTGCCGACTTCGCGCTGGTGCTTGACCGCCGTGAAGCCCTTGTCGGCGGCGGCAAATTCGGCCTCCTGCAGTTCGACGAACGCCGTCATGTTGCGGCGCGCGTATCCGTGCGCCAGGTTGAACATGCGGTAATTGAGTGCGTGGAAACCGGCGAGCGTGATGAACTGGAACTTGTAGCCCATTGCACCGAGTTCATGCTGGAACTTGGCGATGGTGGCGTCGTCGAGGTTCTTCTTCTTCCAGTTGAACGATGGCGAGCAGTGATAGGCAAGCAGCTTGCCGGGGAACTTGGCGTGGACCGCATCGGCGAACTGCTTGGCGAACGCCAGGTCGGGCTTGCCCGTCTTGCACCAGACCAGGTCGGCATACGGCGCATACGCAAGGGCGCGGGCGATCGACTGGCCGAGGCCGTTGCGGACCTTGAAAAAGCCTTCGACGGTGCGCTCGCCGGTACAGAACGGCTGGTCATTCGGGTCGATGTCGGACGTTAGCAGGTCTGCCGCCTCGGCGTCGGTGCGGGCAATCACCAGGGTCGGCGTGCCCGACACGTCGGCCGCCAGGCGCGCAGCCGTCAGCTTCTCGATCAATTCGCGGGTCGGCACCAGCACCTTGCCACCCAAGTGGCCGCATTTCTTGACCGACGCCGGCGGATCTTCGAAGTGGACGCCGGCAGCGCCGGCGTCGATCATCGACTTCATCAGTTCGTAGGCGTTCAGCGCGCCGCCGAAGCCGGCTTCGGCATCGACGATGATCGGCGCGAAGTAATCGATGTCGTCCTTGCCCTCGGACCACTGGATCTGGTCGGCGCGCTGGAACGTGTTGTTGATGCGCCTGACGACCATCGGCACCGAATTGGCCGGGTACAGCGACTGGTCGGGATACATCTCGCCGGCCAAGTTGGCGTCGCCCGCCACTTGCCAGCCCGACAGGTAGATCGCCTTCAACCCGGCCTTGACTTGCTGCATCGCCTGGTTGCCGGTCATCGCGCCCAGCGTGGCGACGAACGGTTCGGAATGCAGCAGCTCCCACCACCGCCTCGTGACACATCGGTGTGCCTGGGCGCGCGGGCGAGGCCCATGGTGGTAGCTGGCCCGCTCGTCAGGATTGACGCTGGGCAACTAAAGAAGCAGGTGAACTGAAGTGTCAGGCGAGCTGTTGTTGCGCCACCAGAATGCCGTCGGCATCGGCGTAGATCCAGTCGCCGGGACGAATCTTGATGCCGCCGATCAGGATGCCGACGTCGACCGCGCCGGCACCGGCCCTGGCCGCTCGCTGCGGGTGGGTGTCCAGGGCGCGCACGCCGATTTCGCAGCTATTGATCTGATCCGAGTCGCGCACGCAGCCGTTGACCACGATGCCGCTCCAGCCGTTGTCTTGCGCCAGCAGCGCCAGTTGGCCACCGACCAGCGCGCGCCGCATGCTGGCGCCACCATCGACCACCAGCACGCGCCCGCCGCCGGGGCCTTCAAGCGCGCTGCGCACCAGCGCATTGTCTTCGAAGACCTCCAGCGTGGCCGCCGGCCCGGAGAACTTGACGCGCTGCCCGAACAGGCGAAACCCCGGCGGCAGCACCCCCGCCCGGCCATCGTCAAGCAGTTCGGCGTGTGCGTCGCAAAGATCGGTAGTGGCAAAGTCCATGGCAGGTCCCAGTCAGAATAGATGGTGACAATTCTAGCCTTTTTGCAGCGCCTGCGGGCGCTTGCTGACGCCTACGCTTACCGCGGTGGCGATCGACAGCGCATAGAAGAGTCCAACGCAAAGGAAGACCCACGACGGCCGGTTCGCATCCATCATCGCGCCGAACATCAGCGGTCCGACCGCCAGGCCGCTGTCGAGACCAGAGTAGACGACGCCGAACACGCGCCCGGTGGCGTTGCTCGGCGCGGCGGAGCGGATCAGCAGGTCGCGCGACGGCCCGGCCACGCCGGAGGCGAAGCCAATGGCCGCCATCAGCGGCACGACCATCCAGGCGGGCGTGACGGCCATCGCCAGCAGCACGGCCAGCGCGGCGGCGACCGCGAACGCGATGGTGATGACGCGGTCATGGTTGAGCGCACGCGCGGCGACGAAGCCGCCGGCCAGCATGCCGCCGGCCGAGGCCAGCATGAAGGCGGTGTAGGCGGTGGTGGCCGATGCCAGCGATACGTAGTATATCGACACCAGGCTGGAGGAAGCAAAGCTCTGGATGCCGGCCAGCGCGATCGACGACAGGAAAAAGAAGCTGAAGCACATCCACACGGTTGGCAGGCGCAGGAAAGCGAGCGCGCTCTCTTCCGACTGACCGGGTTTGACGTGCGCGGGTGGGTCGGCGCGCAAGGCGGCGCGGTTGAGGAACACGACCAGCAGCATGGTGAATGGAATGGCGGCGGCGGCCAGCACCGCGCTGCGCCAGTCGGACATGGCGGCCACGCCGCCGAGGAACACGGGCGCCGCAGCCCAGCCGAGGCTACCGCTGACGCCATGCACGGAGAAGCCGTGCGCCAGACGCGCTTTCGACACGCGCTGGTTGAGGATGGTGTAGTCGGCCGGATGGAACACCGCGTTGCCCATGCCGGCAACGAGCGAGCCGCACAGCAGCATCGGGTAGTCCTGGGCGCCGGCCAACAGCAGCGCGGCGCCGCCAAGCAGCGCCAGCCCGCCCATCAGCACGCGGCTGGCGCCGACGCGGTCGACGACGAAGCCGGCCAGCGCCTGGCCAACGCCGGAGACGATGAAGAACACGGTCATCAACAGGCCGAGCTGGGAGTAGCTCAGGTCGAACGCGGGCTTGAGCCAAGGGAACACCGCGGCCAGCAGAAGGTGATAGAAGTGGGAGACGCCGTGGGCCAGACCAACGAGGCCGATGACGCGCGCGTCCTGTCGCAGTGAAGCCGATTGCATGAGGTCATCCTGCTGTGGTCAAGCAGATATTGTAGCCAGATTCATCTGGCCGAGTCGGGCGCGGTCCATTTATGCACGCCGCGTGAGTACGCATCGGCGCGAATGTAGGCGCGACGGCTTGTTCGCATCGGCAGAAACCGCCGACATCGACGTCGTCGATAAAAATAAACGCCATCCTCGCGAAGGCGGGGATGGCGCTGGTTTGGGTGGCGTCGATGAGCCGGGCGGCGGCTTGTTCGGCGCCCGTGCCATGTCGTGTCAGGCGAGCGATTGATCGTGCATCGTCACGTCGGCGCCTTCTCCAGCTCGACCGCTTTGGCGCCACGGCCGAACACCAGCTGGCCGCGGTCGACCCCGATCGGGATCGTATCCTTCGGACCGTAGCGCCCTTCCAGGATCAGCCGCGACAGCGGATTTTCGATCTGCTGCTGGATCGCGCGCTTGAGCGGGCGCGCGCCATACACCGGATCGTAGCCGGCTTCCGCGATCTTCTGCAGCGCCTCGTCCGACATCTCGAGCGTCATCTCCATCGCCGCCAAACGCGTCTCCAGGTGCTTGAGCTGGATCTTGGCGATCGCGCCGATGTTCTTCTCGTCGAGCGAATGGAACACCACGATCTCGTCGATCCGGTTGACGAACTCGGGCCGGAAATGGCCGCGCACTTCGGCCATCACCGCCAGCTTGACCACGCCCGGATCGTTGCTCTCCATCGCCTGGATCTTGTGCGAGCCAAGATTGGACGTCATGACGATCACCGTGTTCTTGAAGTCCACCGTGCGCCCCTGCCCGTCGGTCATGCGGCCGTCGTCGAGCACCTGCAGCAGCACGTTGAAGACGTCCTGGTGCGCCTTCTCGACTTCGTCGAGCAGGATCACGGAGTACGGCCGGCGCCGCACCGCCTCGGTCAGGTAGCCGCCTTCGTCGTAGCCGACGTAACCCGGCGGCGCGCCGATGAGCCGCGCCACCGAATGCTTCTCCATGAATTCGCTCATGTCGATGCGGATCATCGATTCCTCGGTATCGAACAGGAAGGAAGCGAGCGCCTTGCACAGCTCCGTCTTGCCGACGCCGGTGGGACCGAGGAACATGAACGAGCCATACGGCCGGTTCGGGTCAGCCAGACCGGCGCGCGAGCGGCGAATCGCATCCGACACCGCCTGGATCGCCTCGTCCTGGCCGACCACGCGCTCGTGCAGCTTTTCCTCGATGTGCAGCAGCTTCTCGCGCTCGCCTTGCAGCATGCGCGACACCGGAATGCCGGTCGAACGCGACACCACTTCGGCGATTTCCTCCGCCCCGACCTGGGTGCGCAGCAGCTTGGGCTTGCCGCCCGCCGCCGCATCGGCGGTAATCGTCGCAGCTTCGGCCTGCTTGAGCTGCGCCTCGAGATCGGGCAGCTTGCCGTACTGGAGTTCGGACATGCGCGCGTAGTCGCTGCTGCGCTTGGCCTCTTCCATCTGGTGCTTGATGCGCTCGATCTCTTCCTTGATGTGGGTGGTGCCCTGCACCATCGACTTCTCGGCCTTGAGGATCTCCTCGTAGTCGTTGTATTCGCGTTCGAGGCGCGCGATCTCCTCTTCGATCAGGCCGAGACGGCGCTGCGACGCCTCGTCCTTCTCCTTCTTGACCGCCTCGCGCTCGATCTTGAGCTGGATGATGCGCCGTTCAAGCTTGTCCATCACCTCCGGCTTGGAGTCGATCTCGATCTTGATTTTCGACGCCGCCTCGTCGATCAGGTCGATCGCCTTGTCGGGCAGGAAGCGGTCGGTGATGTAGCGGTGCGACAGTTCGGCCGCGGCGATGATGGCCGCGTAGGTGATCTCCACCTTGTGGTGCAGCTCGTACTTGTCCTGCAGGCCGCGCAGGATGGCGATGGTCGCCTCCACGCTGGGCTCCTCGACCAGCACTTTCTGGAAGCGGCGCTCCAGCGCGGCGTCCTTTTCGATGTACTTGCGGTACTCGTCGAGCGTGGTGGCGCCGATGCAGTGCAGTTCGCCGCGCGCCAGCGCAGGTTTGAGCATATTACCGGCGTCCATCGCGCCCTCGGCCTTGCCGGCGCCGACGATGGTGTGAATCTCGTCGATGAAGACGATCGTCTGGCCTTCGTCCTGCGCCAGTTCCTTCAGCACCGCCTTGAGGCGCTCCTCGAATTCGCCGCGGAACTTGGCGCCGGCGACCAGCGCCGCCATGTCGAGCGAGAGCAGCCGCTTGCCCTTGAGCGAATCGGGCACCTCGCCATTGACGATGCGCTGCGCCAGGCCTTCGGCGATTGCCGTCTTGCCCACGCCCGGCTCGCCGATCAGCACCGGGTTGTTTTTGGTACGCCGCTGCAGGATCTGCATGGTGCGGCGGATCTCGTCGTCGCGCCCGATCACCGGATCGAGCTTGCCCTGGCGGGCGCGTTCGGTCACGTCGAGCGTGTATTTTTTGAGCGCCTCGCGCTGGCCTTCGGCGTCGGACGAATTGACCGACTCGCCGCCACGCACCGTGTCGACCGCAGCCTCGAGGGCCTTGCGCGTCAGGCCCGCTTCGCGCGCCAGCTTGCCGGCATCGGACTTGTCGTCGCTGAGCGCGAGCAGCACCATCTCGCTCGATACGAACTGGTCGCCGCGCTTCTGGGCATCCTTGTCGGCGAGGTTGAGCACGTTCATCAGCTCGCGGCCGACCTGGGTCTCGCCGCCGGTGCCGGACACTTTCGGCAGCCGTTCGAGCGCGCCGCGCAGCGACGTTTGCAGGCTGGCGACGTTGACGCCGGCGCGCTGCAGCAGCGAGCGCGCGCTGCCGTCGTCCTGGCCGAGCAGGGCCACCAGCAGGTGCACCGGTTCGATATATTGGTTGTCATTGCCGACCGCCAAACTCTGCGCGTCGGACAGCGCTTCCTGCAGTTTGGTTGTCAGTTTATCTTGCCGCATGGTAAAACTCCCAATGTTGTCCTCTAATGCAGAACAGATTGGGGTGTTGACCCGCTTTTCAAGTCAGGAAGACAACGCGCGCCACGTGGCGAAGCCGGCGATGCAGAAGGCGATCGAGCCGAACAGGTGCAGCGCCGAGTGCGCCAGCGCCCAGCCGTAGTCACCGCGCTGCAACAGCAGCACCGATTCGCCGGAAAAGCTGGAAAACGTCGTCAGACCGCCGAGAATGCCGGTGATGACGAATAGGCGCCACTCTGGCGCCACGTGCGGCGAGGCGGCAAAAAAGCCGAGCGCGATGCCCACCAGGTAGCCGCCGCCGAGGTTGGCCGCCAGCGTGCCCAGATGGAGTTTGCCGTGCACGCTGCCGAGCCACAACGCCAGTCCCCAGCGCAGCCAGGCGCCGAGCGCCGCGCCCAGTCCCACTGCGAGCCAGCTCAAGGGCTGGCCCACTTGGCCATCGCGGCGTCGTCCGTCACGCGCGCGTCAACCCAGCGCGCGCCGTCCGGCGTCTGCTCTTTTTTCCAGAACGGCGCATCGGTCTTGAGATAGTCGATGATGAATTCGCAGGCGGCGAACGCTTCGCCGCGGTGCGCCGCGCTGCAGGCGACCAGCACGATCTGCTCCATCGACTTAAGGGGCCCGACGCGGTGGATGACCAAGGCGCCGGACAGCGGCCAGCGCGCGCAGGCCAGTTCCACGATGCGCTCAAGCGACCGCTCCGTCATGCCGGGATAGTGCTCGAGTTCCATCTCGGCCACGCTGGCGCCGTCGTTCATGTCGCGCACGGCGCCGACAAAACTGACTACAGCGCCGACCCGCGGATCGTCCGCGCGCAGGCGCGCCACCTCGGTCGACAGATCGAAGTCGGCCCGCTGCACCCGGACCTCTTTCACCGCGCTTCCTTGCCGACGCGGGCGAACAACTGCTCGATGCGCGAGACGGTGCGGTCGTCGGCCAGCGCCGGCATTTCGCACAGCTGCAGGAACTGGGCGGCCTGGATCAACGGCTTCTGGCCCGAATTGAGCGACGACTGCAGCACTTCAACCTGCAGCTTGAGGCGCTCGCGGGCGAACTCGCTGCCGCTGTCGATGCCGGCCGCAATCTCCAGGCGCAGCACTTCGTGCAGCAGCTTGGCGCGGTTCTGTTCGAGCTTGGCCACGCAAGCGGCACGGTCGCCCGCCAGCGCCGCCAGCGCCGCCAGCGCCGCCTGGAAGCGCAAACCGAGCGCGCGTTCGTAATCGGGCTGCAGCGGCGGCAGCGCGGGCCAGCGCGCGGCCCAGTCCTGCTCGTCGGCGCTGCCGTTGGCGAGCGACGTCTCGATCAGCTGGCACAGGCGCAGCTTGTCGCGCAAGGCGCAGGCCTGCGCCATGCCGGCGGCACGGCGCGCGCTGTCGGCCTGGTGCTGGACGGCGGCGATCGCGGCGTGATAGCGCTTGTCGACCTTGGTTTCGGCCGCGCGCGGCACCGGTCCGGCCGCATGCCATTCGGTGGCAGCTTCGCGCAGCAAGCGCGCGGCGCTTGCCACATCGAGGCTGGTTGCGGCGGCAGCTTCGAGCCGCGCGCAGATCGCGTCCTTGGCCGCCTGATGCGAGCGGCGCTCGGCGTCGGCGGCGTGCGCGCTCTCCTTGCGCTTGGCGAAGACGGCGTCGCAGGCGGCGCGGAAGCGGTGCCACATCGCCTGCTCGGCCTTGCGTTCGAGCGGCAGCGCGCGCGCCAGTTCCTGCCAGCGTTCCTGCGCCGCGCGCAAGGCGTCGAGCGCATGGCGGTCGGCGGGGTTCAGGGCGGCGACCTGCTCGATGAGTTCCTCGCGGTGCGCCACTTCCGATTTGCGCTGCTGCTCGAGCGGCCCTTGCAGCACGTTGAGCACGTCGGTGAACTGCTGGTCGAGGCGTTTTTTCTCCTTGCGGTCGATCGCGCCCAGGTGGCTCCAGCCCAGGCGCAGGCGCTGCACCGTGACGGCCATGTGCTTCCAGTCGACGCTGTCGGCATTTTCCAGCTTGGCCGCTTCGGCGCCCGCTTCGGCGATCAGCGCCTGCGCCTTGGCCGCGTTGGTGTGGCGCTCTTCGGCCAGGTGCTTGAAGTGGGCGGCGGCCGGCGCATAGGCGGCGCTGCAGGCGCCGTCGAAGCGCTCCCACAGGCTTTTCGGCGCGGCGCCGGACAGGGTGTCGAGCGCCTTCCAGCGTTCGCGCATGCTGCCGACCTTCTTGGCCAGCTCGCTCATCGCCAGCGACTGGGTGGCCAGCTGTTCGACCGACTTGATCAGCTCTTCGCGCGAGACGTTGCCGCCCCAGCGCGCCCAGTCCGACAGGCGTTTGAGTTCGCCGCGCCCGTGCGCCAGGCGGTCCGACTGCGCCGGCGTCAGGCGCGCGCCCTTGCTGTCCTTGAGCGCCTTGTCGTGTTCGGCGGCGGTGCCGAGCGAGCCGTGTTCGAGCGCCGCTTCCATCGCGCTCAGGTGGTCGAGGAATTGCTGGTCGGCGCCGGCCGGCGGCGACTTCGGCTGCCCCGCAGGCCGTGCTTCCTTCGGCTTGCGCTGCTCGGGCGGGATCGCTGCCAGCAGCGCGTCGACGCGCTGCTGCAGGCTGGCCGCGGCGTCGCCGGCCGGCGCCGGCGGCAGCTTGTTCCATTCGCGCCGCAGCGTTTCAGCGTTGAGCGGCGTGGCGGCGCCCTGCCATTCGGCCAGGAGCGCTTCGCGGGCAGCGAGCGCGCCTTCGCCTTGCGCGATGGCGCCAAGGCTGGCGCTGACGCGGGCGTGTTCGGCGGCGAACTCGCTGACCAGGTTGCGCGGCAGCGAGGCGTGCTCCGGCGCCGCCAGCGCGGCGGCGTGGGCGGCAGCGAGCTGTTCGAGCTGGGCGGCGACGTCGGCTGCCGGCAGTCCACTGCCGGCGAGCTTGCGCAGCGCGCCGACACTGTCGATGACGCCACGCTGCAGCACGACTTGGGCTTCGAGGCGCTGCGCCAGCGCGGCGCGGATGGCGTCGAACTCGCCGGCCAGTTCCGGCGCGGCGATGACCGACCAGCGCCGGTCAAGTTCGGCGACGTGATTGGGCGTCAGTTTTTCGTCTTTCAGCAGCTGCGCCGCCTGGTCGATGCAGGCCTGGCCACGCTGCAACTCGGCCTGGTGGTGACGGATGGCGTCGAGCCGCGACTGCATCAGCTTGGCGACGCGCCGGTCGGTGTTGCGAATGGCGCTGTGGACACGCTCGAGCTGCGCCGGCGTGTGGACAAACTCCGCCGCCGCCAGGCGCAGTTCGGAAAATTCGGATTGCAGGATGAACTCGACCGCGGCGGCCTCGTCGCCGGCGAGCTGCTTTACTTTTTCGGCTTGCAGCGCGCGTGGCGAACCGGCTGGCGCGGCAGCAGGAGCGGGTTGCGGCGCCGTTGCAGTAGGCGCCTCGCCGGGCTTGTCGCCTGGGCGCTTGAAAAGGAATTCGAACATGACGTCGGCTCAATCGCTCAAAACCGCCATGATAGCAAGAAGGCAGGATAAGCGGCGATTCGGCCGCCGTGTAGGCCGATGATGCGTTCAGGGAATCTGGCGGGAGGCGTGGCCGGCACGCGCCCGGCCGGGCGCGCAGCGGAGAAGTTTGCGAAACTCAGTGCGTCAGCGTAACGCGGTTGGCGCGCTGGCTGGCCAGGCGGCCACGCGCGATCGGTGCGACCGGGCCCGGACGCGGCTTGGTTTCCTGCATGTAGGCTTCGTGGGCCAGCATCTTGTTAGCGATCGAGAACCACGCTTCGCCCGAGATGACGGTGCGGGCAACGGGGAACAGTTCCTGCTCTTCGCGCGCCAGGCGCTGCAGCAAGGAATTGCAGAACGTGTCGACGGCGGCGCAAAAGTCGGCGACACGGTCGGCCGAGTCGACCGACAAGCCGGCAAACCGTTCGGCGATTTCGCCCATCGCCTCGGCGGCCGCGCTGTTGAGATGGTCGAGCTCGGCGAGCAGCTGGTCCGCTTCGTGGGTGGCGCGGTGGATGGCCGGAATCAGGAATTTTTCAATCTTGCGCCAATGGCAAGTGTCGTACAGGCGGCGCAGCGCGTCACACGCATAATCTACCTGGCCAGGGGTCAGCGCGCGCTGTTGAACGAAATTGTTATAAAGCACTTTTTGTAGGGACTGCAGACTTATGCGGACGCTTGCTTGCTCGACCGACAGGGCAACCAGCGTGTATGTTGCAGTTAGCATTCGTTCTCCTTTTGCCCAGCGCGACGCCGGCTCGCCAGGTGGGAGCCAATGCTTCGGCGAGGAATGTGGTGGTTGAAACCGGCTTGGAGAGAGTTGCTTTTCTCATCAGCCCGAATGAATGAGTGTAAAGATGGTCGACAGGTCCGTGTTTGATCTAGCGCAAACTTGGAGGCTTGACAAGGCGTAAGCATGTTGCGCCATGCCAATAAGAAGTGCGCCTTCAACAAGCGCCATGTTCAGCCAGCGCATCTTGCAGTTGCACGCCAAAAGCGGCCGGGCTCGCCTGCGTCAGCATCACCTGTGGGCAGCCGTGCCAGCGCGCGCAACGCAGCAGTGCGGCCAGTTCGAGCGCGCGCCGGCGGTCCCAGACGATCGGGTCGAAGGCGACAGCAGCGTCGTCACGCTGGCGCTCAAGTCCGCTGCCGCCGCGCGCTGCGCCAGCTCACGATGATCCGGATGTATGTGTACAGGCGCATCCCAGCCGGTCACGCTGGCGCGCAGCAGCGCGCCCTCGCCGGCCAGCTGCGCCGGGTCGGGATGCGACCGGCGCGTGCGGTGATAGTCGGCAATCCACGCCGCCTTGCATACGCCGAGCGCCTTCACCGCTTGCAGCACCAGCTCGCGGCGCGTGTCGGCCAGTGGCGCCAGGCGCCTGTCGTGCCATTCCGGGTGCACGCGCTCTGCCAGGTCGTACACGCGCTGGAAGTTGTGGCGCCGCGCGATCATCAGCTGGCCGGCCGTGAACAGCGCTTCGAGCGAGCGCCTCTCGCTCTTTCGATCGGCACGAAGCACGCTTCGTGCGCCCAATATTCGAACAGGCGCCCTTCGGCCAGGTGCTCGTCGAGCCAGGCCGGGTCGTAGTCGCCCAGCCGGCTCCACAGCACCAGGTAGGGACTGCGCGCGACGACGCTGATGGTGTCGATCTGCAGCACGCCCATCGTGCGGATTGCCGCGATCACGTCTTCTTTGACGGCCTTGGCGCGGCGCGGCTGCAGCATCCCCTGCGCGGCCAGGTGCAGCGCGCGCGCGGCAGCGGGAGTCAATGTCAGTTCGGTCATGCACGCATTCTAATGAAGATCCGGCCGCGGCGCGGCCGATGAACTCTGCGTTATAGTAAGCGATTGTTTTCCGAACTTAAGCGACCTCATGCGGCTGTTGCACACCTCCGACTGGCACCTCGGCCAGACCCTCCACAATTTCGACCGTTCGCACGAGCACCAGTGCTTCCTCGACTGGCTGCTCGACAGCATCGTCGCCGAACAGGCCGACGCGCTGCTGATCTCGGGCGACGTGTTCGACACCGCCAATCCGTCGGCCGGCGCGCAGAAGCAGCTATATCGCTTCCTGCAGCAGGCCCGCGCCCGCGCGCCGCGGCTCGACATCGTCCTCATCGCGGGCAACCACGATTCGCCCGGACGGCTGGAGGCGCCCGGACCGCTGCTCGAAGCGCACGGCACGGTGGTGATCGGGCACGTCATGCGCAATGCGGACGGCGAGATCGACATGGAGCGCATGCTGGTGCCGCTGCACGACAAGCACGGCGCCGTGGCCGCGTGGTGCGTGGCGATCCCTTTCCTGCGCCCAGGCGACCTGCCGCGCGTCGCCGCCGCCGACGGCGAGGCGCCGCTCGACCCTTACTCGCATGGCATCGCCAAGCTTTATCAGCAGGCGTACGCGCTGGCGCAGGCGCGCCGCCTGCCCGGCCAGGCGATCCTGGCGATGGGCCACTGCCACATGGTGGACGGCCAGGCCTCGCTCGACTCGGAGCGGCGCATCGTCATCGGCGGCACCGAGGCGCTGCCGGCGACCATGTTCGATGCGTCGATCGCCTACGTCGCGCTGGGCCACCTGCACCTGGCGCAGCGGGTCGGCCAGAAGGAGCACATCCGCTATTGCGGCAGCCCGATTCCGCTGTCGTTCGCTGAAGTCGGCTACCAGCACCAGGTGCTGCGTATCGACCTGGCCGATGGCGTCGCGCGCGAAGTGACGCCGCTGATGGTGCCACGCGCGGTGCAGTTGCTGCGCGTGCCGCCGCAGCCGGCGCCGCTGGAAGAAGCGCTGGCCGCGCTGGCGTCGCTGGCGTTCGATGCCGATCTGGCGCCGACGGCGCAGCCGTTCATCGAAGTGCGGGTACTGCTCGACGCGCCCGAGCCGGGCCTGCGCGGGCGCATCGAGGCGGCGCTGGCCGGCAAGCCGGTACGCCTGGCCAAGATCGAACCGACCCGCCGCCAGAAGACAGTGGCGCCGGAGACGGTGGCGATGACGCTTGACCAGTTGGCGCAGATGCAGCCGGACGACATCTTCCGCCGCCTGTACCTGCAACGGTATGGCGAGGAAGCGCCGACGGACCAGCAAAGCGCTTTTGCCGAACTGGTGCTGGCCGCCGGCGCCGAAAGCGCGCCATGAGGATCCTTAAAATCAGCGGCAAGAACCTGGCCTCGCTGGCCGGCGAATTCGCGGTCGACTTCGAACAGGAGCCGCTGGCATCGTCGGGCCTGTTTGCCATCAGCGGGCCGACCGGCGCCGGCAAGAGCACCCTGCTCGATGCGCTGTGCCTGGCACTGTACGACGCCACGCCGCGCTTGCTCAGGCGCGGCGTCGGCAGCCAGCTGCCTGACGTCGGCGCTGAAACGGTGACGGCGCAGGATCCGCGCTCGCTGCTGCGGCGCGGCGCGGCCGAAGCGGTGGCCGAAGTCGACTTCGTCGGCAACGACGGTGGCCGTTACCGCGCCAACTGGAGCGTGCGGCGCGCGCACCGGAGGGCCAGCGGCGTGCTGCAAAGCTCCGCCATGACGCTGCACCGGCTGCCAGAGATGGCCGCGCTGGGCGGCACCAAGACCGAAGTGCAGGCCGAAATCGTCCAGCGCATCGGCCTGTCGTTCGAGCAGTTCACGCGCGCGGTGCTACTGGCGCAGAACGAATTTTCGGCCTTCCTCAAAACCGAGGAAAACGAACGCGGCGCGCTGCTCGAGACGCTGACAGGAAGCGCGATCTACAGCGACATCTCGAAGCGCGCGCATGAGCGCTACCGGATCGAACAAAACCTCACCGCGCAGCTGGCGGCGCGTCTGAAGGACCAGACGCCGCTGGCGGCCGAGGAGCGCGGCGCGCTGGACGAACAGCGCGCCGCCGCAGACGTGGCGCTGGCCGCCATCGACGAGCGCAGGGAGCTACTCGAGCGCAACCTGCGCTGGCATCAGGATGCGGCCAGGCTGCGTCAGCACGAAGCGCAGGCCGACGCCGATATGACCGCGGCGGCCGACAACGCGGCAACGGCAGCCGGGCGGAGAACCGCGCTGGCCACGCTCGATGCGGTGCAGCCGGCGCGCGCGCTGGTGGCCGACAGCGAACGGCTGGCGGCCGAACAGCAGGCGCTTCAAGCGGCGCTGACGGCGGGCGTAACCGCCTTGCAGGGCGCCATCGCGGCGCAAGAGCAAGCGGCGCTTGCGTCCACCGCCGCCGCCGGCGCGCTCGCCGACGCCGAGCAGGCGCAACGCGCGGCCGTGCCGCAGCTTGACCGCGCCAAGGCCCTCGATGCAGCGATTTCCACGCAAGCGCCGGCGCACGTGCAGACCGTGTCCGCGCGTGATGCGGCGCAGCGCGACGTGGTGCTGGCACAGGACGCGCTGGCGGCAAAGACTGCGCAGCTTGACGAAACGCGCGCCGCGCGCGACGCCGGAGACACATGGCTGGCGGCGCATCGGCAGTTCGAGATTCTTGCCGCACAGTGGCCACGCTGGGACAAGCTGCTGGCCCAAGCCGGCCAGGGCGCGGCGAATCAGGCCACGCTGGCCACTGCCCTGGCGACGGCGCAGCAAACAGCGGAGCGGGCCGGCGAGGCCGACGCCGAAGCGCGCGCCAAAGCGGAGAGCGCGACGACATCGCTGGCGGAGGCGGAAGATGCGCGCCAGCGAGCCATCGGCGCGCTGGCCGCTTTCGACGCCGACCAGATGCGCGCCGAACGCGGCCTGGTCAATGCCCGCCGCGAATCGCTTGGCGGCGGCGAAAGGATCTGGAGCGACCTGTCGGCCACGCGCGAGCGCCTGCAGCAAGTCACCGAACAAGGCGCGCGGCTGGTCGCGCTGAAGGACGCTGCCGAGGCGGCGCTGGCGGCGGCGCTTGCACTCGCGGCGCCATGCGCGGCCGCCGTCGAACAAGCGGAACGCTCGCTGAGCGCGGCCGAACTGGCCTGTGCCGACAGCGTCGAAGACTTGCGCGCCCAACTCGTCGACGACGAACCGTGCCCCGTATGCGGCAGTGCCGAACACCCGTACCAGCACCAGGATGTGCGCCTGCACGCCCTGCTGGCAACGCTGCGCGCTGAAGTACAGCGCTGCCACAAGCTGCTGCGCGAGAATCTGGCGCAGCAGGCCACGCAGCGCGTCGGCGCCGATTCGGCAGCGACCCAGCTGTCGGCGCAGGCGCTTGACGCGGCGGCTCTTGCAGCGCGCGCGGCGCAGCTGGCCGATCGCTGGCAGGCGCACCCCGTTGCCGCCGAGGCGCAGGCCGAAGACCAGCGCGCCGCGTGGTTTGGCGGCCAGCTCGCCGCGCTGAGAGATCAATCGGCGCTGTTGGACGTGCGCGAACAAGCGGCGCGCGACGCCGCGCGCGCCAGGGATGGCGCGCAGACCAGCTGCGACAAGGCCGCCGCCGGCCACGCACGATTGCAGGCGGCGGCAGTAGCGACGCGCAGCCAGCTGGTCGACGCGGCCAATGAACTGAACGCGCTCACCGACCGGCGCGAGCAGGCGGGGCTTGCGCTGGCAGCTTTGCTGGAGGAACTCGATGGCGCGTTCGAAGGCGACTGGCAGGCCCGATGGCAGGCGGCGCCTGCGCGCTTTCGCAGCGCGCGCGAAACCGAGGCGCAGCAATGGAACGAACAATCGGCCCAGCAGGCAAAACGCACGCTGGCCCTGGGTAAGCTGGCAGCGGAGCACGACGCCGCGCGCCTGTGGCTCGAGCAGGCGCGCCGCATCGAAGCTGCCGCACAGGCTGAATTTGCCCGCATCGATCTTGAGACCGGCGCCATGCGGCGTGAGCGCGGTCAGTTGTGGGGAGGCGCTCCGGTGCGCGGCGTCGAACTGGCGCTGGCCGGCGCCATCGACACGGCGAGAGCCGCGCTGGCGCAGCAGCAGGATGCCGGCGTGCGGGCCGGCCAGGAAGTGGTGCGCGTACGCGAAGCCTTGGCGCAAAACACGCAGCGGCGGGAATCAATCGCCGCCGCGGTCGATGCCGCCGCGGCACGGGTGAGCGCATGGCTCGAAGCGTTCCCTGTGCGCCATCCGGCGCTCGGCCCGATCGACAGCCTGGCGGCGCTGCTAGCGGTGACGCCGGACGCCATCGCCCTCGAGCGGGCCGCCATCGACGCGTTCGATGCCGCCGTGGCGCGCGCGGCGACGGTGCTCGCCGAGCGCCGCGCCCGGCGCGAGCAGCATCAAGTGAGCGCGCCGGCCGACGCCGAAGCGGGCGCCGAAGCGGGCGCCGATCCGGTGGCCGCGGCGCTGGCGGTGGTGCTGGCGGAGCGCAAGGCGGCGCACGACCTGGCGGCCGGCCTGCGGCTTGCTGCGGCGCAGGACGACGCGCGCCGCGCGATCGGCGCGGCGGTGCTGGCCGAAATCGACACGCAGCAGGTGGCCGAACGGCGCTGGGGCAAGCTGTCCGAGCTGATCGGATCGCAGGACGGCAAGAAATTTCGCAATTACGCCCAGCAGTTCACGCTCGACGTACTGCTGGGGTACGCCAACAACCACCTGGCGGAGCTGGCCAAGCGCTACCGGCTGGAGCGGATCGTCAGCAATGGCGGCCCGTCGCTTGGCCTGATGGTGCGTGACCAGGACATGGGCGGCGAGGTGCGCGGCGTCAATTCGCTGTCGGGCGGCGAGTCCTTCCTGGTGTCGCTGGCGCTGGCGCTTGGCTTGGCGTCGCTGTCGTCGAACCGGGTGCGCGTCGAGTCTTTGTTCATCGACGAGGGCTTCGGCAGCCTTGACAGCGATACGCTGCGCATCGCGATGGACGCGCTGGACGGGCTGCAGTCGATGGGCCGCAAGGTCGGCGTCATCTCGCACGTGCAGGAGATGACGGAGCGGATCGCCACGAAGATCATGGTGCAGCCGGGCGGCGGCGGCAGCAGCAGCGTCACGGTCCAATAGCAGCCGCCCCTCCAATAAAAGCTGGGGTCAGGTCTGACATTCGGTGTCAGACCTGAGCCCGCGAAAATGTCCGAATTTCAGGCCTGACCCCGGTTTGTGACCTCGGTTTGATAAAATGGCGCTCTACCCACTTACCCTTTCTCTTATGTTGAAACCAGCCCGCATCCTCACTTTCAAGTGTGCCCACTGCTCGAAGGCCGTCAAAGTCTTTCTGCAGAAGGTGTCCGCCTGCTCGCATATCCAGCCCTACCAGGGCATCTGCGCCTGCGGCGAAGTCAAGCGCCATGCGACCGGCAACAAGGCCGCCGTCGAGTCGTATCTGCAAGCAAACGACGATGGATGGATGCATCATCATTAAAAGTATCAAATAAACAGCTAAAGTAAACCGGACGTCGGCCGTTACCCTGTATACGCTCATCAACTAGATGCAGGCTAACCATCATGTCCAATCTATCCGCACTGGGCTCACGCCCGATCCAATCGCCGCTGTTCAAGCCTGCCCAGCAGGAAAGCACAGTGGCGCAGCAAGCGTCGGCGAGCGGCAAAATCCCCGCCAGGCTGCCAGTGGTAGAACCGGTGGCGCTGTCATCGAACAACGTCAACCTGTCGCAGGAGGCGCTGAACGCACGCGTGGCCAAGCTGGGCGACCGGACCATTGATGTAGCGCAAAACTTCCTCACCAAGTTTGCCGAGAGCCTGTTTGGCGATGCAGCCAAGGGCGCCACCTTCAATTTCAGCGCCATCAGCCTGACGGCCGACACCAGCCTGAGCACCTCGGTCGAACACTTCGAGAACGCCAGCGGCAGCGTCGACACGGCAGCGCTGCAGTTTCACGACAGTTCGTCGTTCATCGGCCGCGGCCAGATCACCACCAACGACGGCCAGGTCTTCGATTTCGACATCGAAGTCAGGTACGAGGCGTCGATCACGGCGACGAGCCAGCAAACGCGCAGCGCCGAGCAGGCGCCGGCCGAGTCGCAGCCGATGGCGGCGCTGACCGGCAAGCAGCTGCCCGAAGTGAAATTCCCCGGTAGCCTGTCCGACCTGTTCAAACTGCTCGGCCGCGAGCTGGAAGTATCGGTCGATTCCGGCAAAAACGACGGCAACAAGGGCAACCTGTCGCTGCGCCTGATCCGCCTGGTGAACACCGCCGCGCTGCTGGCGCCGCGCGCACCGCAGGATAATCCGCTCGCCTCCACCGTCGAACGCAATCGCGCACTGGCTTCGTACAGCGAGCCGGCCGCCAGCAGCACCGTCACCAGCGCCTGAGCCTGACCCCGGGCCACGCCCGGGTCGCAGCGCCTATAATGGCGGCATTGTCATTTCGATTGCCCCGCCATGTCCGACCTTCCCGCCACCGGCGCGCCTGCCCGCATCCACTGGAGCGAGGGCGATGTCGAACGCTCGGCGCTGTGGCGCTCCGAAAGCGGCATGCCGGCGCCGAAAAAAGTCGTGATCGCCAACGACCAGACGCCGGCCGACCTGGCCTATTGCCTGGCCTGCGAAGGCACCGCGCTGCTGTGGCGCGGCGACTTCCAGAACGGGCGTCAGCTGCTGCAGGCGCTGGCGCGGCGCGCCGACCACAAGGGAGACAAAGGCAAGCGCGCCAAGGCGCCGAAAGCGCCCGCCACCCCGGCCGAAGCATTTCACCTGCATCGCCAGGCGCAGTCGCAGCGCGCCCGCACGCTGGCGATGCTGCTGATCCCGTTCGACGCCGACTACACCATCCCACTGCGCCGCGCGCCCGACGTCGAGCAGGCCTGCAACGAAGCGTATGGACGCGCGGACCAGCCGTTCGTGGCGTCGCTGCGCGAGCTGCTTGGCCTGATCGGCGCCCATGAGTGGCGCAAGAACGGCGTCGAGATTGCGGCGCTGGGCGCGCGCATCCACCCTCACTACGGCGTGTTCTCGCCCATCCGCGGCGAATACGTCGACCTGGTCGCCAACGCACCGCTGGCGGCCTCCGCCAGCCTCGCTTTCGACATCGGCGCCGGTACCGGCGTGCTGGCCGCGCTGCTGGCCAAGCGCGGCGTGACCAAAGTAATCGCCACCGACATGGACCAGCGGGCGCTGTCGTGCGCGCGCGACAACATCCACCGGCTCGGCTATGATCCCCACGTCGAGGTGATCCAGGCCGACCTGTTCCCGGACGGGCGCGCGCCGCTGATCGTCTGCAATCCGCCGTGGCTGCCGGGCCGGCCCAGCTCATCGATCGAAGCGGCGATTTACGATCCGGACAGCCGCATGCTGAAAGGCTTCCTGAACGGCCTGGCCGACCACCTCGCCCCCGGCGGCGAAGGCTGGCTGATCCTGTCGGACCTGGCCGAGCACCTGGGCCTGCGCCCGCGCGACGAGCTGATGGCGATGATCGACGCGGCCGGCCTGGCCGTGCTCGAGCGCCACGACGTGCGCCCTACCCATCCGCGCGCCAGCGACGTAACCGACCCGCTGCATATGGCCCGCGCGGCCGAAGTAACGTCGCTGTGGCGGCTGTCTACACGATAGAAAATACTGCCCATTGCGCAAGCGGCCGATTGTCCGTATAATCTGTCTTGCGGGGTGGAGCAGTCTGGCAGCTCGTCGGGCTCATAACCCGAAGGTCACAGGTTCAAATCCTGTCCCCGCAACCAAACACTTGTTTTAAACATCGAGCCCGACTCTTGCAGCCGGGCTTTTGTTTTCTGCGGCGCGTTTTACGACACGTGCGGCAGGAAACGCAGCTGCAACGAGCGCCATGAGAGACAAAAAAGACAACGCGACGTTGGACCTGGTAGGCTTCGACGCCGATTTGCCGCCGGTCTCGCCGGACATGGCCGGTGCACCCGCCAAACGCGCCCCACGCAGCCGCATCGCCGGCATCCGCCAGCACCAGCTCGAACTGCTCGACGACACCGATGCCAGCGGCCTGCCGGTATGGCGCCGCGACGAAGGCCTCGACCTGACCGGGCTGCCGGTGTGGGCCGCCTCCTGCTAGACTGGCTGTCGCAGCACGCTTTCCCCCGTAACCTTCGATCGGCCCGTCCATGAATCCCAATGCCTTTTCCACGCTGCCGCTCGCGCCTTCCCTGCTGGCCAATCTCGACACGCTCGGCTACACCGAGATGACGACGATCCAGGCCCAGAGCCTGCCGCCGGTGCTGCACGGGCGCGACCTGATCGCGCAAGCCAAGACCGGCAGCGGCAAGACCGCGGCGTTCGGCATCGGCATCCTGCACAAGCTCAATCCCGCCTGGTTCGCCATCCAGGGTCTGGTGATGTGCCCGACGCGCGAGCTGGCCGACCAGGTGGCGAATGAACTGCGCCGGCTCGCCCGCGGCGAAGGCAACATCAAGATCCTGACCCTGACCGGCGGCGCGCCGATGCGCCCGCAAATGGCGTCGCTCGAACACGGCGCCCACATCGTCGTCGGCACGCCCGGCCGGATCCGCGACCACCTCGGGCGCGGCACCTTGAATCTGTCGAACGTGCAGACCCTGGTGCTCGACGAGGCGGACCGCATGACCGACATGGGCTTCTACGACGAGATTGCCGGCATCGTCAGCGCCTGCCCGGCGCGGCGCCAGACCTTGCTGTTCTCGGCGACCTACCCGGACGACATCCGCCGCGCCACCGAATTGTTCTTGCGCGACCCGGTCGAGATCAAGGTCGAGGCGCAGCACGACGCCAGCCAGATCGAGCAGCGCTTCTATGAAGTCGGCTTCGACGAGCGCGACGCCGCTGTCGGCATGCTGCTGAAGCATTTCAAGCCGGTGTCGACGCTGGCATTCTGTAACACCAAGGTGCACTGCCGCGAGCTGGCGGCCGAACTGCGCAGCCAGGGTTTCTCGGCGCTGGCCTTGTACGGCGAACTGGAACAGCGCGAACGCGACGAGATCCTAGTGCTGTTCGCCAACCGCAGCTGCTCGGTGCTGGTGGCAACCGACGTCGCCGCGCGCGGCCTCGATATCGCCAACCTGGGCGCGGTGATCAACGTCGACGTGTCGAAAGACACCGAGGTGCACATCCACCGCGTCGGACGCACCGGCCGCGCCGGCGAATCGGGCCTGGCGCTGTCGCTGTGCGCGCCGAACGAGAAGAAATGGGTGCGCCTGATCGAGGACTACCAGGGCGCCAAGGTCAGCTGGCACGACCTGAAGGAACTCGAAGGCGCCGAACTGGAAGCGGCGCCGGCGCCGATGGTCACGCTATGCATCATGGGCGGCAAGAAGGACAAGCTGCGCCCGGGCGACCTGCTCGGCGCCCTGACCGGCGACGCCGGCCTGCTCAAGGAACAGGTCGGCAAGATCAACGTCACCGAGTTCCAGACCTATGTGGCGCTCGACCGCCATATCGCCGAGCAGGCATTCACGCGCCTGAATGCCGGCAATCAGCTCGGCCGCGACTTCGGCAACATCAAGGGCCGCAGCTTCAAGATGCGCTTCATCGAGGCCTGACCGGGCGCAACAGACAGCGGCGCAGGCGGCCGGCAGTGCACGTTTGCGCGTGCACGATCCGGCCGAATCTGGCATTATTGCTGTAGATAAACATAAGGCGTCCTCGCGCCTGACAATAATGACAATGCCTACCCCTGCCGCACCAGACCCGGCCGCCCCAGCTACCGGGCTCGAGTCGCCGGAAGCGCTGGCGCTAAAGCAGGCTTTCCTGCGCGGCGCCGGCATTTCGGCCGACGCGATTTCGGCCGAACTGACGCCGGAACTGATGGAGCTGCTGGGCAAATTGATGGCCAAGTCGCTGCAGGGAGCGATCGACCTGCTGGCACTGCGCTCGCTGGTCAAGCAGGAAGCGAAGGCCGACGTCACGATGGTGTTGGTGCGCAACAACAACCCGCTGAAGTTTTTCCCCGACAGCCAGACCGTGCTGACCCAGATGCTGCGCAAGAAAATGCCCGGCTTCATGGAGCCGCTCGAGTCGCTCGACGACGCCTGGCACGACCTGCGCGGCCACCAGATGGGCGTCGTCGCCGGCACCCGCGCCAGCATGCAGGCGGTGATGGACCGGCTCGACCCGGACCGGCTGGCGGCGGCGCTGCCGGCGCCCGGCCTGATCGACAAGCTGGCGCCGTCGCGCCGCACCGCCGCCCTCTGGCGGCAATACGAACGCGAATACGGCGCCATCGCCGGCGAAGCGCAAGACCAGTTCAAGACCCTGTTCGGCGCCGCTTTTTTGGCCGCCTACGAACAGGAAGTCGAGCGCACCGACGATGAGGCCCAGCATGACTAGCGGCGCCGTGGTGAAGCTGTCGTGGGCGCAGGCCAGTGACATCGGCATGCGCGCGACCAACCAGGACGCGATGGGCGCGGCGCGCAACGGCGCGCTGACCTGCTTCGTGGTGGCCGACGGTACCGGCGGCCACCACGGCGGCGAAGTGGCCTCGCGCCTGGTCGCCGACGCCGTGCTCGGTGCATTCGGCGCGGCGCCGGCGTTCGGCGCGGCCGCGCTGCAGGCGTATGTCGGCAAGTCGATCGACAGCGTCGCCCACGCCAGGGCTGCCGACGCCGAGCTGGCCGACATGAGTTCGACGGTCGCCGCGCTGCTGGTCGACGAACACGCCGCCAGCGCCGTGTGGGCCCACCTTGGCGACACCCGCATCTACCTGTTTCGCGCCGGCCGCATGCTGGCGGTGACGAAGGACCATAGCCTGACGCAGCAGCTGATCGAGGCCGGCTACGCCAGCGCCGACCAGTTGCGCGTGCACCCGCAGCGCCACATCCTGGTCGCCGCGGTAGGCGCCGAAGGCGAGGTCCCGGTGGCCGTCAGCGACGGAGCCATCGCGCTCGAAGCCGGCGACGCGCTGCTCGTTTGCAGCGACGGCCTGTGGGAATGGGTGCAGGAGAACGAGATGGAACAAGCCCTGGCAACGAGCGCGCGCAGCGAGGACTGGCTGGCGGCGATGTGCGCGATTGCCGACAGCGCCGTCAAGGCGGCCGGCAAGGTACGCGATAATTATTCGGTGTACGCGATCCGCGTGCACCAGCAGGAAGCAGCGACATGACGACATCAGTCCCGGTTGGCGAGGACGGCGTGGCAGCGGGCAGCGGTTCGGAGAACTGCCTGCCGATCGGCACCCGCCTGTCCGATTTCGAAATCACCGGCGTACTTGGCGAAGGCGGCTTCGGCATCGTCTACATCGCCTATGACCATTCGCTGCAGCGCACGGTGGCGATCAAGGAATACATGCCAGGCGCGCTGGCGATGCGCGGCGGCGACCGCGGCGTGTCGCTGCGCGCCGAACGGCATCAGGAAACGTTCAAGCTGGGCCTGAAAAGCTTCATCAACGAGGCGCGCTTTCTGGCCCAGTTCGACCATCCGTCGCTCGTCAAGGTGTACCGCTTCTGGGAGCAGAACCGCACCGCCTACACGGCGATGCAGTACTACCAGGGCCGCACCATCAAGGACATCGTCGCCGCCAGCCCGGAGCTGGTCGACGAAGCCTGGTGCCGCAAGATCCTGCGCCAGATCCTGCAGGCGCTCGAGATGCTGTACACGATGCAGATCGTGCACCGCGACGTCTCGCCGGACAACATCATCGTGCAGGGAAACGGCGACGCCGTGCTGCTCGACTTCGGCTCGGCGCGCCAGATCATCGGCGACATGACCAAGGGCCTGACGGTGATCCTCAAGCCCGGTTACGCGCCGGTGGAACAGTACGCCGGCGACGCCTCGCTCGAACAGGGACAGTTCACCGACATTTATGCGCTCGCCGCGGTGATGTACTTCGCCGTCGTCAAGCAGGCGCCGCCAAGTTCGATCGCGCGCATGATCAAGGATCCGGTGACGCCGCTGGCGCTAGTGGCGCCGGAAGGCTACAGCGCCGCGTTCCTGGCCGCCATCGACAAGGGCCTGGCCGTGCTGTCGCAAGACCGGCCGCAGACGATCGACCAATTTCGCGACCTGCTCGGCATCGTGTCGCTCGGGCCGCCGCCGCCGGTGCGTGCGCCCGGCGCCACCCAGCGCGCCGCGCCCGCCGCGCGCCCGGACGCGCAAGATGCGGACGAAACTGTGATCGCCATGCCGGTCGCCCCGCCGGCAGCGGCGCCGGCGAGCGCCGCGCCGATTCCGGCCACGGCGAACGTGCCGCTGGTCGGCAAAAAGCGCTGGCAACTGATCGCCGCCGCCGCCGCACTGGTGCTGGTGGCCGGCAGCGGCCTGTATGCACTGGTGCACAGCACCGCCGACGATACGATCATGATTGCGCTGCCGCATACGGCGGCGCCGGCTGCGTCGGCGCCCGCCATCGAGGCTCCGGTCAAGCCGTTGGCGCAGGATCAGGCGCCGGCAGCATCCGCGCCTGCCGCCGTCGCGCTGGTCGCTGCCGCGTCGGAGGAACCGAAAGTGACGCCGGCGGCCGAACCTGCGCGGCCAGCGCCGGAAGCGAAGCCGGCGGCGCCGGTCGTCGAGATGGTGACCTACAAACTGGCGATCAAGCCATGGGGAACCGTATACGTGAACGGCCGCGAAAAAGGCGTCAGCCCGCCGATGAAACGACTGGTACTACCGGCCGGCAAACACAAGGTCCGCCTCGTCAATCCGAGTTTTCCGGATCATTCGATCGACCTGGACTCAGGCAAGAGCAAAACCGGCACGATCGAGCATGACTTCGCGTCGGCAAAAAAATAAATAGACAACACAGGACTTCAACATGACCAGTATTCGCACCCTCGCTTCCCTCGCCTGCCTGTTCGGCGCCGTCGTCGTCACCGGCTGCGCCAACTTGCCGGCCGCCCTTGGCGGCAAGCTCGCGGCAGCAACGCCGGCAGCCGGCGCTCGCCCAGAGGCGGCGCCGCCGGCAGCGGCGGCGGCGCCGGTGCAGTCAGGCCTGAAGGAAGGCGTGGCCATGTATAACAACGGCGACTACAACGACGCCATCAAGCGCCTCGCCGCGGCCGATGTATCAGGCGGATCGAAGGCGACGCAACTGCAAGCGCTGAAATACACCGCCTTCAGCTACTGCGTGACGTCGCGCCAGACGCTGTGCCGCCAGCAGTTCGAAAAAGCGCTCAAGCTCGATCCTTCGTTCGACCTCGAGCCCGGCGAGCACGGGCACCCGCTGTGGGGCCCGGTGTTCGTCAAGGCGAAAAAGAGCAAGTAAGCCGGCGTCAGGCCGGCAGGTTGACCGACGCCAGATAGCGCGGGGGGCGCCGGTGCAGCGTGGCCTGTTCGTAGTCGTACGCCATGCCGATCAGCGCCGCTTCGCTGAACGCTCCCCCGACAAACGAGATCCCGATCGGCAGGCCGTTGGTATGCCCCGCCGGCACGGTGATGTGCGGATAGCCGGCCACCGCGGCCGGCGACGAGAAGCTGCCGCCGTAATGGTCGCCGTTGATGAAGTCCGTCAGCCACGCCGGCCCGCCGGTCGGCGCCACCAGAGCGTCGAGCTTGTGCTCCTTCATGACCTGGTCGATGCCTTCGGCGCGCGAATAGCGATGGTTGTTGGCCAGCGCTTCGGTGTACTCCTTCTCCTTCAGGCCCGCCTTGGCCTGCGACTTGACCAGGTGCTCCTGCGCGAAGAACGGCATCTCCCTGGTGCTGTGCTTGATGTTATAGGCGACCAGGTCGGCCATGTTCTTGATCGGCGCGTGCGGCGCATAGCCGGCCAGGTAGGCTTCCAGGCCCGGCTTGAATTCGTACAGCAGCACCTCGGTTTCGCTGTCGCTGTACTTGTCGATGTTCGGCACCTTGACGTCGACCAGGATCGCGCCGCGCGCCTTCAGCACCGCCAGTTCGCGCTCGATGATGGCGTCGACGGCGTCGCCGCTGCCGAAGAAATTGCGCGCCACGCCGAGCCGCATCCCTTTCAGGCCGCCCTTGACCAGCGCGGCGGCGTAGTCGGTCGGCTTGCCGGCGCTGTCCTTGGTGATCGGGTCGGACGCATCGACGCCAGCCATCGCGGACAGCATCAGGGCGGCGTCGGCGACGGTGCGGGTCATCGGGCCGGCGGTGTCCTGCGAATGGGCGATCGGGATGATGCCGCTGCGGCTTAACAGGCCCAGGGTCGGCTTGATGCCGACCAGGCCGCAGGTCGACGCCGGCGAGACGATCGAGCCATCGGTCTCGGTGCCCACTGCCAGCGTGGCGAGGCTGGCAGCAATCGCCGCGCCCGAGCCGGAGCTCGAGCCGCTGGTGTTGCGGTCGAGCGCATACGGATTGCGGGTCAGGCCGCCGCGGCCACTCCAGCCGCTGGTCGAATGGGTCGAGCGCATGTTGGCCCATTCCGACAGGTTGGTCTTGCCGATGATGACGGCGCCGGCGGCGCGCAGCTGGGCGACGACGTGCGCATCGCGCGTGGCGCGCACGCCGGCCAGCGCCAGCGAGCCGGCGCTGGTGCTCATCTTGTCGGCGGTGGCGATGTTGTCCTTCAATAGCACCGGGATGCCGTGCAGCGGGCCGCGCACCTTGTTGGCGGCGCGCTCGCGGTCCATGTCGGCGGCGATGTTGAGGGCGTCGGGATTGAGCTCGATGACCGAATTGAGGCGCGGGCCGCGCTTGTCGATGGCGTTGATGCGGGCCAGGTACTGGGCGACCAGCGACTGCGAGCTGAGCTTACCGGCTTTCATCATGGCCTGCTGTTCGAGGACGCCGGCCTCGAGGATGCTGCCGTCCGCGCCTGCCGGGGCAAGCTTGCCCGCTGCGTTGGCGGTCGATGCGGTGGCGACGGCGGTAGCGGCCATGCCGAGTCGAACAAAATCCCTGCGATCCATGCAATCTCCAATGTGTGAATGAGGTCTGAATAGCATACCAGCAACAAAAGGGGTCTGACCCGTTTTTTCCGGTCAGACCCCGGTGGCCCAGGCGAAAAAAAACGCTGCCCGACCGTGGCAGCGCTTTTCGAGACAGGACGGCGACTTAGTTGCGAACGACGCGCTTGTACTCGTTGGTGCGGGTGTCGATTTCGATGACGTCGTCGGTGCTGACGAACAGCGGGACCTGCACGCTGTGCTGGTGCGCTTCGATGGCGTTCTCGATCTTGGCTTCTTTCAGGACGTTGCCCGACGTGTTGCCCTTGACCGCCGGCTCCGAGTAGGCAACCTTGCGCGCGATGGTGGTCGGCAGTTCGACCGAGATCGCTTTTTCGTTGTAGAAAACGGCTTCGCATTCCATGCCGTCTTTCAGGTAGTGCAGCGCTTCGCCCAGGTTCTCTTCTTCGATTTCGTACTGGTTGTAGTCGGCATCCATGAAGACGAACAGCGGATCGGCAAAGTACGAATACGTCACCGGCTTCTTGTCGAGCACGACGACGTCGAACTTGTCGTCGCCGCGGAAGACGTTTTCCATCGGGGTGTCGGTCAGAAGATTCTTCATCTTCCACTTGTAGGTGAAGCCCGTGCGGCTCGAACCGTTGACGTCGGAACGCAACACGATCATTGGCTTCGCGTCGACCATAATGATGTTGCCAACACGAATTTCTTTTGCAGGTTTCATAGAGAGTGTACGTAAAAGGTGGGTTGCATAAAAATCATCTGTCGCCTCTCGGCCAAGCGCCGCAAGCTCACGTTTGATCGAATAAAAATAGGGTCTGGATTAACCGGGCATTATACCCTAGTTTAGTCCGCCAGCTGCCTCATCGACTGGGCAAAGTCGAGCAGGTTGGCGGCCAGGTCGCCGTGGCCGAGCATTTCAGCGTGCCAGGCGTCGGTGCGGCGCGCGATCGCCGGCAGGTCGGCCTCGAAAGCGCGCCACAGCGCCGGCCAGTCGGCGCCGGCATCGACGCCGGCGTCGTTCCAGCGCAGCGAAAACGTGTCGAGGCTGACAATGCCGCCGGAGTATCGGCCGAGGAAGGCGCGCAATTTCTTGTGGTGCAGGTCTTCGTCCTGCGGATAAATGTGCCAGACGAACGGCCGCCCTGCCCACTGGGCGCGCACGATGGAATCCTCGCCGCGGACGAAATTGAGGTCGCATGCCCACAGCAGCTTGTCGTAGTCGGGCTGCGGCACGAACGGCAGCACGCGCACCGTGAGCGACCCACGCGTGCGCGCCGCGCCGGCGTCGGCTGCGCCGCCAATAAAATCCCGCACCGCGTCGGCTGCAACGCCTTCCGGCACCAGGCAGGTGATGGCGCTGGCACTGCCTTGCCAGATGGCGAACATTTCTGCGACCGGCGCGTGCGGATAGCAAAACAGCGAGATGCGCGTCGACGCCATTTCCGCAGCGGTGACGCCAAAGGACGCCAGAAACGCGGCCATCGCCGCCGGATCTTGCTGGAACTGGCGGCGCTGCTCGTCGAGCGCCGCTTCGCGCAGCAGCCCGCCGGTGTTGGCGGTAAAACCGGGGAAGAAAAAATGCTTCAGCAACGGCAGGCGCGGATGCGGCGACGGCAAGGTATGGCAGCCTTCGACCCACTCCTCCGCGCTCAGCCCTTCGAGGTTCAGCCACACCGGGCGCGGCTCGCACTGCGCCATGGCGGCAATGTATCCGGGCGGAATGTCGCAGCCAAAGAATTCGATGACGATGTCGGCGACGTCGGCGACCGCAAAAGCGCCCTCCTGGTCGCGCCAGTGGCGCACATCGACGCCGGCGACGCGCTGCGCGTCGGCATCGAGCTCGACAACCGGGCAGATGCGCTGAAAGCTTCGCAGATTATCGACCCACATCGTCACGGCGACGCCATGCTCGTGCTGCAGTTGGCGCGCCAGGCGCCAGCAGATGCCGATGTCGCCATAGTTATCGACAACCTTGCAGAAGATCGCGAGCGTAGTCGGGTTCGTTGTGGCGAGCATGGGCAACTGTGGAAGTGGGATCGGCGCGTTATTTTAGCGGAAGTCGCGTCGGCTACCGGCCGAAACCGCGCGGACATAAAAAAGCCGAAGCACCTGTACGCATGCGCGTTGGTCTGCTCCGGCTTTTAACTGGCGTCCCCAAGGGGATTCGAACCCCTGTACTCACCGTGAAAGGGTGATGTCCTAGGCCTCTAGACGATGGGGACAGAAATCTGTCCTGGGCGATATTCTACCACCCTGACCTGTTATTGCACGCTACTTCAATCCTGGCGTCCCCAAGGGGATTCGAACCCCTGTACTCACCGTGAAAGGGTGATGTCCTAGGCCTCTAGACGATGGGGACTGCAACTTTACTTAAACAACTTGGTGGAGGTAAACGGGATCGAACCGATGACCTCTTGCATGCCATGCAAGCGCTCTCCCAGCTGAGCTATACCCCCCAATACTGGCAGTGCAAAAAAAACCCTGACTAGTCAGGGTTGTGTAGCTGAACAACTACATTTTCCGCACTATCGAATCCTGGCGTCCCCAAGGGGATTCGAACCCCTGTACTCACCGTGAAAGGGTGATGTCCTAGGCCTCTAGACGATGGGGACCTTGAACTAATTTTACTGCCTACTTCTCTTCAACGTGGTGGAGGTAAGCGGGATCGAACCGCTGACCTCTTGCATGCCATGCAAGCGCTCTCCCAGCTGAGCTATACCCCCGTCCGGTGAAGAAGCAAAATTATAGACTACTCTCTTGCATTCCGCAAATGCCAGAAGCGAGTTTAATCAAAGATATTTGCGAACACGCGCCAGAATGACGTCGCGGTCGAACAGTTCGAGCACCGCATCGATGGCCGGCGTTTGCAGCTGGCCGGTCAGAACCAGGCGCAAAGGCATCGCCAGCTGCGGCATCTTGATGTTGTTTGCGGCCAGCACTTCCTTGACCATCGCCGCCAGCGCCGGGCGGTGCCACTCGACCGTTTCGCAGCGCTCGGCAAACTGCGCCAGCGCCGGCTTGACGGCATCGGTCAGGTGCTGCGCCAGCAAGGCCGGCTCCGGGGTCGGATCACGGTAGAACAGCATCGCCGCGTCGGCCAGTTCGTTGACGGTGTTGGCACGCTCCTTCATCAGCGCGAGCACAGGCGCCAGTGCCGGGTTGCCGTTGAACTCGGCGCCTTCGGTCAGCATCCGCGGGCGCGCCAGCGAAGCGAGCCGTTCGTTGTTGGCCTGCTTGATGTACTGGTTGTTGATCCAGTTGAGCTTTTCGGGGTTGAACTGCGCCGGCGAGCGGGTCAGGTTGTTGAGGTCGAACCACTCGGTGAACTGCTGCATCGAGAACACTTCGTCGTCGCCGTGGCTCCAGCCGAGGCGCGCCAGGTAATTGAGCATCGCCTCCGGCAGGTAGCCCTGGGCCGGGTAGTCCATCACGCTGACGGCGCCGTGGCGCTTCGACAGCTTCTCGCCGTCGGCGCCGAGGATCATCGGCAGGTGGCCGTACAGCGGCAGCGGCGCGCCGATCGCGCGCAGGATGTTGATCTGGCGCGGCGTGTTGTTGACATGATCGTCGCCACGCAGCACGTGGGTGATCTGCATGTCCCAGTCGTCGACGGCAACGCAGAAGTTGTACGTCGGCGTGCCGTCCGGGCGCGCGATGACCAGGTCGTCGAGCTCCTTGTTGCCGATCGTGATGGTGCCTTTGACGACATCGTCCCACGTCACTTCGCCGTCCAGCGGATTCTTGAAGCGCACCACCGGCTTGCGGTCGGCCGGCACCGGCGGCAGCGCCTTGCCAGGCTCTGGGCGCCAGGTGCCGTCGTAGCGCGGCTTGTCGCCGGCCGCGCGCATGCGCTCGCGCATCGCCTCGACTTCTTCCGGCGACGAATAGCACTGGTAGGCGGTGCCTGCTTCGAGCATCTGGCCGACCACTTCGCGGTAGCGGTCCATGCGCTGCATCTGGTAGAACGGGCCCTCGTCGTGGTCGAGACCGAGCCACTGCATGCCGTCGATGATCGCCTGCACCGCCTCCGGCGTCGAGCGCTCGAGGTCGGTGTCTTCGATGCGCAGGATAAAGGTGCCGCCGAAGTGGCGGGCGAACGCCCACGAGTACAGCGCGGTGCGGGCGCCGCCGAGGTGGAGGTAGCCGGTGGGGCTGGGAGCGAAACGGGTGCGAACGACGGTCATGGCGATAGATGTGCTTGAGTAAAGAATCTATTTTACAGCGTCGCTGGGGGACTAGGCAGCGCGGTTCTGCTCAGTGATCCGATGTGGCAGGGGTTCGCGCCCCAAGGGGCAGCAGGGGTCTGCTGAACTTACAAGCCGTGGCCGCCGGTGATGCGGGCGCTGTCGCCACTTTTCATGATGTCGACCACGCGGCAGTCGCCGCACATCTTCAGCCGGTCCAGGCTGCCGGCGAACGCCGGATGCGCGCCCAGCTTGCCGAGCATGTTCTCGACCATCTGCAGCGTGCCGAACGGCTTGGAGCAGCGGATGCAACAGAACGGCGTCGATTCGTTCAGCACCACCGGCTTGTTCCAGGTATCGGCGAACGACATGCGCGGGTCGAGCACGATTGCATCCTCGGGACAGGTGGTCGCGCACAAGCCGCACTGGACGCAATTTTTTTCGACGAAGCGCAACTCGGGCATGGTCGGGCTGTCCATCAGCGCCGATGCCGGGCAGGCGCCGACGCACGCCATGCACAGGCTGCATTTGGCGGTGTCGACCTGGATGGCGCCGAACGGCGCGCCGGCCGGCAGCGGTACCAGCGCGGGTTTGAGCGGCGCTACCCGCGCCAGGTGCGACAAGGCCAGGTCGAGCGTGTTGCGCTTGTTCATCATGACGTGGAAGCCGCCAGGCTCGGTGACGCCGGTCGTCAAGACCGGGCGCGCCAGCACCACGCCAAGCAGCTGCGCGTGGTTCGCTTGCAGCAAAGTGCAATGCCGGCCTTCGTAGCCGAGGCCGTTGAGAATGATGTTGGCGATGTCCATCTGCGCGGCCACCGCGGTGCGGTATTGCGGCGCTTCCTCGTCCGTCATCAACACCATCACGGCGCCGGCGCCGTAGGCGATCGCCGCCAGCCAGACGTCGATGCCGACCGAGGCGGTGTGCTGCAATTCGACCGGGATGACGTTGGGCGGCACGCCCTGCCCGCTGGTTTCCAGTTCGCCGATCAGCGCCTTGCCGTGCTCGCCGCTGTGGAACAGCAGCACCGGCGCGCCACCGCCCGCTTCGCGATAGGTGAATACCAGCGTGCGCAGCCGTTCGCCGGTGTAGGCCGGGCTCGGGTAGGCGTAGGTCAGCGCGCCGGTCGGGCAGACCGTGGTGCAGGCGCCGCAGCCGGCGCACAGGTTCGGATTGACGCGGATGCGGTCGCCCGCGCCGGCGATGGCCTGGGCGGAACAGATCTCGATGCAGGCGTTGCAGCCGATCAGGCGATTGCGGCTGTGGGCGCAGATGCGTTCCTTGTAGCTGAAGTATTTCGGCTTCTCGAATTCGCCGATCATGTCGGCCAGCTGCTCGACCGCACGCGCCCGCTTGGCCAGATCGGCGCCTGGGGCGAAATAGCCGGCCGGCTTCTGGTGCCGGCCCAGCAGCGGCGCCGGCGACAAATCGAGCACCAGGTCAACGCGGCCAGTGCGCTCGGCGGCGCCCTCTTGCCAGACGACGTCGAAGGCGCCTAGCCAGCCATCGACGCGGATGGCGTGGGCGCGATGCGCCGGGTACAGCCGCGCCGGCTCGGCGGCGCCGGCCGGTGGCGGGTCAGTCAGCAGCACGGTCAGTTCGAGCTGGGCGCAGAGGCCCTCGGCCCACGGCGCGCAGTCGGCGGCACTGCCGATAATTATCGTCTTGCCCGTCGAATGGTAGGTGACGGTGGGAACGGGATCGGGGCCGGGCAGCGCCGCGGCCGCTTCCAGTGCGGCCATCTTGGGCCGTTCCCTGCTCAGTCGATCGGGTGAATTCATGCAGCTTCCTGGTCGGGTGAGAATATCGGTGATCTAAAACCGTCTTGCAGCGCAGGTTCGCGCCTGTGCGGGAACGACGTTCTGAGTTTGCGTCATAAGTTCAATTTGACGGCATGGTCGTCTGGTTGCAGCGCTGGCGCTGCGGCCGACAGTGCATCGTCGGGTGGGGGTAGCGCCGTCATTTCGCCAGGCGGGGGTGGCCCGGCGACTGGCGCAGGTTCGTCTTGTTCCGGGGTCAGCGCGTCGTCGATGCGGGCGAAAATATTGCGCGCGTGCGACAGCGACGCGAGCATCGCTTCGCTGACCGGCGACGGAATGGTGTAGTCGCCCATATAAATGTCGAGCCCGTCCTTGACGTTGAAGTGCGGATCGGCGAACAGCTTTTTCATGGCCAGCCGGCGCACCGACGCGTCGACGCCGCGGCCGACAAAGACCGAGTAGTCGGAACCGGCATCGAGCGCGGCAGCATCGGCCAGGGTCGGCAGCGCCACGTCCGCTTCAGGCTCGGCAGCCGGCGCAACAGGGAGCGCCGGCGCGACTTCTACCGGGGCCGGCGCGACCGGCTCGGCCTTGAGCCTGGACCAGCGCTGCAGGAATCCTTCGCTCGGCATCATCGCTCCTGGCTGCGCGCACGCCTGCCGTGGCGTTCGCCCGGGTCGCGCGGCTGGTAATGTTCGCGCAGGTAGCCGGCCAGCCAGTTGTGGATATCGGGCGGCATCGCCACGCCGTCGGCCGCTTCGCCGGAATCGAACATGCGGGTGCCCTCGGCGTAGCTGACCGAAGCCTTCAGCGGCATCGCGCGGCCTTCGAGCATGCGCCACATGACGAACACTTTCGACGCCGGCGCGATCCAGTTTTCGAAGTAGCCGTCGTTCTCGTCCGGATACAGCTGCAGCTCGAGGCCGGACACCATGTAGGCCTCGCGCCCGCCACTCGACGGCAGCGGCTGCATCGGCGGCAACCCACCCGGGTCGGTCAGCACCGCGATCGCCGACCAGGCCTCGTCGGCCCAGCGGTGTTCGATCACGCGGCGCTGCATGATGACGGCAATCGGCAGGCTGGCAAGTTGCATTACTTCGTCTTCACGGTGGAGGCCGGCGGTGACGGCGCCGTCTTGGTGTCGGCGCTTGGCGCGGCGGTGCCGGCCTTTTCGCTGGTGATCGGCGCCTGTGCGCCGGTCACGGTCAGCTGGCCGCTCGGCTGCCCCGACGGCGCCGACTGCAGGGCCGGCGCGGTGATCGCCTGCACGGGCGCCGGCAACGGGGTCGGCGGATTCACCGTCCAGCCCTTGGCGCCGGCCCTGCCGCGCCAGTTGGCGGTCAGTTGGTCCATCTTCGCCAGCAGTGCCAGCTTGTCCTTTTCGGCCTGGGCATCGGCGATGGCCTTCTTGGCCTTTTGCTGCTCTACCTGGGCCGGGGTCGGCGGCGGCAGCGCGGCCAGCGCCGCGCCGCTCGTCGCCGCCAGCACCAGTGCAATCAACAGTTTGGTGTGCATGCCCTCTCCTATTGCCCGCTCGGCGTCTGCTTTGCCGCCGGCGGCGCCGTGGCGCCCGACGGCCCGTGGCCAGATTCCTGTACCGCGCCGGCGGTGGCGGTGCCGCCCGTCGTGCCGCCCGAGCCGCCGGCGATGCCCGGCGTGCCGCCCGCATAGCTGCCGTCGGTCACCGGCGTTTGCGCGCGCGCGATCACTTCGCCGCTGGTGCCGCCGCCGGCAGTGACGCCGCCGGGGAAGTTGGTCTTGCGGATGCCGTCATCGGCCGCTTTGTCGCCGCGGCTGCAACCGCCAGCCAGCAGCGCGGCGGCGGCCGCCATCAACAATAATGTGTGCCTGATCATTCGCGCCTCCTGCGTTGCGGGACCGGCGAGGTCGGCGGGGTTGTGTGGGTGACCTCGTCGTACCACAGTTCGTGGTGGGCCTTGGCCCAGTTGGCATCAACCGTGCCGTCCTTCATTGCCTGGTAGGCGCCGGGCGTGCCGATCGTGCCGATATAAATATGACCCATCGCCGCCACCATGTACAGCGTGGCGCCCGCCAGATGCAGATAGTTGGCGAGCTGCTGCACGTAGCGGGTCTGGCCGAAATTGACGAAGTCGAGTACCAGGCCGGTGACCGACATGACCAGGCCAAGCAGGACCACGCCGCCCCAGAACCACAGCTTTTCGCCGGCGTTGAAGTAGCCAGCCGGAACGTGCTTGTGCGACACCAGCCCGCCGCCCTGCTTGATCCATTGCCAGTCCCAGCGGCGGAAGATGTTATTTCGCACGAACGTGATGAACATGATGATCGAGCACAGGATGAACAGCGGCCCGACGAAGTTGTGGATCACCTTCGAGATCATCGCGACCCAGTAGAAAATGCCGTGGCCCATCCAGGGCAGCAGGACGTTCTTGCCGAACAGGATGATCAGGCCGGTCAACGCCAGCGCCAGGAAACTGTAGGCCGTGGCCCAGTGCACCCAGCGCTGCCAGCGATTGAAGCGTTCGAGGCGGTGCCCGGCAGGCTGCTCGGTCGTGCGCGCGGGGCCGACGCCAAGGTAGAAGCCGAGCAGCAGCAAGGGCGTGACCAGCAGCAGCAAGCCGGCCGCCATGGCGATCGGACCGTTGCGCAGCAGGCGCCAGGTGTTGCCGCCGCGCTGCAAGATGACGGTGCCTTCGGTGCTGCCGTACTGGCCGAGGTAATGGCGGTCGACGTGGACCTTGCCGGACGCGGTTGACGAAACGCCCGATTCCGGACTGTCCTTTTCGGTTTGCAAGATGGTCTGCTCTTCGGCGTAGGCCGGCTTGGCGGCGCGGTGCGGTACCTCGGCCAGCGCGTGGCCGGCGAGCATCAGCGCCAGCAACAGCATCAGGCTACGCCACAGGGATGTCAATGAGCGCATCACGTAGTCCTTTCAGGGGTTGGCCCGGTTGTACTCGTTCTGCCGCAGCGTGCGGTTGCTGACTGCCGCGGTCCAGGCCATTTTGTCGCTGTGGAACCTTACCTGCTCGGAGCGGTTGTCGACCTTGCCGGCATACTCGCCGTCTATATAGGAAGGATGCTGCTTCACTTCCAGGCAGCCCGACAGCAGCACCGCCATGCCGACGGCGGCGACGCAATGCCGCGCGCTCATAGCGGATGCCTCTTCGGCTTGTTCTGGGCGTCGTCGAGCTGGTTTTCGCGCGGGCCGCTGCCCTTGGCCTGGATCTCGCCGCCGCCCTTGGGCCGGTTGTAGGCGATGTTCCAGCCCCACAACTCGGGACCGTAGCCGCGCGTTTCGACGCGCTGCTTGTAGATGTCGGCGATGATGTCGGCGTCGCCGCCCAGCAGCGCCTTGGTGCCGCACTGTTCTGCGCAGGCCGGCAGCTTGCCCTCGGCAATGCGGTTGCGGCCGTATTTCTTGAATTCGGCCTCGGACAAATCCGGTTCGGGACCACCCGCACAAAAAGTACACTTGTCCATCTTGCCGCGGTGGTTGAACAGGCCGGTGGCGGGGAACTGCGGCGCGCCGAACGGACAGGCCAGCGAGCAGTAGCCGCAGCCGATGCACTGGTCCTTGTTGTGCAACACGATGCCGTCGTCGGTATGGTAGATGCAGTTGGTCGGGCACACGGCCAGGCACGGCGCGTCGGTGCAGTGCATGCAAGCGACCGAGATCGAATGCTCGCCCGGCACGCCATCGTCGATGGTGACGACGCGGCGGCGGTTGACGCCCCACGGCGTTTCGTTCTCGTTCTTGCACGCCGTCACGCAGCCGTTGCAGTCGATGCAGCGTTCGGTGTCGCAAATGAATTTCATCCGGGCTGGCATGGCACTCGTCTCCTTGCTGTTAATTGTTGTCGCCGCGTGGCTCCACTGGCCTCAAGCCGTCAGGCGCGCGCCAGGCGGCACAGCGACACCTTGGTTTCCTGCATCATCGTCACGGCGTCGTAGCCATAGCTCCAGCCGCTGTTGACAGCCTCGCCGCGCACCAGCGGCGCGGCGCCCTCCGGATACTTGTCGACCATGTCTTCGCCGTTCCACCAGCCGCCGAAGTGAAATGGCATCCACACCAGTCCTGGCGGCACCCGCGGCGTCACCATGGCCATCATCTTCATGCGCGCACCAGTCGGCGTTTCGACGTTGATGTAATGGCCCGTCACGGCCCCCACCTGCGCCGCGTCAGCCGGATTGATTTCGCAGAACATGTTCTGCTGCAGCTCGGCCAGCCACGGATTGGAACGGGTCTCGTCGCCGCCGCCCTCGTACTCGACCAGCCGGCCGGACGTCATGATCAGTGGATACTGCTTCGAAAAATCGACTTGCTGCACCGACTTGTACAAGGTCGGCACACGCCAGAAGCTGGCCTTGTCCTCGTAGGTCGGGTAACGCGCCACCAGGTCGCGTCGCGGCGACAGCAGCGGCTCGCGGTGAACCGGTACCGGATCGGGGAAGTTCCAGACGTTGCAGCGCGCGCGCGCGTTGCCGAACGGCGCGCAGCCGTGCTGGATGGCGACGCGGATGATGCCGCCCGACAAGTCGGTCTTCCAGTTCTTGCCCTCGGCCTGGGCCACCTCAGCGGGAGTCAGCTCCGACCACCAGCCGAGTTTTTTGAGGAAGACGTGGTCGAACTCAGGGTAGCCGGTATCGAGCTCGCTGGCGTTCGTGGTCGAGCCGTCGGCCGCCAGCAAGGTCACGCCGTTGTGCTCGACGCCCCAGTTGGCGCGGAACGGCAAACCGCCCTCGGCAACCGACTTGGACAGGTCGTACAGGATCGGCGTTCCGGGGTGCTTCATTTCCGGCGTGCCCCAGCACGGCCACGGCAGACCGTAGTAGTCGCCCTTGCATGGGCCCGAATCGGCCCTGAGTGTAGTCGGATTGAAGGTGTGCTTGTTCTGCATGTGCAGCTTGAGCCGCTCGGGCGAGCAGCCGGTGTAGCCGATGGTCCAGCAGGTGCGGTTAATTTCGCGCAGGATGTCTTCGATCACCGGCTCGTTGTTGACCACCTTGATGTTCTTGACCAGCTGCTCGGCAAAACCGAACTTGCGCGCGAACAGGTACATGATCTCCTGGTCGGTCTTGCACTCGAACAGCGGCTCGATGACTTTTTCCCGCCACTGGATGCTGCGGTTCGACGCTGTCACCGAGCCGGACGTTTCGAACTGGGTGGTCGCCGGCAGCAGGTAGACGCCGTCGGTGCGGCCGTGCATGGCCGCCGTCATGGTCGGGTAAGGATCGATCACCACCAGCATGTCGAGCTTTTGCATGGCCGCCTTCATGTCCGGCAGGCGGGTCTGGCTGTTCGGGGCATGCCCCCAGTACAGCACGGCGCGCAAGTTGCTCGGCTGGTCGACGAACTGGTTTTTCTCCAGCACGCCGTCGAACCAGCGCGACACCGCCATGCCGGGCTTTTCCATCAGCTCCTTCGACGCAAAGCGGCTCTTGAGCCAGTTGTAGTCGACGCCCCAGGCGGTGGCAAAATACTTCCAGGCGCCTTCGGCCACGCCGTAGTAGCCGGGCAAGGAATCGGGGTTCGGTCCGACGTCGGTGGCGCCTTGCACGTTGTCGTGACCGCGGTAGATGTTGGCGCCGCCGCCGGCCACGCCGATGTTGCCGAGGGCGAGCTGCAGGATCGACAAGGCGCGCACGTTGGCCGTGCCGACATGGTGCTGGGTGATGCCCATGCACCACACGACCGACGATGGCTTGTTCTTTGCAAGCATTTCGGCGGCGAGACGCACGCTCGCTTCCGGCACGCCGGTGACGTCAGAGACCTTGTCGGGAGTCCACTTCGCCACCTCCTTGCGCACGTCGTCCATGCCGTAGGTACGCTGCTCGATGAAGGCCTTGTCTTCCCAGCCGTTGCCGAAGACGTGCCACAGGATGCCCCACACCAGCGCGATGTCGGTGCCCGGCCGGATGCGCACGTAATGGTGGGCGAAGCGCGCGGTGCGGGTAAAGCGCGGGTCGATGACGATCATTTTCGCGCCAAGTTCCTTGGCGTGCAGGAAGTGCAGCATCGAGATCGGGTGCGCCTCGGCCGGGTTGGAGCCGATGAACATGACGGCCTTGCTGAAGTGCAGGTCGTTAAACGAGTTCGTCATCGCCCCGTAGCCGAAGGTCTGGGCCACGCCGGCCACCGTGGTCGAGTGGCAGATTCGGGCCTGGTGGTCACAGTTGTTGGTGCCCCACATCGAGACGAACTTGCGCATCAGGTAGGCCTGTTCGTTGCTGTGCTTGCTGCCGCCGATGGTCATGATCGAATCGGGCCCCGCGTCCTTGCGCAGCGCCAGCATGCGGTCGCCAATTTCGTTGATGGCCTGGTCCCACGAGATGCGCTGGTATTTGCCGGCGACGAGCTTCATCGGATAGCGCAGGCGGTGTTCGCCGTGACCGTGTTCGCGCACCGACGCGCCCTTGGCGCAGTGGGCGCCCATGTTCAGCGGCGAATCGAAGGCCGGCTCCTGGCGGATCCAGACGCCGTTGCTGACCACGGCCTCGACCGAGCAGCCGACCGAACAGTGGGTGCAGACGGTATGTTTGATTTCGGCGGTGCCGACCGGCGCCGCCTTCGGGTCGGCCGCGCGGGCCGGTTCGATGACGTTGAACGGCAGCGAGCGCGCCAGGCCGGCGGCGCCGGCGGTGAGTCCCGCGCGTACCAGGAAGGTACGGCGCTTGACCGTGGCCGCCGCCGCGCGCGCCAGGCCCTGCTGCAAAGCGGGGGTGGCGCCCGCCACCGCGGCGCCAACGGCTGATTTTTTAACGACGGGCATGCGATTTGCTCCTGTTCGTGGGCCTGGCCTTACCAGTATCTTGCGGTCCGGTAGTATTGACGGATGTGCTCAGTTTCATGGTAGCCCGACGGTTCGGCCGGCGCGGCGGCCACCGGCGCCACGCCGGTTTCCGCCGCTACCGCGGCGAGCGCGCCGAGCGCGCCGGCACCGCCGGCCGCGCGCAGGAAGCTGCGCCGGGTGGGATTGACCGTCTTGGTTTTTTGCTCGTCCATGAACGCACTCTCAGGGTTGGGTTGATCAGTCATCGGCGTAGTCTTCGGCTACCTGGAAGGCTTCGCGTTCGATGTCGAAGAGCGCGCCGGCCAGGTCGGCCACGCGCTGGTAGAACTGGGCGCCTTCGGCGTGGCGCAGGTGGTGCAGGCAGGCCGCCGTCCATGGCGCAATGTGCATCTCGAAAAATTGTTGCTGGCGCTCGACATCATGGCCGCCGACAATCAGGCGGCGCATGGTTTCGCACAGCGCGCCGAGATGGTCTTCGGTTTCGCCGGCGCCAATGCGCCGGCCAAGGCCAAGACCGGCCAGGTCGGTGCGCAGCGCGACCAGTGGTTTTTCGTGCAGGAAGCCGGCAAGGTAGAGCGAGCCGTAGGGACTGACACGCGCAATGCTGGTACTGACAAACAGGTCGTTGAATTCGTCGCGCACCAGTTCGAAGGGAAGCAGGCGCGCCACCAGCGACAGCTCGTGCCATGCCCGCTCGAGCGGCTGTTCGGCGTCGGAGGCTAGAATCGCGTCGGCGCCGGCCAGGCTGTCCAGCAGGGCGTCGTCGGGCGGCGCGAGCAACAGGCGCGCCAGCAGCCCATACAGGTCCGCGCGCGCCTGCTCCTCGTGCGGCAGTGGCGGGCCCGCAGAGCGCAAACAGGATGGTTCGATGCTGCCTTCCGAGCCCAGTTGCATGTGAGCTTTCCTCATGGTGTCGTGCTAAATAGTCTACTCCGACTTTAACAAGTGTCGAGCGAAATCCGATTGGCAGATTCAATCGTGCGCGGGTTAATGTGCTCGGCGGGAATGATCGGACACATATTGCGGCGGTGCGTCAATCGTCGCCCGGCGCTCTTAACCGAGCTTGTCATCGGCGATGTGGTAGTGGGGATCTTCGAACGCATTGACCTCCACCATCGGCTTGGCGTTGTCGAGCAATTCGAGGCAATCGGGGCTCAGATGCCGCAGGTGCAGCACTTTGCCGGCCTGCTGGTAGCGCAGCGCCAGAGCGTCGATAGTCTCGATGGCGGAGTGGTCGACGACCTTGGCCTTGCCGAATTCGATGACGACAAGTTGCGGCTCGTCCTTTGGCGTGAACAGTTCGGCGAAGTTGGTCGCCGAAGCGAAGAACAGGCTGCCTTCCAATTCGTAGACTTTCCGGCCGGCGTCGTCGATGCGCGTGCGCACGTTGATCTTGCCTGGCATGCTGCCAAGCGAACACCAGCGCGGCGAAGACGACTCCGCTGAGAACGGCGATGGCCAGGTCGGTCAGCACGTAATGACAGTCACGCCGACGACAATGATGGCGTCCTGGCGTGGGATCTTGCGCAGCGCCTGCAGGCTGCTCCATTCGAAGGTCTTGGCGGCCACTACGAACATCAGGCCGATCAGCGCGGCCAGGGGAATCATTTCGATCCAGCGCGACGGCGACAGGATGAAGCCGAGCAGGAAGACGGCGGCAACAACGCCCGACAGACGGTGGCGCGCGCCGTTGCCGATGTTGATCATGCTGTGGCCGATCATGGCGCAGCCGCCCATGGTGGCGAACAGGCCGGCGACGACGTTGGCCGCGCCCTGGGCCAGCGATTCCTTGTTCGGCTGCCCGCGGCCGCGGTGATTTCGTCGACCAGGTTAAGCGTCAGCGGCGATTCGATCAGGCCGATGGCCGCCAGGATCAGCGAATATGGCGCAATGACGTAGAACGTCCCAAGCGTGAACCGCACCTGGGGGAGATGGAACGCCGGCAGGCCGCCGGCAATCGACCCCATGTCGCCGACAGTTTTGGTATCGATGCCGGCCGCGGCGACGATGCCGGCGACGGCAAAAATAGCCACCAGCGCCGATGGCACGGCGGTGGTCAGCTTGGGAAGCAGGTAAATGATGGCCACGGTGAGCGCGATCAGGACGCGAGTATTGTCCAATAAACGGCATGATTTGTGAGCAGATGCCGACGGTTGTCTTGCATTCAGATCGCGGCTTGGTTGGCAAAGGATTGCATCTGCCAACGAAACCGGGGTCTGACCCCAACGGAAAAAACCGGGTCAGACCTCTATTGAACGGATCGGGATCGTGCGCGGATTGGCGGCGCGGGCGCGCAGCTGGCCGCAGCCGCCGTCGACGTCCTGCCCGGCCGAGTCGCGCAGCTTGGTCAGCACGCCGCGCTGGTGCAGCGCGGCGGCAATCGCCCTCGCCTTTTCCCAGCTCGGACGCTTGAACGCCAGGTCGGGGATGGTGTTGTAGGGGATCATGTTCAGCACGGCGTGCTTGCCTTTGAGTAGCTCGACGATGCCGTCCATTTCGTCGGCGCCATCGTTGACGCCTTCTAACAGCGTCCACTGGAATTGCACCGGGTAACCGGTCAGGCGCGCGTAGCGCTCGCCATGGTCGACAAGTTCACGCGGAGTCAGCTTTGGCGCACGCGGCAGCAGTTGTTCGCGCAGTGCAGGCTTGGTGGTGTGCAGCGACAACGCCAGCGCCGGCTTGACGACGCCGGCGGCCATTCGCTCGAAAGCGCGCACGTCGCCAACGGTCGAGAACACCAGGTTCTTGTGGCCGATGTTGCCTTCGGTTCCGAGCAGCGCGATGGCATCGATCACGTTGTCGAGGTTGTGGGCGGGCTCCCCCATGCCCATGAAGACGACTTTCTTGACCGGCCGCCGCGCGCGCGCCAGCACCACCTGAGCGACGATCTCGCCGCTCGTCACCTGGCGGAGCAGGCCGTCGCGGCCGGTCATGCAGAACTGGCAGCCGACGGCGCAGCCAACCTGGCTCGACACGCATACGCCGTCGCGCGGCAGCAGCACCGTTTCCACAGCTTGTCCATCGGCCAGGCCCACCAGCAGGCGCGCCGAGCCGTCATCGGCGGGATGCGTGCTGATCACCCGCGCCATCGCCTGCAAGGCGGCGTCGAGCGCAGGCAAGGCTTCGCGCACCGGTTTTGGCAGGAAATCGTCGGGGCGGCGCCGGCCCTGGTCGTGCGGCTGGCATTGCACCCAGTCGCGCAATATGCGCTGTTCGTGCAAGGGCTGGGCGCCGAGCGCGCGCAGCCGCTGGCGGATGACGTCCAGCTGCACTTAGTCGTTCTTGATGACGATGCTCGGGAACTTGCTCGTCATGTCCTTCGCCTTCTCGGCAATCTTGATGGCGACCTTGCGGGCGATGTCCTTGTAGACCCGCGCGACTGGACCGTCCGGCTCGGCCACCACGGTCGGGCGGCCCGAGTCGGTCTGCTCGCGGATCGCCATCGTCAGGGGCAACGCGCCGAGGAATTCGACGCCGAAGTCGGCGCACATCTTCTCGCCGCCGCCGTGGCCGAAAATGGCTTCGGTGTGGCCGCAGTTCGAACAGGTGTGCGTGCTCATGTTCTCGACCACGCCGAGAATCGGGATGCCGACTTTCTCGAACATCTTCAGGCCCTTGCGCGCGTCGAGCAGCGCGATGTCCTGCGGCGTGGTGACAATCACGGCGCCGGTGACGGGCACTTTCTGCGACAGCGTCAGCTGGATGTCGCCGGTGCCAGGCGGCATGTCGACGATCAGGTAGTCGAGGTCGCGCCAGTTGGTCTGGTCGAGCAGCTGCTGCAGCGCCTGCGTGACCATCGGGCCGCGCCACACCATCGGCTCGTCCGGATCGATCATGAAGCCGATCGACGACACTTGCAGGCCGTGGTTTTCGAGCGGCTCCATGGTCTTGCCGTCGGTCGTTTCCGGGCGCCCGTTAATGCCCAGCATCATCGGCAGCGACGGGCCGTAGATGTCGGCGTCGAGGATGCCGACCGCGGCGCCTTCGGCGGCTAGCGCCAGCGCCAGGTTGACCGCGGTGGTCGACTTGCCGACGCCGCCCTTGCCGGAGGCGACGGCGATGATGTTTTTCACGTTCGGCATCAGCTTGAGGCCGCGCTGCACCGTGTGCGAGATGATCTTCGAGGTGACGTTGACGTCGACGGTGCCGGCGCCCGGCAGCGCCGACAGCGCGCGCGTGACGTCGGCGCGAATCGCGCCGAGCTGGCTGCGCGCCGGGTAGCCGAGCTCGATGTCGAGGCTGATGCCGGCGTCGCCGACCTTGATGTTCTTGACCGATTTGGAAGAAACGTAATCTTTTTGGGTATTCGGATCGATGACCGCCGCCAGTGCGGCGTTGACGTCTTCTACGGTGATGCTCATTGGTAGCCTTTCGGATGGGATGGCGAAGTTTAGCGCAAATTGACAACGCCGACCGTGCCGGAATGGCAAAGCCGGCCCCTGCGCCGTGCCGATTGGCGGCAAGCGCTGGTAAAATGCTTATTTTCATCTAACGATAAGCGCATTTCGACCATGACCCGCAAGCTGTTCGTCACTACCGCCCTGCCCTACGCTAACGCAGCCTTTCACATCGGCCACATGATGGAGTACATCCAGGCCGATATCTGGGTGCGTTTCCAGCGAATGCAACAGGACGCGGCGGGCAAACGCGAGGTTCATTTCGTCTGCGCCGACGATACCCACGGCACGCCGATCATGATCGCCGCCGAGAAGGAAGGCATCACGCCGCAGGAGTTCGTGGCGAAGATTGCCGCCGGGCGCCAGCAGTACCTGGACGGCTTCCACATCGGCTTCGACAACTGGTATTCGACCGATTCGCCGGAAAACGTCGAACTGTCGCAGGGCATCTACCGCAAGCTGCGCGATGCCGGCCTGATCGTCACCAAGACGGTCGACCGCTTCTTCGACCCGGTCAAGGGCATGTTCCTGGCCGACCGCAACATCAAGGGCGAATGCCCGAACTGCGGCGCCAACGACCAGTACGGCGACAATTGCGAAGTGTGCGGTTCGGCCTACCAGCCGACCGACCTGGTGAACCCGTTCTCGGTGTTTACCGGTTCGACGCCGATCCTGAAGCCGTCCGAGCAGTATTTCTTCGCGCTGTCGGACCCGCGCTGCTACACCTTCCTGAAGGAATGGCTGAACACGCCTGGCCGCCTGCAACCGGAAATGGTCAACAAGGTGTCCGAGTGGCTGGGCGACGCCGGCGAAAAGCTGGCCGACTGGGACATTTCCCGCGATGCGCCCTACTTCGGCATCCCGATTCCTGATGCGCCGGGCAAATTTTTCTACGTGTGGCTGGACGCGCCGGTCGGCTACCTGGCCAGCCTGAAGCACTACTTCAGCAAGCAAGGCATCGATTACGACGCCTTCCTGCAAGATCCGGACGCCGAGCAGGTGCACTTCATCGGCAAGGACATCGTCTCGTTTCACCTGCTGTTCTGGCCGGCGATGCTCAATTTCGCCCAGCACCCGATCATCGACAAGCTGAAGGTCAACGTGCACGGCCACCTGACGGTCAACAACGAAAAAATGTCGAAGTCGCGCGGCACCGGCATTTCGCCGCTGCGCTACCTTGACCTGAAGATGAATCCGGAATGGCTGCGCTATTACATCGCCTTCAAGCTGAACTCGAAGGTCGAAGACCTCGACTTCAATGGCGACGACTTCGTGGCGCGCGTCAACAGCGACCTGATCGGCAAATACGTCAACATCGCCAGCCGCTGCGCCGGCTTCATCGCCAAGAAGTTCGACGGCAAGCTGGCCGAGACGCTGACTCCCAAGGCGCAGCAATGGATCGGCCGCGCGCTGACAGTCAACGGCGCAGAGCGCCAGGCCAACATCGGCGCCAATTTCGAGAGCCGCGAGTACGGCAAGGCGCTGCGCGAGATCATGGAGATCGCCGACATCACCAATCAGTATGTCGACGAGAACAAGCCGTGGATTTTGGCCAAGGACCCGGAGAAAAATGCCGAGCTGCATGACGTGTGCACGACGGCGCTGATCCTGTTCCGCCAGCTGACGATCTTGCTGTCGCCGGTGTTGCCGCAGGTTGCCGCGCGCGTGGCCGAGTTCCTTGGCGACGCCGAGTACTCATGGCGCGATACCAGCGGCGCGACGGTGTACGAGTCGATGCTCGGCCGCACCATTTTCACTTACAGCCACTTGATGCAGCGCGTCGATGCCAAGATGGTCGAGGAGTTGTTCGATCGTCCGGCCGCTCCTGCGGTTGCTGTCGTCGCAGCGCCTGTGGCCGAGGATGCGGCAACGAAAGGCGTCGAGGAGCTGGCGCCGGAAATCACGATCGACGACTTCACCAAGATCGACCTGCGCATCGCCATGATCGTCAATTGCGAACAGGTCGAGGGGTCGGCCAAGCTGCTGCGGCTGACGCTCGATGTCGGCGAAGGCCGGCTGCGCAACGTGTTTTCGGGCATCAAGTCGGCGTATCAGCCGGAGCAGCTGATCGGCAAGCTGACCGTGCTGGTCGCCAACCTGGCGCCGCGCAAGATGAAGTTCGGCGTCTCGGAAGGCATGGTGCTGTGCGCATCGGCCGCCGACGAGAAGGCCGATCCGGGCCTGTACGTGCTGGAGCCATGGCCAGGCGCAAAGCCCGGCATGCGCATCCGCTAACTCAAGTCATGAATGCTAAGGGTACCCGCCTGCGCGCTTACCCCGACTGAGTTTCCGTCCATCGCCTGTGCGCTTACCGCACCTTGAATTCGACGGCCATGTTGTCGTCAGTGATCTTCCACAGCGCCCGCCGCCTTAAAATCGCATCGTGCACCTCCGGCAGCGGTACTGACGCGAGCCGCTCGAGCTCGGCGCGGTGCTGCGCATCCTGGCCTAGCCCGAACTGCATCAAGTTGGCGCGCCGCTCCTCGTAACTGAGGGCAAGCGGCGCATCGCTGGCCGCAACGAAATTGGAAAACAAGGTGACGTGCTTGAAGACGTGGGCCGCGGTGTAGACGACGTCGGGCGAGCCGGTCGTGTTGTAGTAGACCACCCCGCCAGACTTCAGGCGCTGCTTGGCCAACTCCAAAAATTCCACCGATAGCAAATTGGTCGCGTTGCTGCGCCAGTAATACGTCGTGTTCATCACGATCAAGTCGAACTTTTCGGCAGGATGGTTGCGCAGCCAGCGGCGGCCGTCGTCGATGTGCAGCCTGACCTTCGGATCCTCGAGCACGCCGGCAATCTCGGGGTAGCGCTGCATCGCGTCGACATATCCCTTGTTGATCTCGACGATGGTCAAGGACTCGACTGCCCGATAATCGGCGATGACCTTGGCCCAGGACCCGGTGCTAAGGCCAATTTCGAGCACCCGCGCCGGCTTGCGGTGCAGGCTGGCGATCATGTACGCACGGTCAATGAGGTTCGAATTGCGCAGCAGATCGAGGTTGTAGCGGCCATCGTAGATGCCGTTGCCATACATGATGTCGCCGCGCGGATCGGTCTCGACGGTAATGATGCCGCTACGGTTTTGATGGATGTAGGCAAATCGAGGGCGATCCGGCTTGCCATGCTGCAGCCGTTCGAGGTGGCCGGCGTACAGCCCGCTGTGCAGCACGCAGGCGCCAGCCGCGATTACCGCCATCAGCGCGAACGCGCGCAGCCTGTAGGCGCGCTCCTTCGGCAAGACCACGAGCAAGACCAGCAGCAACAGCGCGGTGAGCGCGCTGAGGACGGCGATGTTGGCTTCAAGCGAAAACAGGTCGAGCAGGATGAATCCGGTCACCAGCGGCCCCAGTGTGGCGCCGGCGATGTTGGCGAAATACAGCCACGACATCGCACTCGCCGCGTCCTTGCCGTCGTCGGCAATGCCAAGATGCATCAGCATCGGCAGGATGCCGCCGGTGAAGAATGCCACCGCGGCAATGGCGATGTAGGCCATCACCGTGCCGGCAGCCTTGGACACGTAGGCGGAGGTCGCCGCCACGACGGGCAGCGCCAGGTAGAACACGGCGATGGCGAGAAACAGCGCGCGCACGAGGTAGTCCACCGGCTTGCCGTCCGGCGCACATGCCCTGCGCGAATGCATCGAGCCGCCGGCGATGCCGACCAGGAACGCGGCCAGCATCAGGCCGAACACTTCCGGCCGGTTGGCGGTCATGAAGCCGAGCATGCGGAACCACAGGATTTCCTGGCTCAGCGAGATGTAGCCGAACGCCAGCAAGGTGGCGGCCACCAGCGGGTACGGCAGCAGCGGCGCGGCCCCTGGCGCACGCGGCGCCGCTTCGACTGCCGCCAGGTCCTCGCGCACCAGCCGGCGGCTGGCGTGCACAATGAGCGCGGCGGTGGCAAAGTTGCAGGCGGCGGCGGCCAGCACCGTCGCCTGCTGGCCCAGGTGGACGAACAGCAGTTCGACCGTGCACCAGGCAGCGATGGCCGAGCCGATGGTGTTGACGGCATACAGCAGGCCGACCGACTGGCCGATATTGCGCGGGTAGCCCTGCAGCCAGGCCACCAGGATCGGCAAGGTGGCGCCCATCATCAGGGTCGGAATCGCCAGAATCAGGTAGACCCACAACACCAGTTCGGGCGTCGTCGTGTCGCCGGCCGCCGCGCTGACCAGCCCGATCAGTTCGAGGCTGACCAGGCCGAACGCGCCGATGCCCAGTTCGAGCAACAGGAACAGGCGCAGCCGATGGCGCGGGAAGCGCTGCTGCAGATAGCCGCCGGCGAGCGCGCCGAGGCCGAGCCCGAACATGAAGAGCGACACGATCACCGTGACCGATTCGCTGTTGATGCCGAAGGTGGCAAACAGGGTGCGCTGCCAGACGACCTGGTAGATCAACGCCGAAAAACCGGACACCAGGAACAGCAATGCAATGTAGCGTAAGCTGGCTGACCGTAACATGTTGCCTTTTTTATCAACTATTTTGCGGCTCAATTCTGAGTGAACTGGGTCTGCGTGAACTGGTTGGTTGACCTTGCACCGGTTTATAATGCGCAGTCTTGATGAGAAATCCGCGCCATGACGCGCCAACATTTAAAAAGCGACACCAACTTCTATGACCGCACCCACTTCCTTGAGGCACATCCCGCAGGCCAACCTGTTTCGCAAAGGCGACGTGTTCGTCCTGTTCGGCGAACTGTTCGGCCGCGGCTACGTCAATGGCCTGATCGATGAGGCGCGCAATGCCGGCATGACGATCGTCGGCATCACGGTCGGCCGGCGCGACGAGAACAACGCGCTGCGCGCGCTCGACGCCGAAGAACTTGCCGAAGCCGAAGAGAAGCTCGGCGGACGCATCGTCAACGTGCCGATGATGGCCGGTTTCGACCTCGACGCGCCTGACGGCGAACAGAATCCGACCGAAATGCTGGCCGGCCTGACGCTCAAGAGCTGGCAGGACGACAAGCTCGACTGGGACAAGGTCGAGCGTTGCCGCCAGGCCGGCGTGCAGCGTTTCACCGCGTCGGCCGCCATCGTCATGGCCGAGATCGACAAGCTGGTGCCCGATGGCGCCAACGTGTTCTTCGCCCACACGATGGCCGGCGGCATCCCGAAAGTGAAAGCCTTCCTGGCGATCGCCAACCGCATCTACAAGGGCCGCGGCGAGCGCTTCATGTCCTCGCGCGCGCTGCTCGAGAGCGACCTGGGCAAGCTGATCCTGATGAACTTCGACGAAGTTACCGCCAACACGCTGCAGCACCTGATCCACGCCAGCGGCGCCATCCGCGAGCGCGTCGCCAAGCGCGGCGGCCAGGTGCGCTACAGCGCCTATGGCTACCACGGCACCGAAATTTTGATCGGCGGGCAATACCGCTGGCAGACCTACACCAATTACACCCAGGGCTACGCCAAGATGCGCCTGGAAAGCGTGGCCGAGGCGGCGTGGGCGCAAGGCATCAGTGCCACCGTGTTCAACTGCCCGGAAATCCGCACCAATTCGTCCGACATCTTCGTCGGCGTCGAGCTGTCGCTGTTCCCGCTGCTGCAGGCACTGAAGAAGGAAGGCGGCGGCGCCTGGGTCGACGAGCAGTGGGAGATCTGCCAGGCTCTGCTGGAAGACGGCGTGTCGCTCGAGTCGCTGCTGGCCAAGATCGAGGCCTACAACCAGGATCCGACCAGCACCACGTTCCGCAACTTCGACGCCTGGCCGATGGACAATACGCCGGAGCTGGCCGAGGTGATGATCGGCACCTCCGACGAGATCACCAAGCTGCACAAGGACCGCAAGGCACTCATCACCGACCACCTCAGCGCGCTGGTGCTGGAAGGCGCCGGCCCGCTGATGTTCCATGGCGCCGCCGAGAAGATCGGCCCGGTGCTGTGGCTCAACCACGACATCATCGCGCGCGAACTGAACGCCCTGCACCGCTGATCGACACCACGCCGCGGGGCGCGGCGCCGGGGTTTTCCCCGGCCCCTCCCCGCTCGGGTAAAATACCCTGTCTGCAACACTATCGACCAACATGAAACTGACCAAACAACACCAGCTGTACGAATCCGACCACACCTTGTTCATCAAGGCGCTGAAGGCGGCCAATCCGGCCATCGAGGAAGGCCAGCGCGAAGGCCGTGCGCTGCTGTGGGACAAGGCGCCGATCACGCTGACCGAGCAGGACCGCACGTCCGATTCGCGCGTCAAGCAACAAGCGTACGTGTACCAGAACAAACTGTAAGCATTTCAGGTCGAGACCATGTTGCCAGACGAGGCGGTGGGCACTGCGGTTGACCCTGCCGACGCGGCCGCGGCTGTCGCCGTGCCGGACGTGGCGGCAACAGCGCGGCTGTACGGCGAGCCGCTGCTGCGCATGCCGACCGACCTGTACATCCCGCCGGACGCGCTGGAAATCTTCCTCGACGCCTTCGAAGGTCCGCTCGACCTGCTGCTGTACCTGATCCGCAAGCAAAACTTCAACATCCTCGACATCCCGATGGCGCAGGTCACCCTGCAGTACCTGAAGTATGTCGACCAGATCCGCCTGCACAACTTGGAGCTTGCCGCCGAGTACCTGCTGATGGCTGCGATGCTCATCGAGATCAAGTCGCGCATGCTGCTGCCGCAGCGAAAATCCGACAACGACGACGAGACCGGCGACCCGCGCGCCGAGCTGGTGCGGCGCCTGCTCGAGTACGAGCAGATCAAGCTGGCCGCCTACGACCTGAATGCAATGCCGCAACTCGATCGCGACTTTACCCGGCCGCAGCTGTTCGTCGAGCAGAGCAATGTGCCGAACTGGCCGGAAGTCGACGCCGGCGACCTGCAGCGCGCCTGGCTCGACGTGCTCAAGCGCGCTACCCTGACCCAGCACCACCGAATCAGCCGCCAGGAACTGTCGGTGCGCGAGCACATGTCAGCGATCCTGCGGCAATTGCAGTCGGCGCGCTTTGTCGAATTCGCCGACTTGTTTCATGGCCACAGCGGCGTGCCGATCGTCGTGGTGCACTTCGTCGCCATGCTGGAACTGGCGAAAGAAACCCTGATCGAGATTACCCAGGCCGCGCCATTTGCGCCGATCTACGTGCGGCTGGCCTATTCGCCGGCCTGATGCCGGCCCCCTCTTCCCTAGACTGACCGACCCATGAAAATTATCTCTTCCATCGAAGAACTGCGCGACCACCTGAGCGGGCAATTGCGCACTGCGTTCGTGCCGACCATGGGCAATTTGCACGAAGGCCACCTGTCGCTGATGCGCCTGGCCCGCAAGCATGGCGACCCGGTGGTCGCCTCGATCTTCGTCAACCGCCTGCAGTTCGGGCCGAACGAGGACTTCGAGAAATATCCGCGCACGTTCCAGAGCGACGTCGAAAAACTCGAAAAGGCAGGCGTGTACATCCTGTTCGCGCCGACCGAAAAGGATCTGTATCCGGAGCCGCAAGAGTTTCGCGTGCGACCGCCGGACGACCTGGGCAATACGCTGGAAGGCGAGTTTCGCCCGGGCTTTTTCAGCGGCGTGACGACGGTGGTGCTGAAGCTGTTTTCGTGCGTGCGTCCGCGCGTTGCCGTGTTCGGCAAGAAGGACTACCAGCAGCTGATGATTATCCGCAACATGAGCCGCCAGTTCGCGCTGCCGACCGAGATCATCGCCGCCGAGACGTGGCGCGCCGACGACGGCCTGGCGCTGTCGTCGCGCAATATGTACCTGAGCGGATCGGAGCGGCAGGAAGCGCCGGCGCTGTTCCAAGCGCTTCATTCAGTGGCGGTGGAAATGCGCAACGGCCACCTCGACATTTTCCAGCTCGAGCACCAGGCGATGGACAGCCTGGCCAAGCGCGGCTGGAATCCGGATTACATTTCGGTGCGCAGGCAGTCCGATCTGCAAGTGCCGTCGGCCGGCGACCTGGCGCAAGGCGCGCCGCTGGTGGTGCTGGCGGCGGCCAAGCTCGGCTCGACGCGGCTGATCGACAATCTCGAGATCTAGCGCGGTACCGCAGGCGCACCCGCAAGCGCGCGCACCGCGCCAACGAGCAGGTCCAGCTGCGCCGTGGTGGTGTACAGGTGCGGCGTCACCCGGACAGCCTGCTCGTCGCCGATGGTACGCGCGACGGTGAAGATGCGGTGCTGCGCCAACAGCCGCTCGACCACACTGGCGGCGGCCATCCCTTCAATGTTGAATGCGGCGATCGCGCACGAGCGGCGTGGGTCGCTCGGCGTCATGACGCGCACGCGCGGCAACTGGCGCACCTGCCCGAGCCAGTACTGCGTCAGGTAGCGTAGGCGCGCTTCGATGTTGGCCGTGCCGATATGCTGGTGGAACGCGAGGGCGTCTTCGATGGCCAGGATCGGCGCCGGCGGCACGGTACCGAAGTTGCCCAGCCTGGCGATATCGCTTACTGCGTGGCTGACGTCGCCGAACAGGGGCGCGATATCGGCGACGCGGCCGCGCCGGATGTACAGCAGGCCGACGCCGAGCGGCGCGCCTAGCCACTTGTGCAAGTTGGCGCAGACGAAGTCGGCGCCCAGGTCGGGGATCCGGTAGGTCAAATGCGCGAATGAATGTGCTGCATCGACCATCACGTCGACGCCGTGACGGCGCGCCATGGCGGCAATGGCGGCCACCGGCATGATCTGGCCGCTGCGATGGACCAGGTGGGTCACGAGCAGCACCCGCGTGCGCGCCGTGATCGCCTGTTCGTACAAGTCGACGATCTGCGCATCGCTGGCCGGATCGAGCGGCAGCGCCACTTCGCGCAGCTCGATCGCCTTGCGCGCCCTCAGCATCGCCAGCGTGTCGACGACGCTGTCGTAATCATGGCGCGCCAGCAGCACCGCGTCGCCGGCCCGAAAGGCATAACCCTGAAGCAGGATGTTGAATCCTTCGGTCAGGTTGCGGGTGATGAGCAACTCGTCCGACGCCACCCCGGCAAACGCAGCCAGCGCGTCGACCACACGGGCGAGCCGGCCCGGGTAGCGCACCCGCATGAAGTACGAACCCTCCCAGTTGACCAGCTCATTGTGGCGCGCGAACGCGCGCAACACCGGGATCGGCTGCACGCCGAAGAAGCCGTTTTCAAGGTTGATGACATCCGGCGCGACCGCGTACTGCGCGCGTATCGCCGCCCAGTACGTTTCGTCATCGGCCGCGACCGGCGCTGGCGCCGCGTTCATTGCGGGTCGGCGAGCTGGAAAGCGCCGCGCGCCCAGTCCAGCAAGCGGCCGATCTTCGGCGTCTCGATACCGGCCCGGGCGGCCATCCGGTGCTGCAGCGCCAGGCCGTACGCGATGTCCTCCTGAAAAAAGCGCGACGCCAGGTCAGGCTGGACCGCCGTCCCCGTGGCGGCGGCCGCCAGCACCGGCAGGCCAATCTCTCGCAGCGCAACGCTGCTGCGAATCAGCCGGGTCAACGGGCCGGCGTGGCTGACGCCGAAATGCCGGCGCGCCGAGCCGGCGCCCGTGGCGCCAAGCGAGCGCCGCAGCGCTTGCAGTTCTTCGTCGATGTCGAGCAGCCATTGGCTGGCGCTGTCGTCCCAGTCCCGATAAAAACCCTGACCGGCGGCGGCCAGTCGCTCCGGTCCGAACAGGCTGTACAGGCGCGGCGGGTGCAAGGTGGCATTGTCGTAGGCCAGGCTCACATCATGATAGTTGCCCGACACCGGCAAGTGCACGCCGATGGCGCAGCCCAGCGCGGCCGCGAATGTGGGCAGCTGGTCGGCCGGCGCGCCGGCGACGAGGACCGCGGCGCGCACACCGCTGACGCGAACCAGCTGGCCCGGCGTGATCAGACGGGCGACCCACGGGGTTCGCTGGAAGCCGAGAAAGCGTCCCCCCGGCCCCAGCAGCGCGCGCGCGTCGCCATCGAAGCCGATGCTGTTGCCAACGCAGGCAACCCAGCTGCCGGGCTTGAGGTGCGGCGCAATGCGCGCCAGCACCTGGGCGCGCGCCGGCGCAGACAGCGCCAGCAACACCGCATCGGCACCGCGCACGCAGGCGGCCACATCGTCGCTGGCCTTGTGCAGGCGCCCTTCCAGCCTGTAGCGATCGCCGCAATGGATTTCGACCCGGCGGCGCCAGTGCTGCGAGGTGCGCGTCAATACCGACACCGACACGTCCGCTTTTGCGCCCAACACGGCAGCGAGCACATGGCCGATGGCGCCGCCGCCGCACACGCAGGCGTGCACGGTCAGGTCTCCGGCGCTGGCTCGGCGACGGTCAGGTGCAGCTCGATGAAGCTCTCGCGCAGCAAGCCGGCAATGTCGACCACCAGGGCGCGCAGCACGCGCAGCCCGGCGTCGTGACCGGCCAGCAGGTAGGCAATGTCGACCATCTCCTGACAATGGTCTTCCTTGACGTCGACGGCCAGGTGCGCCTTGGCGCCCTTGACGAACTCGGCGCCCAGCGCCTGCTCGGCGCGCTCCACCGCCGGCCGCGAGAACCGGGCGGAATGCCATTCCACGTAAATCGAGTAAGCCACCGCGGCGATGCTGCCGACCGAGGCAATCTGGCGGCGGAGGTAATCGATCAGCGCGACAGTGCCGCGCAGCGGCGGCACCGCCAGTACCCGCTGCGCGTCCCAGCCATGGCGGGCCAGGTCGGCCAGGAAGAAGCGGTCGTGCTTCATCTCCTCGGCGGTGTAGTCGGCCCAGCGGCGTGCAGCGTCAAAATGTTCGGCGACCATTGCCGCCAGCGCCAGCGCGTCGGTGCCGGCAGTCATACGGATGCGGTGTACGGTTTCGATGCGGTGGCGCAGATAATAGTCGAGGTCGAACGCCTGGCCGGCATCGCTGATGGCGGCAATGCGCGGCACTTCGCGCACGTTGCGGCACGCCTGTTCATGCAAGGTCGTCTCGAGCGCGGCGTCGAAGGTGGCGGGCGACAGCGGCGCCGGCGCCGCTGTCGCCCATGTCCTTGCCACGCTCATTTGACCAGGTCGAGGCCGACTGGCAATTGGTCCACCGACATGCGGCCCGCGCTTACCTGCGACTGCGCCATGCGGTGCGCGCGTTGCAACAGCAGGTTGAGCAGGCGAACGTCCTGATCATTCAACTGGTTCTGATGCAGCCGGTTGCGTACGTCGTCCAGCTCTTTTGCTTCCATGATGACATAGCCCATGTAGATCTCCTCGGTGGATCAAATGAAAGGCCGGGAAGCGGCCCGGTTGGTGGCGGCGAATGCCGTCAGCAAGATGCGACTGTTGTTTTTTAGACTAGCAAGGCCGGCCGTCAATAAATACTGCCTAAGTTGATAGGTATCAATGGCGGCGGGCGAAGCCTATGCTCGTCCACGGCTGAATTGGTCTCCAGGCCGGCGCCAGACCGGCGCAGCCTTTGCCCCATGGCGCACTACCGCTTGCCGGCTATTGCAATCCATTTCCGCGTCCACCGGTGCGACGTCGGCTGCCATGGCCGAGCATCGTGTGCACGATTTCACGCTTGAAATTCAGGATGATGCGACCATGAGCTACTTCACTTTCAAGCGGGCCGACGCAAGCGTGCACCGCAACGCCGGATCGCTGCGGTCGGCCTTTTCGCAATGGCTGCTGCAGAACCACGGCGGCCACTACCGCGCCAAGGTCGGCGCGCAGCGCGCGCGTGTTCAGGCCCGACAGTTCCAGTCCCACCTGGCCGCAGCCGCGCCGGGGGCGACAGCGCAGATTCCGCTGGTGGGCATCGTCGGCGGTGGTTTCGCCGGACTGTACGCCGGGCTGATGCTGCAGTCGCTGGGCATTGGCTGCGAGCTGTTCGAAAGTTCGGAGCGCGTGGGCGGTCGCATCCGCACCTGGTATTCCTCCGACTACGCGGCCGGTGATCCCGAACGGGCCGGGCTGTATGGCGAACTCGGCGGCATGCGCTTGCCGCAGTTTTCCGCCGACATGCTGCCGGTCCAGCAACTGGCGCTGGCGGTCAACGCCGTACTCGCGCGCAGCGGCCTCGGCGACGCCCAGGTCAGCTGGTGCAAGTTCTATTACGACTCGCCGGCGCAGCGGCTGCGCTACAACAACATGGCCAGCTTCACCACCGCCGCCAGCGATGCGCTCACCGCCTTCGGCTTTGGCGAAGCCGACGGCGGCGACGTGCCGCAGGCGTGGGTAACGCCGACAACCGACGCACACGGCAATATCTACCTGCCGATCAACAAGGTGCTGCAACAGGTCAACAAGCCCTTCCTCGCTGCCATCAATGCCTCTTTCGCCGAAGGCTTCGCGGCGATGATGCAGTACGACCAGTATTCGATGTGGGACTACCTGACCACCGTGTTCACCGTCGGCGACATGCAGCAATTCTACGATCCGGCGATGGGTGCCAAAAGCGATCTGCTGCCGTGGGCCGTGGCCAGCTATCTGGAAACGACCAACGTGGGCACCGGAATGTACGCGGTGTCGTTTGTCGAAATGGTCATCGCCGTCTACGACTGGGGCGGCAGCATCAATCCCTACCGACCGGGCGACAGTGCGATCTGCATGCTCACCGTCGATCAGGGCATGCAGCGCTTCCCGGACGCGTGCCGCATGGTGCTCGACATCGAACAGGGCGTCGGCATCGACGACGGCCGGCTGGCCCAGGTCCAGGTGGGCATGCTGCCGGCGTGCGACGGCGGACCCTATTCGTACGATCCGCCAAACCTGACGGTGGACGCGCGGCCAGTCTCGTCGGCCGCCGCGGCGGCGCCAGCCGGCCCTGCCGCCCGCGCCGCCGCCAAACACCAGCGCGTGTTCCTGCAACATAAAGTCGAGGAGATGGCGCATGACGCCACGCTGTTCGACGGCCACGGCGGCATCCGCCTGCGCATTCGCGACCTGGCGGCGGCGGGCGGCGGCGCGATGATCGAGCGGCGCTACCCGTATGTGATCACGACGCTGCCGAACGGGGCGTATCTGAACGGACAGCTGGGCGGCGACCTGCTCTCCGGGCTGTCGTATGCCAAGGCGCAGGCGATCCGCCAATGCGAATTCATGCCGGCATTCAAGGCGTTCCTGACCTTCAAGCGGCAGTTCTGGGCGACGCTTGGACAGCGCCAGGACGGCGGCTTGGGCGCTGCTGCAACCGACCGGCCGAACCGGCAAATCATCTATCCGTCGTACGGCTATGAAGCCAGCCAGGGCGTGCTGCAGGTGTACTGCTGGGCGCAGGACGCGCAGCGGCTGGGCGCGCTGGACGACGAGGAGCGCATCGCCGAATGCCTCAAGGGCATCGCCTACCTGTATCCCGACGCCGACGTCCACGCCCAGTTTGCCGGATACGAGGACGGCCGAACCACCAAGACGTGGTTCTGGGACAATCGTGCCGGCGGCGCCGCGTTCGCCCTGTTCAACCCGGGCCAGTACAAGAACATCTATCCGGAACTTCTCACGCCCGAATTCGGCGGCTGCCTCAATTTCGCCGGCGAATGCTGCTCGGTGCACCACGGCTGGATTGTCGGCGCGCTCGATTCGGCCTATAACGCGGTCCATCACATCCTGGCCCAGGCCGGCGCCGACGACAAGATTCGCCAGATGGAAGCGATCTGGGGCGCCTTTGCGCCGCCCGACATCGGCGCCGACGCCGCCACGGCCGGCGTGCTGGATTACAAGTTCGCCTACAACCAGGTCGACCGCGACGCTGCCGCCGTGGCGCCGCACGCCACCGCAAGCATCTATGGCGACTCCACCTTTTCGTTCAACGGCAACGTGCCGGCCTTCGTCGCCGACTTCAACAAGGTGCCGCAGGCAATGAAGGCGAATGCACGCGACCGCCTGGTGCTGCAGATGCTCAACGACCAGTGGGACGACAACGTAGCGCAACGCGGCCGCGCCGGCAGCGCCACGGTTCGCCAGCGACGGCGCGAAGGCGCGCCGGCCAGCACGGCCGACATGCTCGAGGATATCTACTACGGCAATAATTTCCAGACCATTCCAGCGCCGCAGTTCTGGCTCAAGGACGACGACGAGTTCGCCCGCCAGCAGCTAGCTGGCTTCATGCCGACGTTGTTGCAGAAGGTAACGCTGGCCGAAGTGCGCGCCATCGTCGATCGCGCCGCCGTGCCCAATCCGGGCGATCTCGGCGCGCTCGAACAGCTTGTGTACGTCGCCGATTACCGGCGTTACCTGCAGGCGTGCACTGTCACGCCGGCGGCCAGCTACCTGCCCAAGCCGATCGTGTTTTTCAGCGTGAACGATGACAACGAGCTAGTTCCGGTCGGCCTGCAACTCGAACGGGGCGGCGAACTGTTCTGGCCCGGCATGCCCAACGCGTCGAACGCCTGGCTGCTGGCCAAGATGCTGACCAACTGCGCCGGCCAGACGCTGCACGACGTCGGCTTCCACCAGTTGCTGACGCACCAGATCTGCGCGATGGTGTCCATCGCGCTGTTCTCGGAGGAAGTGTTCAACCCGCTCACGCAGCCTTGCTCGGCGGCGCCGTTCCAGCAGCACCCCGTGTTCAAGCTGCTGCGCCCGCACGTGGTCAAGACGGCCGAGTTTCAGCAAACCATCTACAACAGTGGCTACGACCCGTTCCTGCAACCGTTCCCGGCGACCCGCGAAGTCAATGGCAAGCCCGGCGTGTACAACCTCGGTTTCGTCTACGACCTGATGTTCTCGTGCGGACGCATCGGCAACTACCAGTTGCAGGATCATATCTACAACGGCGACGGCAGCTTCCGCTTCCTCGAACAGGCGATCCCGGTCGACGCCGGCAAGCGCGGCGTGCTCGACACCCCGTTCTCCTACCCTTACGTCCACGATACGCTGCTGTGGTACAAGGCCATCGCCCGCTTCACCGGCGAGTTTGTCGATACCTGCTACGCGGCCGACGACAGCGTGCGCGCCGACGTCCAGCTGCAACGCTTCTTCGGCAAGCTGATGCCCGCCTTTAACTACGTCGACGGCACCCGCCAGGCCCAGCGCTTCCCCGCCAGCGTCGTCACCAGGGATGCGCTGAAGGAAGTGCTCGCCATGTTCGTGTGGCAGTTCTCGGTCCAGCACACGGTGATCAACGACGGCGCCTACAACCACGCAGCTTTCGTGCCGAACGCGTCGACGCTGATGTTCGCGCCGCCGGTCGCGAAAGCCTCGCGCGACTGGACCGCGGCCGACGTGCTGGCCTGCCTGCCGAGCCAGGATACGGTCTATCCGTCGCTCGGCAACATGAATTTCATGGACGTCCAGATCAATGCGTCGGTGACCGGCCAGGGTCCGTACCCGGAAACCGTGTTCGGGCGCGGCATCCTGGCCCCGGCGATCGCCGTGCTGCAGGATAGCTACGCTTTCAGCGACGGCGCGCTGCGAAGCGTGGTCGACCGCTTTTACCAGGATGCGAGAAGCGTAGGCGCCGCCATCGAGCAACGGCAAGCGCGCGACAGCGCCCGCTACCTGGCCCTGCATCCGGACCGCGCCGCGGTGCCGGCGACCGTCGTGTTCGACCTGGTCAGGCCGGACGCGGTGATGAACGCGATCCAGACATAGCGGGCGACGCCGCCTGCCAGTTTTTTCAACTTGACCAAGAGGAGTCCAATGGCAACTGTGCAGTCCTGAAGGTGACCGCCCAGGTCACCGACTTAAACCAACGAGAGGGATCCAACATGAATGCGAAGCAATTGACCGAATCGGTAGCGAAGAAATCCGGCGTGACGGGCCCGGAGGCCGAGCGCACGGTGCGCATGGTGCTCGACGTCCTGCGTGAGTCAAAACACGCGACGATGATCTTCCGCAAGATGGACGAGACGGATGTTCCAATGGAGCAGAGAAAGACCATCTATCTCTGCGGATAAAGGCGATGCTTCGTGCGGCCTCCCATCCGCACGAAGTGTTGGCCCGATGAATGCTTGGTGATTACGGAAACGGCGATGAATACTGACACTTATGCCGAGGTCGGCCAGCGGGTCGATCCGATCAAACCGATCAGCGCGGACCTGCCCGCGCAATCGTGCGCGCGCCCGCGCCTGCGCGAGAACCTGTGGGAGATTACCCCCGGAGCGCCCGAGGCGACAGTCGAGACGATGGACGCCAGGTTCGCCGTGCCGACCGCGCAGGCGCTCGCGTTTGCAGACATCCGCAGCCATTGCACCGGCCACAATGGCGCGCACCAGATCGCCGAGCGCAGCGGCACCGCGCTGGCCGACGTGGTGTCGATGCTGGCGGCACTGTCCGATGCCGGCCTGATGCTGCCCGACGCCAACCAGGCCACCCAGTGCCAGCAGCCGACGCTGGCGCACGTGCACGACCGCGTCGAGCGTGCCTGTGCCGCATGGAGCCGCGCGCTGAACCGCGCTTTCGTCGCCAACGAACTGATCGAGGGCAAGCTGGCAAAGACGGTTCTGACAGGATGGCTGATCGAGATGTACCACTACGTGCGCGATTTCCCCGAAGCGATCGCCAGCGCCGCCAGCGGCGCCGACGGTGAGCTGGCCGACTTGCTCGACCGGTATGTCGAGCAGGAGCGCGGGCACGAGAATTTCGTGCTGCAAACCTTGGTCAATATCGGCCTCACCGGCGAAGAAGTGCGCAGCAGCCAGCCGCTGGTGTCGACCCGCCTGATCGGCCTGCTGATGCGCGAACTGTTCGCGCTGGCGCCGGAGTCGGTGCTGCTGGTGGCCGCGCTGGTCGAAGCACACGACATGGCGCCTGCCCAAATGAACGAGTTCCAGCAAGCGCTGGAGCGCGCCTACCAGCTGCCGAGCGGCGCGATGCAACCGTATTTCCGCCACCAGGCGATCGACGCGGCGCTGGGACACAGCGAGCTGCTGGCCGACAACCTGCACCTGTTCAAGGTAACCGACGCTGCCCTGCTCGACCAGATCGTCAACAAGCTGCACGACCTGAAGCACGCGTTCGACCTGCAAAGCCATGAAATCAGGAGGTATTACGGCGAACTCGGGGGCAAATATTTCCCGCGTCAGCCGATGACTTTTGCCTTCCTTTGAAGCGCCGCTTGCCGTCGCCACCTGGAGATACTGACCATGACCACCACCACCTTGCTGCCGGTCGGCGACGGCATCGAAGCGGCGCGCGCCGCCTGGACCTTCGGCGGCGCCACGCCACGCAAGTTCGCCGGCCATGTCGCCAGGTCGATACCGCATTACGAACAGGGCCACAAGCTCGTCGAGCAGGTCAGCGACTACTTCATCAACAGCGACTCGGTCGGCTATGAGATCGGCACCTCGACGGGAACGCTGCTCGAGCGCCTGGCCGGGCGCCATCCGCACGCTGCACAATGGATCGGCATCGACGTCGAACCATCGATGATCGCATTCGCGCGTGAAGAACATGCGCGCACCAACGGCGCCGACAACGTCGAATACAGCGTGGCGGACGCCTGCGAGTTCCCGTACCGCGGCAGCGACTTCATGGTCGCTTACTATACGGTGCAGTTCGTGCCGCCGCGGCGCCGCCAACAGTTGATCGATACGATTTACCAGACGCTTAACTGGGGTGGCGCTTTCATGATGTTCGAAAAAGTGAGGGCACCGGATGCGCGTTTCCAGGACATCGCCAGCGCCTTGTATGTCGACTTCAAGCTCGAGAACGGCTACACGCCGCAGGAAATCCTCGAAAAAGCCAGCAGCATCAAGGGCGTGCTGGAGCCGTTTTCAAGCGGCGCCAACCTGGACCTGATGCGCCGCGCCGGGTTTGTCGACGTCATGACGGTCTTCAAGCACCTGTGTTTCGAAGGTTTCCTCGCCATCAAGTGAGGCGGCTTCATGCGCACCCTGTCGCTGGCGGAGTACCTTGCCTGGCTGCGTATGCCGCCGGAACACGCCGCCACCGAGGTCGCGTGCGAGGTATGCAACGAGGCGGAATCGGTACTGATCCGCGCCAGCGTCGAAATCGAGCATGGGCTCGACGTCGACTTGCGCGTGCTCGCCTGCGCCCGTTGCGGCTATCTGTTCCAGAACCCACGCTTCGACGCCGCGTTCTACAGCGCCTACTACGAGCATCGTTACCGGCTTGTCCTCAGCGGCAGCGCCGGCCCCAGCGACGGCTTCATGCAGGACCAGCGCAGCCGCGGCGAATACCTGTACCGCCGTCTCGCCGGCCTGTTCGACGCGCCGGGGCGCATGCTCGACGTCGGCTGCTCGGCGGGCGGCGTCATGCATGCCTTCCTGATGCGCGGATGGACGGGATTCGGCACCGATCCCGATGCCGGTTATGTCGCGCATGGCCAGCAGCATTACCAGGCGCCGATCGCGCTGCAGGCGGCCGAGGAAATGGTGCTCGAACCGCACAGTTACGACCTGATCGTCATCACCGGCTCGCTCGAACACGTGGTTGATCCGAACCGGGTGCTGGCGCTGTGCCGCCTGGCGGCGCGGCCCGGCGCCGTGCTGCTGCTCGAAGGACGCGCGCTGGCGCAGGCACGCCAGACCGGCCGCTGCGGCCACAATCACCGGCGCTACCTGACGGCCAAGTCCATCAATCTGTTGATGCGCAAGCATGCTTGGCAGCCGTTGTCGATCTCCGACGAACCATTGTGCGGGCCGACCCGGCCGCACAGCGTGTTCGGCATCGGCCGCGCCGGCGATCCGCTGGGCAGCGCAAATTTCGACGCGCTGGTGCGCGAGAGCGCCGGCGACGGCGCCGACGAGACGCGTGGCGATTTCGCGCGCTGGCTGATTCGTTGAGTCTGCTGCCGCGGGCAGCAAACGCGCGGACCCCGCTCATATGCGCCCAGTTAACGCCAGATCAGGTGGTGACGTTCTGCGCCCACGCCAGCGCCGACAGGTGCGCCTTGTTGACTTCGAGCGGCGTGATGGCAAGCGACCTGGCCAGCCCCGCGACCAGGTTCGAATTGAGTTCGCACGCCTCGGCCAGCGCCAGGTACGGGCCGTATTTGCCGCCGCGGGTGAGCAGCGCGCGCACCACTTCGTCGGGCAGCTGGATGGTGTCGAGCACTTCCTTCATCGGCAGGCCGAGCAGGCGGTCGAGCAGCGAGAACATGCCGGCGACGAACAGGTTCTCGCCTTCGCCGCGGCCGAGCGCCTTGGCGCCGAGCAGCTCGGCGAGGCGGCCGCGCACCACCGCCGTCTCCATCAGCACCGGCGAATAGCCGCTGGTGCTGGCGGTGGCCAGCAGCAAGGTCAGCCAGCGGTACAGCGGTGCGTAACCGAGCAAGGTGATGGCCTGGCGCAGCGACTGAATTTCGCGGCCGCTGCCGAAGCCGGCCGAGTTGATGAAGCGCAGCAGCTTGTACGACAGCGCCGGATCGCGCTTGAGCACGCTTTCGATCTTCGGAATGTCTTCGTTGGCCGTGACCATCTGCATCAGCTGCAAGATGATGGTCTGGGCCGGGTTCATGCCCTTGACCGGCATGCCGGGGCGCGGCGTCAGGTGCAGCTTGCCGACGAAGGCGTCGAGGCCGAGCGCGGCGCAGGCGTCGAAATCGGCCCACGTCGTTACCGGCCGGCCCACCATGCGCACGGTCGACTGCTTGACCGCGGCGTAAGTGCGCGCCTGGGCGGCAACGTCGGCGCCGGAAAAGCGCACTTCGATGTAGGAGGCGCTGATGCCGAGGTTCTTGCCGAGGTGGCCGAGGTCGCCGTCGCGCACCGAGATGCCGACGCCGCCGGCGCGCAGGCCCTGCACCGCGGCCAGCGTGTCCGGGTCGGCCATGTCGGCCGCCTTCAGCGTCAGCACCGTGCGTTCCGGCGGCATCGAGTACAGCGCGTCGGTCGACAGCATGTCGGGCACCGCGTCGAGAAACAAAATCTTGTCGCGCAGCAACCAGCCGGTCTCTTCGTCATTGACGTTTTCTGCGACGAAGCCGATCAGCGACTCGAGATCGGCGCCGGTCACGGGCTGGTTTTCATCGTGCTTCCACGACAGCTCGTAGCCGATCACGCGCTGCTTTGGATCGAGCAACGGTTCACGAACGATAAAGTTTGTTTGATGCATGTTGGAATCGCTTCGGTATTGCTAGAACTAAGGGAAACTCAGAAACCGAGGCTGTCGAGCAGGTCGTCGACCTGGCCCTGGTTCGACACCACTTCGCTGTTGCCGGTCGGGTTGATCTGCGGCCCATTGAGCAAGCCGTTGTCGAATTCCCGCTTGACCTCCGGCGGCGCGAAGTCGACCAGCATCTGCACCAGCTGCTGCTCGAGGTTCTGCGCAATCGCCGTCACCTTGGTGATCACCTGGCCGGTCAGGTCCTGGAAATCCTGGGCCATCATGATGTCCATCAGGTAGGCCTTGGTGTCGACGGTGGCCCCGCGCGTGGCGTCGAGGCGCAGGATGGTCGACTCGGCCAGCTCGCGCCATTCGGCGTCGGTGGTGGCGGGCGCTTCGAGCAGACCGTTCCACGCCGCCGACAATTGCTGGGCGTCGCTGTCGATCTTGTCCTGCAGCGGGCCGGCCGCGTCGGTGGCGTTGAGCACCTTCTGCGCTGCCTGCTCGGACAGGCGGGCGACGTAGTCGAGGCGGTCGCGCGCATCGGGAATGTCGCTGGCCGCTTTTTCGATCAGCTTGTCGAGGCCGAGACCGCGCAGGCTGTCGTGCAGCGCGCGCGTCATGTGGCCGATCCGGCTCAGGAACTCGTCGGCATGGTCCACCGGGCTACCGGCCGAAGCGACGCCACCGGCGATAAACTCACCCATTTCAGGCTCCGACTTTTTCGAGTTTCTCGAAGATCTTGTTCAGCTTCTCGTCCAGCGTGGCAGCGGTGAACGGCTTGACCACGTAGCCGTTCGCGCCGGCCTGGGCGGCGGCGATGATGTTTTCCTTCTTCGCCTCCGCCGTGACCATCAGCACCGGCAGCTTGGCCAGCGCGGGGTCGGCGCGGATGTTCTGCAACATCGTCAGGCCATCCATGTTCGGCATGTTCCAGTCGGACACCACGAAATCGAACGTCTCGCTGCGCAGCTTGGCCAGCGCCATGACGCCATCTTCGGCTTCGTCGACATTCGCGTATCCCAGTTCCTTCAACAAATTCCGGACAATGCGGCGCATCGTCGAGAAATCGTCAACAACTAAAAAGCGCATTTTTGGGTCAGCCATGAATTACTCCGTTGATTCTTTTGATTCGGTTATCGACACACTTCTTCACACCGAGAAGCAGCCTAAAGGATAGCAGTTTTGTTGCCGTACGGCGATAAAACTCACAAGTAAAGACGTTTTAAAGAGTTACACGCGCAACGATCGTCCACCTTGTGTTGCAAGATGGGTAAGAACCTTGCCGGGCAGCTCGGTCAGCGGCGCAACTTCATGGGTGGCGCCGATCGCAATGGCCTCGCGCGGCATGCCGAACACGACGCACGAGGCCTCGTCCTGGGCGAAATTGTAGGCGCCGGCGTTTTTCATCTCGAGCATGCCGAGCGCGCCGTCCTTGCCCATCCCGGTCAGGATCACGCCGACCGCGTTCTTGCCGGCCGCCACCGCGGCCGAGCGGAACAGCACGTCGACCGACGGCCGGTGGCGGTTGACCGGATCGGCCTGGTCGATGCGGGTGACGTAGTTCGCGCCCGAGCGCGCCAGCATCAGGTGCGAGTGGCCAGGCGCGATGTAGGCGTGGCCCGGCAGCACCCGCTCGTCGCCGGCCGCTTCGCGCACGCTGATCTTGCACAGCGAATCGAGGCGGCGGGCGAACGACGTGGTGAAGCCTTCCGGCATGTGCTGGGCGATCAGGATGCCGGGGCAGTCGGACGGCATGCGCATCAAAAATTCGCGGATGGCTTCGGTGCCGCCGGTGGAGGCGCCGATGATGATCAGTTTCTCCGACGACAGCAGCGGGTTGCGCATCGGCGGCAGCGCGCCGTCGGACCTGGGCGGCGCCAGCGTGCGCGCCTTGACGCGCGCCTTCGCCGCGGCGCGGATCTTGTCGGCGATCAGCTCGGTGTATTCGCGCATGCCGGCCTGGATCGAAATCTTCGGCTTGGTCACGAAGTCGACCGCGCCCAGTTCCAGCGCGCGCATGGTGATTTCCGAGCCGCGGTCGGTCAGCGACGACACCATCAGCACCGGCATCGGACGCAGCCGCATGAGCTTTTCGAGGAAATCGAGGCCGTCCATTTTCGGCATCTCGACGTCGAGCGTGAGCACGTCGGGATTGGTCTGCTTGATCAGCTCGCGCGCGACGAGCGGATCGGGCGCCACGCCGACCACTTCCATGTCGGGCTGGCTGGAAATGATTTCGCTCATGACGCTGCGGATCAGCGCCGAGTCGTCCACGATCAATACCTTGATCTTCATAGTCATAGTCTTCTCGTCAGAACAGGTCAATTTCGCCGCCAACAGGCGCGACCTTCAGGCGGCTGGCGTAGTCGCGCTCGCGTTGTGCCAGCGTGTCGTTATGGGTTTGCATCAATTTCTTGACCAACACCTTGCCGGTGCGCGGGAAGAAATACACCTTGCGCGGATAGATGTCGTTGAGGTCTTCGGCCAGCACGCGGATTTTTTCCATCTTCAGGTAGCTGATGACGAATGCGGCATTGCGCTCGCCGACGTTGATGGCGGTGAAGCCCTTGAGCACGGCGCCGCCGCCGAATACCTTCGCTTCGAGGTTCTCGCGGCGCGCGCCGGACTTGAGCAGTTCGTTGATCAACACCTCCATCGCGTAGGTGCCGTAGCGCATCGACGCCGACACGGGACTGTTGGCGTCGCTGCCGCCGTCGGGCAGCATGAAGTGGTTCATGCCGCCCAGGCCGCTGACGCGGTCGCGGATGCACGCCGACACGCACGAGCCGAGCACGGTCACGATCAGCATGTCCTTGTTGGTGTGGTAATACTCGCCAGGCAGGATCTTGGCCGCGTCGCACTCGAACGTTCGATCGTAATAGACGTTGGTGGCAAATTGTTCGTTGGAGTCCATGATTCTTTCGCTGCGGCTAGTGGTTGCCGGAACGACCTTGTTCGAGTTCATACACCGTCTTGCCGCGCAGCTTCAGCGAATCAGAGACGTACAGAAAGTTTTCAGAGTGGCCGGCAAACAGCAGTGCGTGCGGCTTCATCAGCGGTACAAAGCGCGCCAGGATCTTGCGCTGGGTCGCCTTGTCAAAATAGATCATGACGTTGCGGCAGAAGATGACGTCGAACTGGCCCGTCAGCGGCCAACTGTCGGCGAGCAGGTTGAGCGGCTTGAAGGTGACCAGCTGGCGCAGTTCCGGGCGCACGCGCACCATGCCTTGCTGGTCGCCCTTGCCGCGCAGGAAAAACCGCTTCGAGCGCTCGGCCGACATCTTGTCGAGCCGTTCGATGCCGTAGACGCCGTGGGCGCCGGCGGCCAGCACATTGGTGTCGATGTCGGTGGCGATGATCTGCACCGGCGGGCTCAAGGTATTGAACGCCTCGCACGCGGTCATCGCGATCGAATACGGCTCCTCGCCGGTCGAGCTGGCCGAACACCAGATGGTGATCGGCCCGGGCGGCAGGCGCTTCAGGTGTTCGGCCAGCAGCGGGAAGTGATGCGACTCGCGAAAGAACGACGTCAGGTTGGTGGTCAGCGCGTTGGTAAACGACTCCCACTCGTCGCCGCTGAGTTTGCCCGCCTCGAGGTCGTCGAGGTAGGTCGAAAACGATACGATGCCGGTTGCCCGCAGGCGCCGCGCGATGCGGCTGTAAACCATTTCCTGCTTGCTGTCGGCCAGTGAAATACCTGCCCGTTTGTAAATCAGCGCACGGACTCTTTCAAAATCACTCTTGGTGAAATTGAATTCCTTGCCGGATTCCGCTTTAGTTTGCGACACGATGCTTCACCTTCTGCTCTACGGTACTGCTTCAATATTGCTCGGAGCACATGCGGCCGCGCCAGGCGCGTGGCCGCTTACAGCTGCAACTGTTACGCCGCGATCTTTTCGATCAGGCCCATTTCGCCCGACGACATCAGCTTGTCGATGTCGACCAGGATCAGCATGCGCTCGTCGATGGTGCCGAGGCCAATCAGGTAGTCCGAATTGAAGGCGGTGCCCATTTCCGGCGCCGGCTTGACCTGGTCGGGCGTGAGCGTGGTGACGTCGGAGACGGAATCGACGACCATGCCCATGATGCGCCCGCCGATGTTGAGGATGATGACGACGGTGAACTGGTCGTATACCGGCGTGCCGAGGTTGAACTTGATGCGCATGTCGACCACGGGGATGATGATGCCGCGCAGGTTGATCACGCCCTTGATGAACTCGGGCGCGTTGGCGATGCGGGTGACCGCTTCGTAGCCGCGGATCTCCTGCACCTTCAGGATATCGATGCCGTACTCCTCGGAGCCGAGCGTGAAGGCGAGAAATTCGCTGCCTGCGCCGTCGTGCGCGTCGCCGGACTTGGTGGTGATGGATGTCATCGACATGGTGGTTTCCTATCCTGGTCTAGTGCAAAAAAAGTTAGAGAAAAATTACGAAAACACGGTATCGTCGGCCAGCTGGCGCGACGAGCGCATCAGCGCGGCGACATCGAGAATGAGCGACACGCCGCCGTCGCCGAGAATGGTGGCGCCGGAAATGCCGGTCACCTTGCGGTAATTCGACTCGAGGTTCTTGACCACGACCTGCTGCTGGCCGACGAGGTCGTCGACAAACAGCCCGGCCTTGCGGCCATCGGACTCGAGGATCACGACGATCCCTTCGCACGGGTTGGTAAAGCGCGGTTCGATCTCGAACATCTGGTACAGCGGAATCAACGGCAGGTATTCGCCGCGCACCTTGATGACCCGGCCGCGGTTGGCGATTTCCTTGATGTCTTCCGGCGCCGGCTGCAGCGACTCGACGACGAAGCCGAGCGGCAGGATATAGACTTCCTCGCCGACGCGGATCGACATGCCGTCGAGAATGGCCAAGGTCAGCGGCAGCGAGATCGAAATGGTCGTGCCGAAGCCTTTCGCCGAGCGGATGTCGATCGAGCCGCCCATCGCCGCGATGTTGCGCTTGACCACATCCATGCCGACGCCGCGGCCGGACACGTCGGTGACGGTTTCGGCGGTCGAAAAGCCCGGCGCGAAAATCAGTTGCCACACTTCGGCGTCGGGCATGTTGTCGCTGACCGGCAAGCCGTTCTGGGCGGCCTTTTCGAGGATCCGCTCGCGGTTCAGGCCGCCGCCGTCGTCGGACACTTCGATGACGATGTTGCCGCCCTGGTGGCCGGCCGACAAGAACAATCGCCCCGTTTCGGTCTTGCCGGCGGCAACCCGCGCGGCCGGCATCTCGATGCCGTGGTCGATGCTGTTGCGTACCAGGTGGGTCAGCGGATCGACGATGCGCTCGATCAGGCCCTTGTCCAGTTCGGTCGCGGCGCCGTTGGTGATGAAGTCGACCTTCTTGCCGAGTTTCGCGGCGAGGTCGCGCACCATGCGTGGAAAACGCGAGAACACGAAGTCCATCGGCATCATGCGGATCGACATGACCGCTTCCTGCAAGTCGCGCGTGTTGCGCGTCAGCTGGCCGACGCTACCCAGCAATCGCTCGTGCAGCATCGGATCGAGCCCGTCGCTGCGCTGCTCGATCATCGCCTGGGTGATCACCAGTTCGCCGATCAGGTTGATCAGCTGGTCGACCTTTTCGATCGACACGCGGATCGACGACGATTCGGCGCCGGCGCCGCCGCTCTTGTCGTCCTTGCGGGCGGCAGCTTTTTTCTCGGCTGCCACTTCGGAAATCTCCAGCGCCTCGATCCGGGTGGCCGACGGCAGCGGCTTGGTCGGCGCCACCGCGGCGGCGGCGCTGGCGGCGGCCGCGCGGATCTGTTCGATCGGCTGGAAGAAGCCGTAGCCGCGTTCCTCGTCGGACTGCTCCGGCTGCTGCACGTCGTCGCCGGCGTCGTCCGCCTCGAGCGGATCGAAAAAGCCGTAGCCGAGCGACTTTTCGATCCGGCAGCGTTCGGCGTCCTCGAGCGCGCGCTGGGCCGGCGTCAGGGCCGGCGCCTCGAAAATCTTCAGCTCGTCCGGATCGAGCACGAACGAGCAGATGGCGATGATGTCTTCCAGGCTTTCGTGGGTGGTCAGCGTCAGCGCGTGGCGCCCGCCGTCGAGCGGCGAGACGGTGATGCGGCCGAGCAGGCCGAGCTCGGCGGCCAGCGCGTTGACGTCGCGCTGCTCGCAATGCGGCAACTCGATCTTGTAGCGGCGCCCGCCGACGCCAAGGTTCGGCCTGACTTCGGTCTGCACAAAGGCCGGCGCCACCGGGCGCGCCGGCGCCGGCGCATCCTGCGACAGTTCCTGCAGCATCATGCGCACGTCGGCCACGGCATCCTGGTCGACATGGGCGCCGTTGCGATGGCCGTCGAGCTGCATCTTGAGGATGTCCTTGGCGGCCAGGAAGGCGTCGACGTGTTCGGCCGTAAGCGCCATTTCGCCCTTGCGGATGCGGTCGAGCAGCGACTCGAGGATGTGGGTGACGTCCGACATGTCGTTCAGTCCGAACGTCGAGGCGCCGCCCTTGATCGAGTGGGCGGTGCGGAAAATGGCGTTCAGATCCTCGGGGTCGGGCGCGGCGATGTCGACTGCCAGCAGCAGCCGTTCTTTTTCCGCCAGCAGTTCCTCCGCCTCATCGAAAAAGACCTGGAAAAACTGGCTTATGTCGATGGTCATGAGGGAACTCCGTCAATTTCGCGATGCATCATACTGGTACTTTCTTTCACGCGCTACGACGCATCAACCGATGACTTTTTTGACCACTTCGATCAGCCGCTGCGGGTCGAACGGCTTGACCAGCCAGCCATTGGCGCCGGCGGCGCGACCCTTCGATTTCATCTCGTCGGACGACTCGGTCGTCAGCATCAGGATCGGCACCTTCTGGTAGGCCGGCAGGCCGCGCAGCAGCTTGATCAGCGCCAGGCCGTCCATGCGCGGCATGTTCTGGTCCGTCAGCACCAGGTCGACGGTCTGCAGCTTGGCTTTCTCGAGGCCGTCCTGTCCGTCGACCGCCTCGACCACGAGGTAGCCGGCCGCCTTCAGGCTGAACGCCACCATCTGGCGCAATGAGCTTGAATCGTCGACTGCGAGAATTGTTTTAGCCATTTCCTGCTCCTGCTTTTGTTTTCGTGGTTAGTCTGATTGGATCTATTGGTGACAGCGACGGTTAGAACAGTTCGATCTCGCCGCTTTCAAGGTGCTGCTGGTTCACTGCTTTTCTTAATACACTGCGCAATTCGAGCGACTGGATCGCCAGCGCCATGCTGACCTTGCCGAGCAGCTCGACGATTTCCTCGCTGCCCGCTTCCGCGGCAACGCCTTCGCCGTGCGTGCCGAGCGTGCCGAGAAAGGCGCGCAGGCCGGTAACGCGCTTGAGCGTGCGGTCGATCAGCTGGCTCGTCATGTCCTGGAACTGCATGCTGGTAATGGCCGAATTGACGTGCTGGCCAATTTCGCCGGACATGCCTTTCATGCGGTCGATTTCGTCGGCGCTCGGGGTGCCGCCGGCAAGCAGCAGGTTGATGCCGTCCTGGCGCGCGCCGACTACATGGTGGATCGCCATGAAGCTGCTGGTGAGCTTGTCGACCGCCTCTTCGAGCAGCAATTCGGTCTGGCGCAGGTCCGTCTCAACTTCCGACAAGTGTTTCTTGCCGTGGTCGGATACGCCCGACAGCAGCCGCTTCACGTGCGAACCCAGTATTTTCTTTCTCGTCATACGACGCCTCCAATTCTTGCGCGCGACATCACGGCGCCGCCTTCGCCGCTGCCGCGGGCGGCTGCGCCAGCACCGCTGGGGCAGCCGCCTGGGTTGTCCCGTTCATCTCCGGCACCTGCAGCGACGCGTTGTCGCGCATGACGGTTTCTTCGGTTTTCTTGTTCATCACGATGATGCTGATGCGTCGGTTGATCGGGTTGAACGGGTCCTCGCGGTCCAGGTTCGCTGCCGAACCGAGTCCGACAACGCGCAGGATCTTGTTCTCGTTCATGCCGCCGATGATCAGTTCGCGGCGCGACGCGTTCGCCCGGTCGCTCGACAGTTCCCAGTTGCTGTAGCCGACGTCGGAAAAGTACGGCGTCGAATCGGTGTGGCCGGACAGGCCGATGCGGTTCGGCACTTCGTTAAGGACGACGCCGATCACGCGCAGGATATCGGCCGTGTACGGCTGCACCGTCGCTTTTGCCAGTGCAAACATCGGCCGGTTCTGCTCGTCGACGATCTGGATGCGCAAGCCTTCGCTGGTGATGTCGAGCAGCAGCTGGTTCTTGTATTTCTTCAGCAGCGGGTTGGCTTCGATCGTCGCTTCGATCTTTGCCTTCAGCTGCTGCAGGCGGACGCCCTCTTCGCGCTCGAGCGCGGCCTTGGCCGCCTTCAGGTCGTACGATTTCTTGACCGACTCGACGTCGCCTTTCTTGACCTGGCCGTCGCGCCGCGTCAGGTCGCGCCCGCCGCCCTGGATGACCGACGAGCTGTCGCCGCTGCCCGAGCCGCCCGACATGGCCACCTTCAGCGGCGTCTTGAAGAACTCCGAAATGCCGTTCAGGTCGCCCTTGGTGGTCGAGCCGAGCAGCCACATCAGCAAGAAGAACGCCATCATCGCCGTCACGAAGTCGGCGTACGCGATTTTCCAGGCGCCGCCGTGGTGGCCCGCCGCCGTCTTCTTGATGCGCTTGACAATTATCGGTCGTAAGCCCTCATCGGCCATATGCGCTCCGAGGCAGGAAGTCTGCGTGTGAATAGAGAGTTAACATCGAGCGGCTTACTTGGTCTTCGATTTCTTGATGTGCTCTTCGAGCTCGCCGAAAGTCGGCCGTTCTGTCGAGTACAGTACCTTGCGGCCAAATTCCACCGCCAGCGCCGGCGCGTAGCCGTTCAGGCTGGCCAGCAGCGTGACTTTGACGCACTGGAACATCTTGGTCGACTCTTCGAGCTTCTGTTCGAGCAGGCTCGACAGCGGCGTGACGAACGCGTACGCCAGCAAGATGCCGAGGAAGGTGCCGACCAGCGCCTTGGCGATCAAGATGCCCAGCTCGGCCGGCGGAATACCGACCGACTCCATCGTGTGCACCACGCCCATCACCGCGGCGACGATGCCGAACGCCGGCAGGCCGTCGCCGAGCTTGGCGATGCAATGGGCCGGCACGGCGCCTTCATGGTGATGGGTCTCGATTTCGTTGTCCATCAGGTTTTCGATCTGGAAAGCATCCATGTTGCCCGACACCATCAGACGCAGGTAATCGGTCATGAATTCGACGATGTGGTGGTCGGCCAGCACGCCCGGGTACTTGGAAAACAGCGGGCTGTCTTCCGGCTTGTCGATGTCTCCTTCGATCGACATCAGGCCTTCCTTGCGCACCTTGGACAGGATGTCGAACAGCAGCGACATCATCTCCATGTACAGTTCCTTGGTGTGGCGCGACCCCTTCAGCACCGACGGCAGCGCCTGCATCGTCGCCTTGATCGACTTGCCATTGTTGCCGACCAGGAAAGCGCCCAGCGCGGCGCCGCCGATCATCACCAGCTCGAGCGGCTGGAACAGCGAAGCCAGGTGGCCGCCGCTAGCTGCGAAGCCGCCAAACACCGAGGCGCAGACGACGATATATCCAATGATGACTAACAAGAGCGCTGACTCCCAAGGTGGAAAAGATCGGGCCCCGGCCCGGCATAGTGTTCGAACAACTGAATGGAAATAGTGACAATGGGTGTCGACCGAATCACGTGGCGATCGAGCAAAAAATTGTCCTAGGGAACTACAATAGCGTGAGAATGGCCACCGGGCAAGTAAAACCGCCCCGTTTATGACGGTGTGTCGCCTAAAAGCGCCAACCATAAAGCGCCGGGCCGGCGCCTGTAGGCATTATGTTAATGTCCGGCGGCTTTGCACCGATTTTGAACTCATAACTGAGTAACAGCGAACCGGGCCGCATCTCCGCGCTCGCCTTGCGCCACAGGCCATCCATGGCCGCCGGCGACAGGTAGGCAAACACGGCGTCGTAGTCGCCGAGGTCGAGCTGTTCGTAGTCGCCGCGCACGAAACGCGCGCCGCTGCCGGCCAGCCGGGCGCGCAGCGCGCTCGCCAGCCACGGCAGTGGCGCCAGTTCGATGCCGACAAAAGTAGAGTCGGGCCGGCGCCGCGCCAGGTCGAGCACCAGGCCGCCGAGTCCGCTGCCGATGTCGATGACGAACAGCGGCCGATCTGGCGGCAGCACGGCGGCCACCGCGTCCCAGGCGCGCCGCCCGGACGGGTAATACGGCACCTGGGTGCGGAAGGTCGACCAGTATATTAATAGCAAGATCAGGAAGCCGCCGAGGAACAGCGTTGGCGGCAACTGCAAGGAGACCCCGGCAAGCAGCGCCAGCGGGAACAGCAGCTGAATCGCCAGCCACCAAGGCGCCAGCCGGCGCCAGCCGCTGAGGGCAGCGGCGCAGACGCCCTGCAGCAGGCCGGCGCCGGCCAGGCTGACCGGCGTTCCGGCGCGCAGCAACAGCAACAGCGCGGCCACCGTCAGCGGCGCGGCGGCCAGTTGCAGCAGCAGCGCCTGCACCGCCGGCGCGCGCCAGATGCGACGAAGGGCAAGGCTCACGCCCTGCCCCTCGATGGGAATGCGGTAATGCGGGAGGTCACGCGGCCAGCAGCGCCGCCGCGGCGTCTTTCGACTTCTTGGTCTTGCCGGCGCGCGAAGGCATGTGGCACAGGCCGCACTGGTAACCATCGTTCAGGTCGAGCTGGTTGACGACGAACTTGCCCTGGCAGCATTTGCAGGAGGCCATCGACAGCATCTTGCTCTGGAAGAAACGAACCAGGGTCCAGGCGCGCGTCAGCGACAGCAGCGGCTCTTCGCCCGGCTCCGGCGGCATTTGTTCGAGGTACAGCTTGTAGGCTTTCATCACCGCTTCGATGCCGGTGGCACCGGCGTGCTCGACGAGGAATTTGTGGATGTTGATGAACAGCGAGGAGTGGATGTTCGGCTGCCAGGTCAGGAACCAGTCGGTCGAAAACGGCAGCATGCCCTTCGGCGGCGACATTCCGCGCAGTTCCTTGTACAGCTTGAGCAGGCGTTCGCGCGACAGCGTCACTTCGGTTTCGAGCAATTGCAGGCGGGCGCCGAGCTGGATCAGTTCAATTGCCAGCTGAATTTCCTGGGCTTCCGTGACGACGCTTTTCTTGCTCATTTTGAAACTCCGTGTCTGCTACACCAAGAACTGCTGTGCTTGATTGAACCAGTGTGACTTACGCGATTTCTTCGACTGCCTGGCCGGCCATCAGGATGGCGGCGTGCGACTGTGCCAGGCTGCGGTCCTTGTTATAGTTAGTCAGCATGGAGAGGATGGCGCTGTCGTCAAATCGAAATCGGGCCAACATCATGTTGCCGCCTGCCAATTTGAGGATCTGGGCGTTGCTCATGCCTTCGATCAGTTCAGCGATGTCGGCGGCGATGCCGAGACGGAAGATCGCGGTTACCTTGTCTGCACGGATCATTTGCTGAGCGAGCATCAGGTAGCTCAGATTAGCATCACGAATTTCCGCCATCATGTCGTTCGCAGTCATTTCCATCTCCTTGAATCCGTTGAAATTCGGCAAGCAGTTGTATTGCCGATGAGATACATTCTGACTGTGTGGAAACTTTTACGAAATAGGACGAGGGATGTATTTTTCGTCGGGCAATGACGAGGTCGACCCGTCGGTGTTTGTCTGACAAACACAACGTGATCGTGGTCGCGCCCCTATGGGAACAGGGCGGAATTGACTGGCGGAAACTGCAAAATCTTGAAACTTCGACGCGCTTCTTCTGTCGTCTTATTTCGGTTACGTCAAAGTTATGGAGAACTTTAGGGTTTTTTTGAAATAAATCTAAAATTCTTTTAAATTTCATCCATGGAGTCTATTACGGCCCTGCTTTCGGGAACTTTAGGGCGGTTGCGAATTATTTTTGAACGGCTGCGGTAAGCTCGTTCTTTGTTAGACTGTCACTATTGGCCTGTATAGACGGCTTTGATGTTTTGCTGAAGGGTTCCGCATGCAGTCTCCCCTCTCTATTAGTAAAGCTTTCGCATGACGACACGAACCGACTGCCTGGCGCTTGACGCGCAGGACCCGCTGGCGCCGCTGCGCGCGCGCTTCGAGCTGCCGCCAGGCGTGATTTACCTCGACGGCAATTCGCTCGGCGCGCGGCCGAAGACGGCGCTGGCGCGCGCCACCGATGTGATCGCGCGCGAATGGGGCGAAGGGCTGATCCGCAGCTGGAACACGGCCGGCTGGTTCGACCTGCCCAAGCGCCTCGGCGACCGCCTCGCCCCGCTGATCGGCGCGCGCGCCGGCGAAGTGGTCATCACCGACAGCACCTCGCTGAACCTGTTCAAGGCGCTGGCGGCAGCGCTCGAGATGCAGGCGGACCGTCCCGGCGCGCCGCGCCGCACCATCGTCACCGAGCGCGCCAACTTCCCGACCGATATCTATATGGCGCAGGGACTGGCCAGCTGGCTGGCGCGTGGCTACACCGTGCGCCTGGTCGACGCGGTCCTTGACCTGCCGGCGGCGATCGACGCCGACTGCGCCGTGGTCATGCTCACCCACGTCAACTACCGCACCGGCTATCAGCACGACATGGCGGCCATCGGCAGCCACGCCCACGCCCAGGGCGCGCTGATGCTGTGGGACCTGGCCCATTCGGCCGGCGCGGTGCCGGTCGACCTGAACGCGGCCGGCGCCGACCTGGCGGTTGGCTGCACTTATAAGTACCTCAACGGCGGACCGGGCGCGCCAGCGTTCATCTGGGTGCCCGAGCGGCACCAGCCATCGTTTCGCCAGCCGCTGTCGGGCTGGTGGAGCCACGCGGCGCCGTTCGCGATGGCGCCCGCCTTCGCGCCCGCCGACGGCATCGGCCGCGCGCTGTGCGGCACCCAGCCGGTGGTCTCGCTCGCGCTGGTCGAATGCGGCCTCGAAGTGTTCGAGCAGACCGATATGGCGGCGATCCGCGCCAAGTCGCTCGCCCTCACCGACCTGTTCATCGACCTGGTGGAATCGCGCTGCGGCGAGCAAGCTCTGGGCCTGGTGACCCCGCGCGAACATGCCCGCCGCGGCAGCCAGGTCAGCTTCACCCATCCGCACGGCTACGCGGTGATGGCCGCACTGATCGAGCGCGGCGTCATCGGCGACTACCGCGAGCCGGCCATCATGCGCTTCGGTTTCACGCCGCTGTACACCAGCTTTGCCGACGTCTGGGATGCGGTCGAGATCCTGCGCGCCATCCTCGACGAACAAGCCTACGACATTGCCGCCAGCCGCGGCGCGGTCACCTGACAGAGAACCCATGAGCGACGACACCAAATGCCCGGCCGAATGGCATGGCGCCAAGATGGACTTCAGCACCGCGATGAGCTACGGCGACTACCTGGGGCTCGAGCAGATCCTCAACGCCCAGCATCCGCGCTCGCCGAATCACAACGAGATGCTGTTCATCGTCCAGCACCAGACCAGCGAACTGTGGCTCAAGCTGATGCTGCACGAGCTGCAGGCGGTGCGCTTGAACATGCGCGCCGGCGAACTGGCGCCGGCCTTCAAGATGCTCGCGCGGGTGGCGCGCATCATGGACCAGCTGGTGCACGCGTGGGATGTGCTGGCGACGATGACGCCGCCGGAGTACACCGCGATCCGCCCGTTCCTGGGCGCCTCTTCGGGCTTTCAGTCGCACCAGTACCGCGAACTCGAGTTCATATTGGGGAACAAGAACGCCGCGCTGCTGTCGGTACACAGCACCGCGCCGGCCGCGCAGCAGATGCTCGAACGCGAGCTGCATGCGCCGTCGGTGTACGACGAAGCGGTGATGCTGCTCTCGCGCAGCGGCTTTGCCATCGCGCCGGAGCGCCTGGCCGCCGACTGGACGCTGCCGACGGCGCACGACGACTCCGTAAAAGCGGCGTGGCTGGGCGTCTACCAGGATCCCGGCAAGCACTGGGCGCTGTACGAGCTCGCTGAGAAGCTGGTCGACCTCGAAACCGCGTTTCGCTTCTGGCGCTTCCGCCACGTCACGACGGTGGAGCGCATCATCGGCTTCAAGACCGGTACCGGCGGCACCGCTGGCGTGAGCTACCTGCGCAAGATGCTCGACGTGGTACTGTTCCCCGAGCTGTTCTCGCTGCGCACCGCGCTGTAAATGAAAGGAACTGGTATGGAATGCGACGTATTGGTACTGGCCGGACTGTGGAATTCAGGACCTCAGCACTGGCAGACGCTGTGGCAGCACAAGTATCCGGCCTGGCAGCGCGTGCCGCACCGCGACTGGATCAACCCCGACTGCCACGAGTGGGTGGTCGAGCTCGATGCGGCGATTGCGGCCGCCGAAGGCCCGCCGATGCTGGTGGCGCACGGCCTGGCGTGCGCCCTGGTGGCGCACTGGGCAGCGTCCGACTCGGCGCTGAAGGTGGCAGGCGCATTCCTGGTCGCGCCCAGCGACGTCGAGGCGCCGTCGTATCCGGCAGACGCCAGCAGCTTCAAGCCGATGCAGCTTGCCAAGCTGGCGTTTCCGAGCATCGTGGTGGCCAGTTCGAACGATCCATACGTGACAATCGAGCGCGCGCGTCAGTTCGCCCAGGCGTGGGGCAGCCGGTTCGTTGAAATCGGCGCGGCCGGCCATATCAATGGCGACAGCGGGCATGGCGCGTGGCCGGAGGGCGAAAAGCTGCTGGCCGATTTTTGCGCCGAGCTGTCAAAGTAAATATGAATAAAAAAAGGGCAGAGAATTTTCTCTGCCCTTTTTTCCGTACTACCCCTGGCTTACTTCGCCAGCAGCATCTCGTTGAGGCGCTTGACGAAGGTGGCCGGATCGGCCAGCGATCCGCCTTCGGCCAGCAGCGCCTGGTCGAACAGGATATGCGCCCACGACGAGAACTTCTCGCCGTCGCCTTCCTCGTTCTTCAGGCGCGCCACCAGCGGGTGGTTCGGATTGATCTCGAGGATGGGCTTCGACTCGGGCGCGTCCTGGCCGGCGGCCTTCAGCATGCGCAGCAGGTTGCCGGACAATTCGTTCTCGTCGGCGACCAGGCAGGCCGGCGAATCGGTCAGGCGGAACGTGATGCGCACGTCCTTGGCCTTCTCGCCCAGCGCCGTCTTCATCTTCTCGACCAGGTCCTTGTACGAGGTCTCGGTTTCCTCGTGCTCCTTTTTCTCGGCTTCGTCCTCGAGCGCGCCCAGGTCAAGGTCGCCCTTGGCCACCGACACCAGCTCCTTGCCTTCGAACTCGGTCAGGAACGACAGCATCCACTCGTCGACGCGGTCCGTCAGCAGCAGCACTTCAACGCCCTTCTTGCGGAAGATCTCGAGGTGCGGGCTGTTCCTGGCCGCGATGTAGTTGTCGCCGGCGACGTAGTAGATCTTCGACTGGCCTTCCTTCATGCGCGATACATAATCGGCCAGCGACGTCGTCTGCTCGCCGCTGTCGTTGGCGGTCGAAGCGATGCGCAGCAGCTTGGCGATGCGGTCCTTGTTGGTGGCGTCTTCGCCGATGCCTTCCTTCAGGACCTGGCCGAATTCCTTCCAGAAGGTAGTGTACTTGTCCTTCTTCTCCTGCTCGTCGGCGTTGGCCAGTTCTTCCAGCATTCCCAGCACGCGCTTGGTCGAGCCTTCGCGGATCACCTTGACGTCGCGCGACTCCTGCAAAATCTCGCGCGAGACGTTCAGCGGCAGGTCGTTCGAGTCGATCACGCCCTTGATGAAGCGCAGGTAGGCCGGCATCAGCTGCTCGGCGTCGTCCATGATGAACACGCGCTTGACGTACAGCTTGATGCCGCCGCGCTTGTTGCGGTCCCACAGGTCGAACGGCGCGTGGCTCGGCACGTACAGCAGCTGGGTGTACTCGCTGCGGCCCTCGACGCGGTTGTGCGTCAACGTCAGCGGCGCCTGGAAGTCGTGCGAGACGTGCTTGTAGAATTCGTCGTACTGCTCCTGGGTGACGTCGGCCTTGTTGCGAGCCCACAGCGCGCTGGCCTGGTTGATGGTCTCGAATTCGTCCTTGATCACCTGCTCGTTTTTCTCGGCGTCCCACTCCTCTTTGCGCATCTGGATCGGCAGCGAGATGTGGTCGGAGTACTTGCGGATGATCGACTTGAGCTTCCAGCTCGACAGCAGCTCTTCTTCGCCGTCGCGCAAATGCAGGATCACGTCGGTGCCGCGGTTGGTCTTCTCGATCGGCTCGACCGAGTAGTCGCCCTCGCCGCGCGACTCCCAGCGCACGCCTTCGGAGGCGAAGGCGCCGGCGCGGCGCGTGTTGACGATGATCCGCTCGGCGACGATGAAGCCGGAGTAGAAGCCGACGCCGAACTGTCCGATCAGGGCTGCGTCGGCCTGCTGGTCGCCGGACAGCTTGCCGAAGAACTCCTTGGTGCCTGACTTGGCGATCGTGCCGAGGTGCGAGATGACTTCATCGCGGCCCATGCCGATGCCGTTGTCGGAGATGGTGATGGTCTTGGCGTCCTTGTCGAACGAGACGATGATCTTGAGCTCATGGTCATTACCATACAGCGCATCGTTATTGATCGCCTCGAAGCGCAGCTTGTCGGCGGCGTCGGACGCATTCGAGATCAGCTCGCGCAGGAAAATCTCCTTGTTCGAATACAGGGAGTGAATCATCAACTGCAGCAGCTGCTTTACTTCAGCTTGAAAACCAAGGGTTTCTTTTTCGGCGACGGCCATTTTTTTCCTCTTGTGAAACGGTTTAATAAACGAACGGATTGTTGCAAGATTGGGGTCGAAAAAGCAATTTCAAGGGCTAGCCTTTGCCGATTTCGCGCTGCAGAAACTCCCAGACGGTCGGCTCTTGCATCGCAGCCACATTTAGCCGCATCTTCGTCGACGGCAGCTGGTTCGGCGAAAACAGGCTGCCCGGCGCCAGCAGCAGTCCGGTGGCCATGGCCCGCTCGGTCAACACGCTCGTATCGACCCCGGCGTCGGCCCAGACGAACATTCCCGCCGTCGGCGCCACGCCGACCTTCAGCCCCACCTTCTCCATCTGCCGCACGGTCCTGGTGCGTACCGTGTCGAGCCGCGCGCGGATGCGGTCGAGGTGCTTGCGGTACAGGCCCTCGGACAGGATCTTGTAGACCACCCGCTCGGCGATGTCGCTGCTGGTCAGCGTGGCCAGCATCTTGCGGTCGGCCAGCCGCTGCGCCCATTCGGGCGAGGTGGCGATGAAGCCGACGCGCAGGTTGGCGGCCATCGATTTCGAAAACCCGCCCAGGTAAATCACCCGCTGCAGCTGGTCGAGCGCGGCGATGCGGGTGGCCGGCTGCACCGCCGGTCCCGGATGCAGGTCGCAGTAGATGTCGTCCTCGACGATCGTGAAGCCGTGCTCCTCGGCCAGGCGCAGCACCTGGAACGCCTTGGCCGCCGACAGCGACGTCGACGTGGGATTGTGCAGCACCGAGTTGATGATGTAGAGCTTCGGCTTGTGCAGCGCCGCCAGCTGCGCCAGCTGGACCAGGTCGGGGCCATCGGCCAGGCGCGGAATGCCGACCACGCGCGCGCCGAGCGCGGCGAAGGAGCCGAACATCAGGTACCAGGCCGGGTCGTCGACGAAGATGGTGTCGCCGGGGCGGGTGAATTCGCGCGCCACCAGGTCCAGCGCCTGCGTCACGCCGACGGTGGTGACGACCTGGCCGGGGCCGGCATCGATTTCGAGCTCGGCCAGTTTGCGCTGCAGCTGCTGGCGCAGCGGCAGGAAGCCTTGCGGCGCACCATAGTTGAGCAGCAGGCTGGCGTGCTGGCGGCCGACGCCGCGCAGCGCGTTGGCGATGCCGGGGCCGTCGAGCCAGTCGGCCGGCAGCACGCCGGATCCTGGCGCCTGCTGTGTCGGCGAAGCGTTGAACATGTGACGGATCAGCCAGACCACGTCGAGCGGCCGGCGCGGGCCAGCCGCCGCGGCCTCGCTGGCGAACGCGCCGGCCGCCGGCGCCGCCGAGCGCTCGCCGGTATTTAATGGCGAACGCTCGCGCACGAAAAAGCCGGCGCCGCGGCGCGACTCGAGGTAGCCGCGCGCGACCAGCTTGTCGTAGCTTGCCACCACTGTGAAGGCCGACACCGCGTGGGCGGCGGCGAACTGGCGGATCGACGGCATGCGGGCGCCGCCGCGCAGCAGCTTGTCGTCGATGCGGGCGGCGACCGAACGGGCAATCTGGTCGATCAGCGTTTCGCCGGCGTCGCGCGACAACAAGGTGGTGAAAGGCAGTGTACTGGTCATTTTACCGTCACAGTATGAGAAATTAACTGAGTGAGTGTACTCGCACTGTACTGGTTTTGTCGTCTAGGATACCTGATGCACAAAACTATTGGAATTCCGGTAAGCCCATCGGCCGGCGCCGCCAGCGCGGACGAAACGCGCGGCATGCTGCTCGGCCTGGCGGGGGTGGCGATATTCAGCCTGACTTTGCCATTTACGCGCATGGCCGTGGCCGGCCTCGACCCGGCCTTTGTCGCCCTTGGCCGCGCGCTCGTCGCCGCCGTTCTGGGCGCAGTCTGGCTGCGCTGGAACCGCGCGCCGTTGCCGCCGCGCTCGGCGCTGTTGCCGCTGGCGATGGTGTCGCTCGGCTGCGTGATCGGCTTCCCGTGGCTGACATCGATTGCGCTGCGCACCCTGCCGGCCTCGCACGGCGCCGTACTGGTCGGCATCTTGCCGCTGGCCACCGCCGTGTTCTCCGCGCTGCGCGGCAACGAAAAGCCATCTCGCGGCTTTTGGGCCATGGCGCTGCTGGGTACTGGCCTGGTGATCGGCTTCGCGCTGCGCCAGAGCGGCGGCAGCTTTCACCTGGCCGACCTGTTAATGTTCGCCGCCGTCGTGCTTGGCGCGCTCGGCTACGCCGAAGGTGGGCGCCTGGCGCGCACGCTCGGCGGCCAGCAGGTGATCAGCTGGGCGCTGGTGCTGTCGGTGCCGCTGGTGGCGCCGCTGGTGCTGTGGCTGTGCTGGTCGCGGCTGGGCAGCTTCGCCGACGCCGGCGCCGGCGCCTGGATCGGCTTCGCCTACGTATCCGTATTCTCGATGTTCATCGGCTTCTTTTTCTGGTATCGCGGCATGGCCGTCGGCGGCATCGCGCGGGTCGGCCAGGTGCAGCTGGTGCAGCCGTTCCTGACGCTGGTTGGCGCCGCCCTGCTGCTGGGCGAGCCGCTCGAGCTGTCGAACTTCGCCTTTGCATTTGCGGTGATCGCGGTGGTGGCCGCCGGTCGCAAGATGCAGGTGCGCCGCTAGCGAATCAGTGCTGGGGTCAGGTCTGACGTTCGGACATTTTGCTGGGGTCAGGTCTCTTAATGTCGGACCTGACCCTAGCGTGTGGTGGGCAGCGAAGCGTGCCGGACGTACAATACCGTCTTTCTTTTATCAAATCAGGATCGATCATGTCCGTTTACCAAAAACTCAAAGAACACAACATCACCCTGGCGGCGCCGGCCGCGCCCGTCGCCGCGTATGTGATGTATGTGCAAACCGGTAACTTGATCTTTTTGTCCGGACACATCGCCAAGAACGCGGACGGCACGCCGAACGTCGGTCAGCTGGGCAAGAACAAGAGCACCGAAGAAGGCAATCAGGCCGCGCGCACGATCGCCATCGACCTGGTCGGCACGCTGCAGGAAGCCTGCGGCGGCGACCTGACCCGCGTCAAGCGTATCGTCAAGCTGATGAGCCTGGTGAACTCGACCCCCGACTACACCGAACACCACCTGGTCACCAACGGCGCCTCCGAGCTGCTCGGCGAACTGTTCGGCGACGCCGGCAAGCACGCCCGCTCGGCCTTCGGCGTCGCCCAGGTGCCGCGCGGCGCCTGCGTCGAGATCGAAATGATCGTCGAGGTGGCGTAAGCGCCTCCCCCACCCCATCCCGGATGGCGCTTATCCAGCGCTTTCCTTCGACGAAGCGGCCTACCCGGTTGCTTTATAATGGCCCAGCACCCGCGCGGCCCTTTCCTTCTGTGAGACCAGCATGAAAATTGAAAATCCAAACCCGATCACCTGGCACTTCGCCGACCGCGCCGCGGCCATGCAGAGTTCCTTCATCCGCGAGATCCTGAAGGTGACCCAGCGCCCGGATATCATCTCGTTTGCCGGCGGCCTGCCGTCGGCCGACACCTTCCCGGTCGAGAAGATGAAGAGCGCATTCGACAAGGTGCTGACCGAAAGCGGTCGCGTAGCGCTGCAGTACGGCCCGACCGACGGCTTCCCGCCGCTGCGCGAATGGATCGCCAATTCGCTGTCCACCGAAGGCTGCACCATCGCCGCCGAGCAGGTGTTGATGACGTCCGGCTCGCAGCAGGCGCTCGACCTGATCGGCAAAGTGCTGATCGACGAAGGCAGCCGCGTGCTGGTCGAGACGCCGAGCTACCTCGGCGCGCTGCAGGCGTTCTCGGTGTACCGCCCGGAATTCGCCTCGGTCGCCACCGACGACCATGGCCTGGTGCCAAGCTCGATCGACGCCGTCGTCAAGGGCGCGCGCATGCTGTACGCGCTGCCGAACTTCCAGAACCCGACCGGCCGCAGCCTGTCCGTCGAGCGCCGCCTGGAACTGGTCGAAACGTGCGCGCGCCACAACCTGCCGCTGATCGAGGACGATCCGTACGGCGCGCTCAGCTACAAGGGCGAGCCTTACCCGAAAATGCTGAACATGAACCCGGAAGGCGTCATCTATATGGGCTCGTTCTCGAAGGTGCTCACGCCCGGCATCCGCCTCGGCTACGTGGTCGCGCCGCTGCCGCTGGTACGCCGCCTCGAGCTGGCCAAGCAGGCCGCCGACCTGCACACCTCGCAACTGACCCAGATGGTGGTGCACGAAGTGATCAAGGACGGCTTCCTGCAAGAGCACATCCCGACCATCCGCGCGCTGTACGCCAAGCAGTGCCAGGCCATGCTCGATGCGATGAAGGAACACTTCCCGTCGAACGTCAGCTGGACCAAGCCGGAAGGCGGCATGTTCATCTGGGTGCAGCTGCCAAAGCACATCGACGCGATGAGGCTGCTCGACCAGTCGCTCGCCGCCAAGGTCGCCTTCGTGCCCGGCGCCCCGTTCTACGCCAACGAGCCGGAGATGAACACCTTGCGCCTGTCGTTCGTGACCGTCTCGCCAGCCCGCATCCAGGAAGGCATCGCCATCCTCGGCAAGCTGATCGCAGCGTTCAAGTAGTGCTCGAGTAAGGTCCATGCAGGTAAACTGCACGTGCGTTGCCGGCGCCGTTGGGGACGCACTTCAGCAACCATCCGTCAACCCGTCGTTGTAAACGGCGGTTGCGCAGCTACAACAGCAATGCCTAACCTCTAGGCAACAATTCTTACCTGAAAAGATTACTTAAGGGTATGATTTTGTCGTATGAGCTACTATGCCTCACCGACCTTGTCCCCTGCCCGCGCGCCCGCGATCCTGATCGTCGACGACGCTCCGGCCAGCCTTGGCGTGCTGCGCACGATGATGAGCAAGCAGGGATACCAGACCTTCGTCGCGACCTCCGGCGAGCGCGCGTTGTCGCTCGCGCAGCGGGTCCAGCCTGATCTGATTTTGCTCGACGTCGTCATGCCCGGCATGGACGGCCTCGAAACGTGCCGCCAGCTCAAGGGCGACGCCCGTACGCAGAACATCCCCGTCATTTTCATGAGCGCCAAGTCCGACACCGACGACATCGTCGCCGGCTTCGACATCGGCGCGGCCGACTACATCGGCAAGCCGCTGCGCATGGCTGAAGTGCGCGCGCGCGTGCGCGCCCAGCTGCAGATGCGCTGCACCAGCGCCGCCCAGAAGGACCAGGCCGACCGCCTGCGCATGATCGTCGACGCCATGGACGAAGGACTGATGGTGATCGAGGCGTCCGGGCGCATCCAGTACAGCAACCCGGCCTGCGAGCGCCATCTCGGCTACGGCGCCGACGAACTGGCAGGCCACGCGCTGTCCGATCTGCTCGGCGCCACGCTGGCGCAGGAATACCTCGACTATTTCGCCGCATGCGCCGCCGACCCCGCCGCGGTGCACCCGGGCGGCGCGCGCGAAGTGCTGATCCGCCACCGCGACGGCGCCCTGCGCGCGATGGACCTGACGCTCACGCCGATGGTCGCCGACGAGCCGCTGTTCATCGGCCTGCTGCACGACATCACCCATCACAAGCGCTCCGAGACGGCGCTGCAGCACGCCGCGATGGTCGACCAGCTGACCCAGATCGCCAATCGACGCCGCTTCGACAGCTTCCTCGAACAGGAGTGGCTGCGCGCGATCCGCAGCGGCCAGCCGCTGTCGCTGATCTTGCTCGACGTCGACCATTTCAAGCTGTACAACGACACACTCGGGCACGCCGCCGGCGACATCTGCCTGCAGCAGGTGGCCGCCGCGCTGCAATCGCGCGCCCTGCGCACCACCGACCTGGCGGCGCGCTACGGCGGCGAGGAATTCGTGCTGCTGTTCGCCGAGACCGCGCTCGACACGGCGGTCGTGCTGGCCGAGTCGATCCGCGCGCAGGTCGAATCGCTGCACCTGCCGCACCCGCGTTCGAGCACCAGCGAGTGGCTCACCGTCAGCATCGGCGTGGCCACCGTCGTGCCGACCCAGTTCGACCGCATCGAAGAGTTCTTCGTCGCCGCCGACCGCATGATGTACGCCGCCAAGGACGCCGGCCGCAACCGCGTGATGGCCCCAGTCGCGTCGCAACACTGGTGTCAGGTCTGACATTCGGACATTTCGACTTCCAAATGTCCGAATGTCAGACCTGACACCAGCCCCTGGCCGGCTCGGGCTGCATCGACTTATCGGCGCTATAATGGCCAGGCAACGTCACACACGCTAACCCTGGTACCGCCGTGAATCCACATCTCGACAAGCTGCACCCTTACCCGTTCGAAAAACTGCGCCGGCTGTTTGCCGAAGTAGCGCCGAACCCGGGCTACCTGCCCATCAGCCTTGGCATGGGCGAGCCCAAGCACCCTACGCCGCCGTTCATCCACAAGGCACTGACGCACAGCCTGCACGGCCTGGCGAGCTACCCGAGCACGGTCGGCAGCGAGCCGTTGCGCGCGGCGATCGCCGGGTGGCTGGAGCGCCGCTACGGCGTGCCGCCGCTCGACGCGGCTACCCAGGTGCTGCCGGTCAACGGCTCGCGCGAGGCGCTGTTCGCCATCGCCCACTGCGTCATCGATCCATCCAGGCGCGCGCTGGTGATGTGCCCGAACCCGTTCTACCAGATCTACGAGGGCGCCGCCTACCTGGCCGGCGCCGAGCCGTACTTCGTCAACTCCGACCCGGCGCGCAATTTCGCCTGCGACTACGCCAGCGTGCCCGACGACGTGTGGCCGCGCGTGCAGCTTCTGTACCTGTGCTCACCGGGTAACCCGACCGGCGCGATCCTGTCGCTGGACGACTGGAAAACACTGTTCGCGCTGGCCGACAGGCACGGCTTCGTCATCGCCGCCGACGAGTGCTATTCGGAGATCTATCACGGCAGCACGGCGCCATTGGGCGCGCTGGAAGCGGCGCACCAGCTCGGCCGCAGCGGCGGCGCGCGTCCGTACGCCAACCTGGTGGTGTTTTCCAGCCTGTCGAAGCGCTCGAACGTGCCGGGCATGCGCTCGGGCTTCGTCGCCGGCGACCCGGCCGTCATCCGGAAATTCCTCCTCTACCGCACCTACAGCGGCGGCGCCATGTCGCCGCCGGTGCAGGCGGCGTCGATCGCCGCCTGGGGCGACGAGACCCACGTGCAGGAGAACCGCGCCAAGTACAAGGAGAAGTTCGCACTGGTGACGCCGCTGCTGCGCGAGGTGCTCGACGTCGAGTTGCCCGATGCCGGCTTCTACCTGTGGGCCGACGTGCGCAGAAGCGGCCTGTCGGACACCGAATTTGCCCGCCGCCTGTATGCCGAATACAATGTCACGGTACTGCCGGGCAGCTACCTGGCGCGCGAGGCGCACGGCGCCAACCCGGGCATGAACCGCATCCGCATGGCGCTGGTCGCCGAAGTCGACGAAGGGCTCGAGGCGGCCCAGCGCATCGTCCGGTTTTGCCGCGCGCTCAAGTCATCCACTTATCCACTACCTAAGCAGACATCATGACTCAACAGCTCCAGACCATCATCGACACGGCGTGGGATCAGCGCGCCGAGATCAATCCCGCCAACGGCGCAGCCGAACTGCGCGACGCGGTCGCCCACGTCATCGCCGGCCTTGACGACGGCAGCTTGCGCGTGGCGCAAAAAACCGGCGCCGACTGGGTCGTCAACCAGTGGATCAAGAAGGCGGTGCTGCTGTCGTTCCGCCTCAAGAACAACTGCGTGATGGAGGCCGGCGACGGCATGCGCTTCTACGACAAGGTGCCCGGCAAGTTCGCCGACTACAGCGCCGACGATTTCGCCCGCGGCGGCTTTCGCGTTGTGCCGGGCGCGGTCGCCCGCCGCGGCAGCTTCATCGGCAAGAACGTCGTGTTGATGCCGTCGTTCGTCAACATCGGCGCCTATGTCGATGAAGGCACCATGGTCGACGCCTGGGCCACCGTCGGCTCGTGCGCGCAGATCGGCAAGAACGTCCACCTGTCCGGCGGCGTCGGCATCGGCGGCGTGCTCGAACCGATGCAGGCCAATCCGACCATCATCGAAGACAACTGCTTCATCGGCGCGCGCTCGGAAGTCGTCGAAGGCGTCATCGTCGAAGAGAACTCGGTCATCTCGATGGGCGTGTACATCGGCCAGTCGACCAAGATCTACGACCGCGCTACCGGCGAAGTGACGTATGGCCGCATCCCGGCCGGCTCGGTCGTCGTATCGGGAAACCTGCCGTCCGACGACGGCAAGTACAGCCTGTACTGCGCCGTCATCGTCAAGCGGGTCGACGCCAAGACGCGCGCCAAGACCGGCATCAACGAGCTGCTGCGCGGGATCTGAGCCTACGATATGCACACGGGAGACAAATAATGGCGATGGACCGCTTGTTCCAGCTGATGAAAGAGAAGAACGCGTCGGACATGTTCTTTGCCGTGAACTCACCGGTGCATATCAAGATCAACGGGAACCTCATCCCGATCAACCAGCAAAAGCTCGAGCCGGACAACATCGAGTCGCTGCTGGCGGAAATCGCCACCCCGGCGCAGATGGAAGAGCTCAGGCGCGACAACGAACTCAATATGGGCATCTCGGTGCCCAACCTGGGGCGCTTCCGGCTGTCGGCGTTTCGCCAGCGCGGCTCGATCTCGGCGGTGTTTCGCTTCGTGCCGGCGAATATCCCGGCGCTGGGCGACCTCGGGCTGCCATCGATCCTGTCAGAACTGATCATGGAAAAGCGCGGCCTGCTGCTGCTGGTGGGCGCCACCGGCTCCGGCAAGTCGACCACTATCGCCTCGATGCTGGACCACCGCAACGAACTGCGCGCCGGCCACATCCTCACCTTGGAAGACCCGATCGAATACCTCTTCAAGAACAAGAAGTCGATCGTCAACCAGCGCGAGATCGGCAGCGACGCGGCCAGCTTTGCGACGGCGCTGCGCAACTCGATGCGGCAGGCGCCGGACTGCATCCTGATTGGCGAAATCCGCGACAAGGAAACCATGTCGGCGGCGCTGGCGTATGCGCAGTCGGGCCACCTGGTGCTGGCGACGCTGCATGCCAATAACAGCTACAACGCGCTCAATCGCATCATCAGTTTCTACCCGATCGAGAACCGGCCGGCGCTGCTGCAGGATCTGTCGTCGGCCGTCAAGGCAATCGTCTCGCAGCGGCTGGTGCGCTCGAGCGCCGGCGGCATCCGCCAGGCCGCGGTCGAAGTCATGGTCAATACCCGCTACGTGGCCGACCTGATCGAACAAGGCGAAATCGGCCAGATCAAGGAGGCGATGGAAAAGAGCCTGTCGCCAGGCTCGCAGACGTTCGAGGCGGCGCTGCTCGAACTGGTGCAAAGCGGCCTGGTATCGCAGGAAGAAGCGCTGGCGAACGCCGATTCGGCCACCAACCTGCTTTGGCTGCTCAACAACGGACCGGAGAGCAAGCACGCGCAGCAGGAGTCGGAACCGGCCAAGCCGGCCGACGAAGGCGCCTCGTTCACCGAGTTCACCCTCAATACCTGAAGCGCGCTGCCGCCTAACCCGTCAGCCCCAGCTGGCGGCGCACGTCGCCCACCTTTTCCCCGACCGCCTCGATCGCCCGAGCGAGGCGGTCGCGGCTCACTCCAAGTTCTTTTGACCAGTATTCGATCTCCGACTCGACATTGACGTTGATCCGGTCGTAGTCCTGCGGCCCTGGCTCCAGCGGATTGTCGGACATGGCGTTCCCCTTCATCGTGATTGGACAGCCCGACAATGCCAGCGATTTGGCGCAGCCACAGTTCGATGACGCACTCACCGTTACCTGATTATGTTCTTTCCTCAGTCTTTCCCAAGATCATTCATCGTCTCCTCAGTAACTCAAACATTCTGAAGATTTGACTCGTAGGGAGCGGTAGAGTTCTGAGAAAAGAACATAATCAGGCACCGTTATGTATCGAACGTTCGCAAATTTGGCCCGGCAGTACTATCTGTTCAGGACAAACCACGAACTACGGAGATCAGGCATGGACTCGATCAACAAGAATCAATCGGAAGAAAACCGCAAGGACCTCGTTGGCAAGGAGGCCATCGACAGGCTCAAGGAGATGGTCAAGGATGCCGAGACGTGCTTCTTCTGCACCGCCGACGCTTCCGGTGAAACGGGCGGCACGCGGCCGATGAGCGTGCGCGACGTCGACGACCAGGGCAACCTGTGGTTCCTCAGCGCGTCGGACAGCCACAAGAACGCGTCGATCGCCGCCGATCCCGCGGTGCGCCTGTTCTTCCAGGGTTCCAAGCATGCCGAGTTCCTCAGCATGAACGGCGCCGCCACCATCACGCGCGACAAGGCCGTCATCAAGAAGCTGTGGGGCTTCGTGCTGAAGACCTGGTTCACCGAAGGCGAAGACGATCCGCGCATCACCGCCATCAAGGTCACGCCGACCAATGCGTACTACTGGGACAACAAGCACGGCAGCGCGGTCGCCGGCGCCAAGATGCTCGTCGGCGCAGTCGTCGGCAAGACGCTCGACGATTCGATCGAAGGCAAGCTGAAGCCGTAGCCGGACGCATTGACGGACGAGGCGCAGGTCGCGGCCTGTGCTACGCTATCGCAACGACATTGCAGGAGAGCGCGATGGCAATCGAACTCGATCATTTCATCGTCCCGTGCCGCAACCGCGTCGCATCAGCCAGGCTGCTGGCCGAATTGCTCGGCGTGCCATGGGAAGAAACCTCGCATGGCGTGTTTTCGCCGGTCTACAGCAACGATGGCCCGACACTCGATTTCCAGCAGACCGAGGAAGCCTATCCGATCGCCCATTCCTGCTTCCGCGTCAGCCAGCAGGTGTTCGACGCGATCCTCGCGCGCATCCAGGGCGCCGGCATCGCCTACCGCAGCAACGTCCGCGGACCGGTCGACATGAAGATCAACGAGGACTACGGCGGCGACATGATTTACTGGAACGAGCCGGACGGGCACCGGTGGGAAATCCTGACGGTCAGCTACGCGCGACAGGCCGGCGCCGCTATCGCAGCGTCCAGGATGAAAAGCTGAACAGGAAACTGCCGTCCGGTTGCTGAACCAGGATATCGACAAACGAATGCTTCTCGCCGTGCCGGCCGCTGGCGGTCGCCGTCGCGTGCACTACCGGCGGAAAGAAGAAGAATTTTCGCGCTCCGATGCGCGCCTTGTCGCTCTCTTTCACGGCAGGCAGCTTGCTGTAGTGGGCGGCGATCGCATCGCGTCCGCGCAAAGCCTCCCCGGTCGGCAGCAGGATCGTCGCATCGTCGGCGTAAAAAGACGCCAGGCGCAGACCATCGCCAGCCTCGCGCGCCGCATCCCAATCGTCGACCAGGTCTCTGACCGGTTCCGGTATTTCCATTGTGCCCCCCTTGCTGATCGATTCATCCCGTCCACAGGAACGAGTGCAAATCCACAGAACCCGAAGTCACCCGCACGCCTTCGTCGGCCAGCCTGGCCTGTTGGCCGTGAACGAAATCGAGCAGCTTTCCGTGCGCGTTGACGATACGGTGCACCGGCAGCTGGTCCGGCATATGGCGCTTGATGTAGCCAGGCAGCGCACGAATGAAACTCTGGTCGACGCCCATCGCTATCGCCACGTCGAGGTATCGCACCACTTTGCCGGCCGGGATAGTCGAGACGAAGTCGCGAAATTTTTGCGCGGGCGATTCCGGCAGCGCGGCGTACCTGGCGGGGATGATGGTAACCGCGTCGCCGCGGCGAATCGCGCCGCCGCGCACAATGGTTCCCAGCACCCCGCGGCGATTGACGACTGCGGCCAGGTTCGGCACGACCCGCGCGATCCGTTTGCACGGCTCGCAAAACATGGTGAGCCTGATCTCCACACCGCCATCGGTGACGATCGCCGCGCCAGGCTTGAAGGGCGCCGCATCTGACATCGAGACGACCATGTTCTCGAACAGCACGCCCGGCGCCAGCGCCAGAGCGGCGAGCTCAGACTGCAGCGTGACCAGAATCTGCCGCGGGCTCAGACGATTGGCGTGGACGTCGCCGTCGATTCCCAGCGCGGCCGCGCAATCGAGCGCGTCGCATTCGACCAGCGGCTCGCCCCGGCGAACCTTGATGAAGAGCTTTTCTACTCTGCCGGGCGCGGGGACTGTCATCGATCGTTCCAAAGTGGGCCAGAACGGCCACTATACAGCGCTGCGCCGTCAGCCGATGCACACCATGCGCACCTGCTTCATGTCGGTGGCGCCGGCCAGCACTTTCTCGATGCCGTCCATTTTCAAGGTCAGCATGCCGTCGTCCAGCGCCGCCGTCAGCAGCTCCGTCACGCGCGCGCGCTCCTGCAGCATGTGCTTGATCCTGTCTGTCGCGATCATCAGTTCGTGCAGGCCGACGCGCCCCTTGTATCCCCGGTTGCATAGCGCGCAGCCAACCGGTTCGTACAAGGTGAAGCGCCCGGCGTCGTCGGCGTAACGCTCGAACCACGCCTTGCGCGCCAGCGCCATCCTCGCCTTGCGTTCCGCCTCGGATGCGGGCATCGGCCGGATCTCGGCGCAGTACTCGGCCAACAGGCTGTCGACCTCCGGCTCCGACGCCAGGTAGGGCCGGCGGCAATGCGTGCACAGCCGCCGCGCCAGCCGCTGCGCCAGCACGCCGAGCAAGGCGTCGGCGCAGTTGAACGGATCCATCCCCATGTCGAGCAGGCGCACAATCGACTCGGCGGCGCTGTTGGTATGCAGCGTGGCGAACACCAGGTGCCCGGTCAGTGACGCTTCCAGCACGATCGACACGGTCTCCTTGTCGCGCATTTCGCCGACCATGATGATGTCGGGGTCGGCGCGCAGGAACGAGCGCATCACGGTGGCGAAATCGAGGCCGATCTTGCGATTGACCTGTACCTGGCGCAGCCCCTTCTGGGTGATCTCGACCGGGTCCTCGACGGTCCAGATCTTGGTCTCCGGCGTGTTCAGGTAGCGCAGCACCGAATGCAGCGTGGTGGTCTTGCCCGAGCCGGTCGGCCCGCAGACGAAGAACAAGCCGTGTGGATTGGCCACCAGCTGCTTCAGGCGCGCCAGGTTATGCGGCAGCACGCCGAGTTGATCGAGCGGGATCGGCTCGCCAGCGGACAGGATGCGCATCACGACGTCTTCGACGCCGCCGGCCGACGGCATCGTCAGCACCCGCAGCTCGATGTCGAGCGGGACGTACTTGCCGAACCTGATCTTGCCGTCCTGCGGCTTGCGGTGTTCGGACGTATCGAGGTCGCACATGATCTTGATGCGCGCCAGCAGAGCGCTGCGATAGCTCGCCGGCACCTCGGCGTAAGGTTCCAGCGCGCCATCCTTGCGAAAGCGGATCAGCGTCTTGTCGTCGCCGACGCCGGGCTCGATGTGGATGTCGCTGGCGCCCTGGCGGTACGCATCGAGGATCATCTTGTGGACCAGCCTGACCAATTCATTGTCGTCGACCCCGCTCGACTCGGCGGCGTCGTCGCCCTGCCCCTGCGCGCCGGCCGGCAAGGCGTTGACCACGCCATCGGCATGACCGCCGAAGAACCTGTCGACCGTCAGCCTGAATTCGAGCTTGGTCGTCACCCGCAGCGCCAGCCGCGCCTTCGGAAACAGGTTGCGTACCATGCGCGAGTGCGTCACCGCTTCCGGATCGGTCGCCAGAATGACCAGCAAGTCCCGTTCCTGCTCGATGATGAGCCATCGGTTATGTTCGACGAACTCGCGTTTGAGCGTCTTCAGCACTCCGGCCGGCCGGCTGCGCTCGACCCGGAACGGCTCGTAGGGCACGCCGTAGAACCTGGCCAGCGCCGCGCCCAGCACCGGCAGCTTGACGTGGTAGTGCTGGACCAGGACGTTCTCGACGTCGCCGCCGGCGCCGGCCGCATGGTGCGCCCGCTCCAGCTGCACCGCGCTCAGCACGGCATCGGCCACGAGGAAATCGTACTTGGAGCGAAAGCCCGGCGCGGGCTTGAGGCGCTTGCGCAAGGCGACCGCCAGCGCGCCGCATACTTCCTTGATGCCTTCGGCGGCGATCGAGCGGAAGTAGCGGCCGGACCGGTTGTTCGACAGCTGCAGCACCCCGAGCAAGGTGTCGCCTTCGGCGTCGATCAGCGGCGCGACCAGCATCTGCCTGGTGCGCCGGCCGCTGCGCAGGTCGGCCTCGCGCGAGAAGCGAAGCGGCGGCGCGTGCGACGCCAGCTCGGTGTCGTCATACACGTCTCGGATGCAGACCGGGCGCCGGTGCAGCGCGACGTAGCCGGCAACGCTGTGGTCCGAAATCGGCATCGCCAGGTCGTGCGCCGCGCCGGGTCCCGTGTTGTGGCGCGGGACGATGGAGCCGTAGTCGCCGCTCACGCCGTACAGCACCATCGACTCGCACTCGAACAGCTCGCAGATGGCGCTTGCCACCTCGGGCAGGAACTGGCCGGCATCGACGGCGCCGCGAACCTGCTGGCTGAAGGCGAGCACCGCGCCGAAAAAACGCAAGCGGCTGTCGCGCCCGTCGGGCCTACCCGGTGTGTTCACTGGGCTTTGCATGGGCGCCGCCTAGCGCGTCGGCGTGGGAAAGTGCAGCCACATGGCAGGACCCTTTTCGAAGGACAGGACATTGCATACCCGTCAAGTATAGTTGCCAAAATTGAATAGCCAAACTGAGAGCGCCTTGCGATTGCGAACGATCAACGGCGCGCCGGCCGGCCGCCCAGGCGTGTAAACTCTCCATCAGGGGACTCCGTATGCTATGCTTTCAGGTTCCCCGCAATTATTGCTGTCCGCTCCCTCCCGGAGCGGCGAGCGCCATCGACCATGAAAACCAAGCTGTACGGCATTCCCAACTGCGACACGGTCAAGAAGGCCCGCGTCTGGCTCGCCGCACATGGTCACGACGTCGCCTTCCACGACTTCAAGAAGCAAGGGCTCGAGCGCGCCACCGCCGCCGCCTGGCTCGAACAGCTCGATTGGGAAGTGCTGGTCAACCGCAAGGGCACGACTTGGCGCAAGCTGACCGACGAACAGCGCGCCGTCGTCGTCGACAAGGCGAGCGCCCTCGAGCTGATGCTCGAAGCGCCGTCGGTCATCAAGCGCCCGGTGCTGGCCGGCGCCGGCGCTCCCAGTGTCGGTTTCTCCGACGCCATCTACCGCCAGCTGTTCGATAGCCCGGCCTCGCGATGAGCGTTTCCCGCACCCTCGCGCTGACCGAAGAGCTGATCGCGCTGTCGTCGATCACCCCCGACGACAAGGGCTGCCAGCGCCGCCTGACCGAACTGCTCGCCCCGCTCGGTTTCGCCTGCGAAGCGATCACCTCGAACGGCGTGACCAATCTGTGGGCGCGGCGCGGCACGCGCTCGCCGCTGTTCGTCTTCGCCGGCCATACCGACGTGGTGCCGACCGGCCCGCTCGAGCAGTGGCAGTCGCCGCCGTTCGCGCCGACCCAGCGCGACGGCAAGCTGTATGGCCGCGGCGCCGCCGACATGAAAACGTCGCTGGCGGCGATGGTGGTGGCGTGCGAGGAGTTCATCACCGCCCATCCGGATCACGCAGGCTCGATCGCCTTCCTGCTCACCAGCGACGAGGAAGGCCCGGCCACCGACGGCACCGTCGTCGTCTGCCGCATGCTCGAAGAACGCGGCCAGAAGATCGATTACTGCCTGGTCGGCGAACCGACATCGGCCCACGTGCTCGGCGACATGATCAAGAACGGGCGCCGCGGTTCGCTGTCGGGCCACCTCGTCATCAAGGGCGTGCAGGGCCACATCGCCTACCCGCACCTGGCGCGCAACCCGATCCACCAGGCGGCGCCGGCGCTGGCCGAACTGGCCGCCGAACGCTGGGACGACGGCAACGAGTACTACCTGCCGACGTCCTGGCAGATGTCGAACATCCATGCCGGCACGGGTGCCAACAACGTCATCCCCGGCGAACTGGCGATCGACTTCAACTTCCGCTTTTCCACCGCCAGCACGGCCGACGGCCTGCAGGCGCGCGTGCACGCCATCCTCGATCGCCACAACCTCGAGTACCAGCTGGCTTGGACGCTGTCCGGGCTGCCATTCCTGACGCCGCGCGGCGCCTTGTCCGGCGCGGTGGCCGCGGCCATCCTCGCCGAGACCGGCGTGCACACTGAATTGTCGACCACGGGCGGAACTTCGGACGGCCGCTTCATCGCGCGGATCTGCCCGCAAGTGATAGAATTCGGCCCTCCGAACGCCAGCATCCACAAGATCGATGAGCATATCGACGTGCGCTTCGTCGATCCGCTCAAGAACATCTATCGCCGCACCCTGGAAAACCTGCTGGCGCAAGCTCGCCCAACCGAGAACTAGCCATGACCACTGCTCAATTCACCACTTCGCGCGACCTGCTGCGCTATGCCGTCACCCGCTTCAACACGGCCAAGCTGTTTTTCGGCCACGGCAGCGCCGAGGCGCTCGATGAAGCGGCGTACCTGATCCTGCACACGCTCAAGCTCCCGCTCGACAAGCTCGACCCCTTCCTCGACGCCAAGCTGCTGCAGGAAGAAGTGCTGCAGGTGCTGGCGGTGATCGAGCGCCGCGCGGTCGAGCGCGTGCCGGCCGCCTACATCACCAACGAGGCCTGGCTCGGAACCTACGCGTTCTACGTCGACGAGCGCGTGATCGTGCCGCGCTCGTTCATCGCCGAACTCATTCCAAACCAGTTCAGCCCATGGGTGCAGGATCCGTACGCGGTCGAGAGCATCCTCGAACTGTGCACCGGGTCCGGCTGCCTGGCCATCATGATGGCCGACGCCTTCCCGGAAAGCGTGGTCGACGCGGTCGACATTTCGCCCGACGCCCTGGCCGTCGCCGAGCGCAATATCCGCCAATACAAGCTCGAAGGCCGCGTCAACCCGATCGCTTCCGACCTGTACGCGAATGTGCCGTTCAAGAAGTACGACCTGATCGTCACCAATCCGCCGTACGTCAATTCCGACTCGATGAGCAAGCTGCCGCAGGAGTACCTGCGCGAGCCGCAGATCGCACTCGACGGCGGCGCCGACGGCATGGACCTGGTGCGCAAGATCGTCGAAGGCGCTGCCGACTACCTGACGCCGGACGGCATGCTGATGGTCGAAATCGGCAACGAGCGCGAATACGCGGAAGCGGCGTTCGGGCACCTGGGGCTGACGTGGCTGACCACCAGCGCCGGCGACGACATGGTGTTCCTGCTCACCGCCGACCAGCTAAAAAAATAATGCCGCGAGCCGGCACCTAACAACACCGGGGTCTGACCCCATAAGGTCAGACCCGAGACGCGACACCCGCTTCACCGCACCACATTTGATAGATTGAATAGACCAGCATGATTCGTTTCCTGAACGTTAGCCTGATGCGCGGCACCAAGCCCCTGCTCGAAGGCGTCGACCTGACCCTCAACCCCGGCGACAAGATCGGCCTGATCGGCGCCAACGGCGCCGGCAAATCGAGCCTGTTCGGCATGCTGCGCGGCGAAATCCACGCCGACCAGGGCGAGATCGACTTCCCGGCCAAGTGGCGCATGGCCTACGTGGCACAGGAAACGCCGCCGCTGGAGCGCTGCGCGCTCGACTACGCAATCGACGGCGACGTCAGCCTGCGCAAGCTCGAAGCGGAACTGGCGCGCCTCGAAACCGAGCCTGAAACGCACGAAAACGGCATCGCCATCGGCGAGATCTACAGCGCGCTGGCCGACGCCGACGCCTACACCGTGCAGTCGCGCGGCGAACAGCTGCTGCTCGGTCTGGGCTTCTCGCTCGACCAGATGCAGCAGCCGATCGTCAGCTTCTCGGGTGGCTGGCGGATGCGCCTGAACCTGGCGCAGGCGCTGATGTGCCCTTCCGACCTGCTGCTGCTCGACGAGCCGACCAATCACCTCGACCTGGATGCGATCATCTGGCTGGAAGACTGGCTGAAGAAATACGCCGGCACCCTGATCATCATTTCGCACGATCGCGATTTCCTCGACGAGATCGTCAACGTGGTGGTGCACATCGACGAGCGCAAGCTGAAACGCTACTCGGGCAACTACTCGAGCTTCGAACGCCAGCGCGCCGCGCAGATGATTCTCGCCGCCGGCGCAATGGCCAAGCAGGAGCGCCAGCGCGCCCACCTCGAATCGTTCGTCAACCGCTTCAAGGCGCAGGCCTCGAAGGCGCGCCAGGCGCAAAGCCGGATGAAGGCGCTGGCCAAGATGGAAGAGATGGCGCCGCTGCGCGCCGCCGCCGAGTTCTCGTTCGAATTCCGCGAGCCGCTGTCGGCGCCGAACCCGCTCCTGGTGATGGAAGACGTCAACGCCGGCTACCATATCCTCGACGAACACGGCGACAAGGTCGGCGACAAGATCATCGTCCGCGACATCAAGTTCTCGCTGCAGATCGGCCAGCGCATTGGCCTGTTGGGCGTGAACGGCGCCGGCAAATCGACCTTGATCAAGACCATCGCAGGCGAACTCGAGCCGCTGACGGGCGACGCCACCCTCGGCAAGGGCCTGTCGATCGGCTACTTCGCCCAGCACCAGGTGGAGATGCTGCGCCACGACGAGTCGCCGCTGTGGCACTTGCAGAAAATCGCGCCGACCGTGCGCGAGCAGGAACTGCGCAATTTCCTCGGCGGCTTCAACTTCCCCGGCACCATGGTCACCAGCCCGATCCGCCCGTTCTCGGGCGGCGAAAAGGCGCGCCTGGCGCTGTCGCTGATCGTCTGGCAGCGTCCGAACCTGCTGCTGCTCGATGAGCCGACCAACCACCTGGACCTGGAAACGCGCGAGGCGCTGACGATGGCGCTGGCGCAGTTCGAAGGCACGCTCGTCGTCGTATCGCACGATCGCCACCTGCTGCGCGCCACGACCGACCAGTTCATCATCGTCGCCGACGGCAAGCTGCAGCCGTTCGACGGTGACCTCGACGACTACAAGGACTGGCTGTTCCAGACCAAGCTTGGCAAAGGCACCAGCGTGCTGCCGGCGGCGGGCAAGGACAACAAGACGGCCTTCCCGGTCGCTTCGGCGATCGCGCCGCCGACGCCAGCTCCCGCGGTCAATACGAAGGAACAAAAGCGCGTGGAGGCCGAGCAGCGCCAGAAAGTGGCCGCGCTGAAGAAGCCGATCGAGAACAAGATCAAGCGCCTCGAAGAGCAGATCGCCAAGCGCAACGCGCAGAAAGCCGAAGTCGACGCCAAGCTGCTCGAACCGGGCGCCTACGATGCTGCCAACAAGGCCAAGCTCAAGCTGCTGCTGGCCGACCAGGCTTTCTTCGGCAAGGACCTGGCGCAGCTTGAAGCGGAGTGGCTGGACTTGCAGGAGCAGCTCGAAGGGCTGGCTGCGTAAGGAAGGCTGGCGGCGCGCGGGCGGAATCGGTATCCGCCCGCGCGGCCAGGACTAGCCGGGGTGGTGAATCAGGCGGCCTGCCTGGTGCCTTCGACGTCGCGCTTGATCGACATCAGCTTGTCGATATCGACCAGGATCAGGCGGCGCCCTTCGCATTCGCCCAGTCCGATCAGGTAGTCGACGGCCACTTCCTCGGTGCCGGGAATGGCGCGGATCTGGTCGTTGTCCAGACTGACCACGTCGGTGACGCCATCGACGACCATTCCCATCATCGAATTGGACAACTGCAGGATAATGACGTCGGTGCGCGGGTCCGGTACGCTCTGGCGCCCGCTCATCGCCACCCGCATGTCGACGATCGGCATGATCACCCCGCGCGACACCGCCACGCCGCTGATGATTTCGCCTTCCGAGGCGAAGCGCTCGAGTGACTGCAGCATCCGCAGCTCCTTGACCTTGCTGAAATCGAGCCCGTATTCGAGCCCGCCGAGCTGAAAGCTGAGGAACTCGGTCTTGCCCGAACAGCCAAGCTCGGTATAGGTGCTTTGCATGATGGTCCTTTCGTCTGTGCGGGGGTACGGCTGGACAACGAATTCCTATCGTAGTGGCGGAATCGATTGCTCCCGTTGACTGGAGTCAATATTTCCTATCGACATGATATGGTTGCAAGGCTGCAGGATAGCTTTACAATGGTCGCGCCAACAACGAGGGAAGAATTCATGTATCGATGGTTGCAGCGATTGTTCTCCGGTGCGGCGCAGGCCGGGCCGCCAGGCGCACCTTCGCCGGCGCCGCTGCCGGACACCGCGCCGGCGCCATTGGCGGCGCCGCTGACCCGGCCGGTCGTGCCGTTCGACCAGCTCGTCCAGGCCGGCAGCCTGTATTACCGCTGGCTGTTCGATACCGACAGCGAATCGGACCTCGACATCAGTGCGCAGGAAAGCCAGGCGCTCGCTGCCCTCGCCGCCGTCCTCGACTCGCAGCAGTCCGGCGCCGCGCTGGTGCGGCGCTTGCCCGGCATGATTCCGCAGCTGCTGCAAAGCCTGCGCAGCGACACCTTCTCCGGCGCCCAGCTATCGCGCACGATTTCCAACGACGTGGTGCTGGTAGCAGCCGTCATCCGCCTTGCCAACAGCTCGCTGGCCGGCAGCGGCACGTCGATCTCCAGCGTCGAACACGCGGTCATGCTGATCGGCCAGGAAGGCCTGCGCCACCTGATTACCAGCGTCGCCTTTCGCCCGATCATCGACATGAATTCGGGCCACTTCACGCGCACGCTGGCGCCGCGCATCTGGGACCACTCGGAGCGCTGCGCGGTAGCCAACCGCGCGCTGGCCGAGTCGATGGGCATCGACCCGTTCGAAGCCTTCCTCGCCGGCCTGGTGCAAAACGTCGGGCTGATCGTCTCGCTGCGCATCCTGGACCAGGCGACCAAGGGCGACAAGGGTCTGGGCTCGGAGATGTTCTGCGCGCAGCTGGTCAACCACGCGCGGCAGCTTACCTGCAGCATCGGGCGTGAATGGCATTTCCCCGACAACGTCACACGGGCGATCACCGAGCAGGCCGGCATGAAGAAAGACGCCATCGTCTCGCCGCTCGGACGCTTGCTGACGCTGACCGACTATCTCGGCAAGGTGCGCATGCTGGTCGAGAACGGCCGCGCGCTGCCGAACGACCCGGCGCTGTTCGGCGGCCTGGCGCCGTTCGCCGACGACGCCTACCGCTCGCTGCGGCCGATCGACGACGCGGCAGCGCCGTGACGGCCCAGGTCAACCCCGACGAGGTCGAACTGTCCGCGATCCGCGCGCAAGGCCCGGGCGGCCAGAACGTCAACAAGGTATCGTGCGCGGTGCACCTGCGCTTCGATATCGGTGCGTCGTCGCTGCCGGAGCATATCAAGGAGCGCCTGCTGGCAGTGTCGGATCAGCGCATCACGCAAAACGGCGTGGTGGTGATGAAGGCGCAGCAGTCGCGCAGCCTGGAACAGAACAAGGAAGAAGCGCTGCGGCGGCTGCAGGAACTGGTCGACAGCGTGGCGGTGCTGCCGGCCGTGCGGCGCGCTACCAGGCCGACCCGCAGCTCGCAGCGCAAGCGCCTCGATTCAAAAACCAAGAGCGGGCAGACCAAGGCGATGCGCGGCAAAGTCAGCGAGTAGCGGCGCGGCAGGAACGGCGACCGCCAAAAAAGGTCGACATCGATCAACGTCATCCTCGCCAACGAGAGGACGACGTGCTAACGCAAGCTGGTGGCAGCCGCGATATCGCCCTGCTCGCTGATCCAGCTGACCGTGCCGGCGCTGCCTGAAAAAATCATCTCGCCAGGCACGCTGCACGCGCGCAGGCGCGCCTTGATGTCCTTCGGCGGCAGGTCGAACGTGCTGCTGCCGTCCGGGTTGAACGGCATCGTGCGCACCACCGTGTCGCCCTGCACCGTGCTGACCGTGACCTGGCTGATGCCCTCGCTCTCGCTGCGCTGCTGCAGCAGCTGCGCCAGCAGCGCCTGGCCGGCATCGCGCTCGGTCTCGGCGGCCTTGACATCGAGCGAGACCTTGGCGATCGCCTTTAGCGCCGGCCCCACCGCCAGCGCCATTTTCTGGAACACCGGCACCTGCTCGGGGGTGAGCGTCAATTCCTTCTTGCGGATCTTGGAAGCGAGCATGACGTACTTGCGCACCTCCGGTTCGCCCGTCATCTTTTCCATCTCGGCCTTGCGCTGCCCGGCCAACGCGCTGAACTGCTCGACGCGCGCGCCCATCAGCTTGAGCACTTCGTCGATCTGGCTGCTGTCGGGCAGCAGCGCGAACACCACCATCTCGCTTTGCTTGCGCGGGCCGGCACTGTTGATCGTCACGCAGCGCCCGGCGATGGCGCAGCCCTCGGCGTGCTTGATGGCCACTTCATCGGCGATGATTTCGCAGTTGACGGCATGGTCGACCGTGACGCGGGTGCCGGAAATGATGCAGTTCTCGGCGCGGTTCATCACCACTTCGCCGCAGCTGGCCTGCACCACCGCGCCGGAAGCGATGCCTTTGACGGCGATGTCGCCGCGCGCGTTGTGCGCCGAGCCGCCCACCAGGTTGCGGTTCAGGAGCACCATGCCGCCGCGCGAGACGATATTGCCGAACACGTCGGCGTGGATGGTGATGCCCTCGCCTTCGATGACACGCTTTTCCTGCACCTCGCCGAATTCTTCATAGTCGCCCGTCAGCTGCAGGTTGCCGGTGGTGCGCGACGAAACGCCGTCGCGGCTGACGATCTTGTCGCCCACCGAGATCTGCCCCGAACTTGGTTCGACGCTGAGAAAGCCGGCTTGCGTCGACACCAGGTATTTGCCGTCGGCGGTGTAATCGACCGCCGTGCCCAGGCCCGCCATCGGCGCCAGGTCAACGTCGGCGGGCACCGCCGGCTCGATCGGAATGCCGGACAGCTCGAAGCCGGTAGCGCCGGGCGCGCGCGGTACTTTCTTGAGCAGTTTGACGCCGCGCTTGATCTGCGGGAAGCGGTTCTGGAACGCCATCAGATCGAGCTTGCCGTTGGCCAGCTGGCGCGGCGCGTCGCTGCGGTGGATATCTTCCGATACCTCAACGATCTGGGCGTCGCGCCCGGGCATCGCATCGAGCCGGCGCGCCACCGTCACCCGTTCGGCCTTGCCGCCGGCGATCGCCGCGTTTACCGCGCCGATATCGATACCGAAGCGGATCCCCTTCTGCCACATGTCGGCGATGAATTCGTCAACGTCGAGCGGGGTTGGCTCGGTGGTGGCGTCAGGGTTGGCCGGATCGGCCAGGTAGGCCGGCTCGAAATAGTATTCGGCGCTGCCGCCGACGATCTTGACCGCCTTGTATAACGCGCGCCGCGCCGGATCGAACGGCGTCACGTCGGTGGCGAAGCGCACCATCACCTCGCCGCTGCCCGGGCGCGGCAAATCGGGGCCGCAGTCGTACAGCGCCTTGATCACCAGCGCGTAGTCGAGCTCGGTAAAATAGAAGTTGCCGCGCAAGACATGGTCGAACGCGGTGAGGAACAGCTTGCCCAGTGACGACGGGTCGGCGTAGATGCCGTCGCGCCGGCGCACGATGCACCGCTCCAGGCCAAGTGCATCAAGCCCGCCGATTGGCGCATCGAGAAAATTGGCAACAGCTGAATCTATCGGCACAGCACACTCCATCAGGGCAGACTTGTTTTATTGGCTATTTTAGTTCGCTATGTGAAGTTTTCACAGCGTAACAGCTTCGATTTGCCCACTATACAACTTAGGCGCGTAAAAATGCCAATAAAGTGACTGTTTGGAGGGGTCGGACCGGGAAGGCGGCGGGCGCGGCGGCAGGCGCCGCGCCGCTGAACTGCGGGGGAGAACCGCGCCTAGCGGCGCGGGGCGTTCGGATACAGGTCGTTGCCGGCCTCGTTGATCTGGCGGCGCAGCTCGCGCCGCTCGTCCGGCGTGAGACGGCCACCGCGGCGGCCCTGGTCCTGCTGCAGCGCCGCCTGGCGGCGCTGCTCTTCGGCGCGCGCATCGACGCCCTGCTGGTCGTGCTGGCGCGGTTCGACGCGCTGCTGCGGCGGCGTGCGTTCGCCGCGCGGCTGATCGCGCTGAACCTGCTGGGGAGGCGCCTGACGGCGGCCGTCGCTGTCACGTTCCTGCGAGAATGCAGGGGCGCCGACACAAGCGATGGCACAGCCAAGCACAACCGCGCGGACGAGCGCCAACCGGCCGCAAAGACGAGCGCTTGCTGCTGCAAGGGGGGGGGTGAGCGCGTTTTTCATAGTGTTCCTCTTCCGCGATGCCGTATAAACAGTTAAGCTTAATTTGCTATGACCCCAGTGTATGACCATTCGTTTCGGGGTATAAGACGAATTGGGTAAAGTTTGTAACAGCGTGTAATGAATCAAAAGCAACCCTGTTTGCACGGCGATAACACGTTACCATAGCGACATCAATATGACAAATTTGGCAGGCTTATGAACTCACAATTGACACCAGGCACAGGCAACAACACAACGCAGGGCGCTCCGGCTGGCCACTCGGCGAAGATTATGGTAGTCGACGACGACGTGCGCTTGCGCGACCTGCTGCGCCGCTATCTCACCGAACAAGGCTTCGCCGTCGTGACGGCCGAAAGCGCGCCGGCGATGAACAAGCTGTGGCTGCGCGAGCGCTACGACTTGCTGGTGCTCGACCTGATGCTGCCGGGCGAAGACGGCCTGTCGATCTGCCGCCGCCTGCGCGGCGCCGGCGACCAGACGCCGATCATCATGCTGACGGCCAAAGGCGAAGACGTCGACCGCATCGTCGGCCTCGAGATGGGCGCCGACGACTATTTGCCGAAGCCGTTCAACCCGCGCGAGCTGGTCGCCCGCATCGGCGCGGTGCTGCGCCGCAAAGGCCCGGACGAAATCCCGGGCGCGCCGTCGGAAACGCCCGCCTCGTTCGAATTCGGCCAGTTCGTGCTGGACCTGGCCACGCGCACGCTGAAGAAAAATGGCGAAACGGTGCCGCTGACGACCGGCGAATTCTCGGTGCTGAAGGTGTTTGCGCGCCATGCGCGCCAGCCGCTGTCGCGCGAGAAGCTGATGGAACTGGCGCGCGGGCGTGAATACGAAGTGTTCGACCGCAGCCTGGACGTGCAGATTTCGCGCCTGCGCAAGCTGATCGAGCCCGATCCTTCGAGCCCGCTGTACATCCAGACCGTCTGGGGCCTGGGCTACGTGTTCATCCCTGAAGGCCAGCCACGCTAGTGCTAGCACGTACCGAAACTGTCGGCGCCGCGCGCCGTTTCAGCTGGTTCAAGAGCGGCCTGTTCTGGCGCACCTTCCTGCTGCTGGGGCTTCTGACGACGCTGTCGATGGCATCATGGATCGGCATGATCAACGCCGTCCAGCGCGGCCCGCAGGTCAAGCAGACGGCCGAACTGGTGATCTCGGTGGTGACCATCACGCGGGCGGCGCTGACCCACTCGGCCATCGACTTGCGCAAGGAACTGCTGTTCGACCTGGTCAGCAACGAAGGCATCCGCATCAACGCGCTGTATCCCACCGACGAAGTCGATCCGCCGCCGGACACGCCCTTGATGCCGGAGATCGAGGCGATCGTCAAGGACAAGCTGGGCGCAGACACGCGCTTTTCGAGCCGCGTGAACGGCGTCGCCGGCTTCTGGATCAGCTTCAAGATCGACGGCGACGAATACTGGCTGATGCTCGAACGCGAGCGCCTGGCCAGCCTGTCCGGCGTGCAGTGGCTCGGCTGGGCCGGCGTGGTCGGCGTGCTGTCGCTGCTCGGCGCCGCCCTCATTTCGAGCCTGATCAACCTTCCGCTGGCGCGCCTGACCGCCGCCGCGCGCGCCATCGCGCAGGGCAAGCGGCCCGACCCGCTGCCGGAAAAAGGCGCGCAGGAGATCATCGAGGCGAACCGCAGCTTCAACCAGATGGTCGACGACCTGCAGCAGGTCGAATCGGACCGCGCGCTGATTTTGGCCGGCATCTCGCACGACCTGCGCACGCCGCTCACGCGCATGCAGCTCGAACTGGAGATGGCCAAGCTGTCGACCGAAGCGCGCGAAGGCCTGCAGTCCGATATCGCCCAGATGGATGCGATCATCGGCCAGTTCCTCGACTACGCCAAGCCGACCGAGGCGGCCAGCTTCGTCACCGTCGACATCAGCTACCTGCTGGCCGACGTCGCGCGCGCCGCCGAACGCATGCCCAGCATGCGCGTGTCCAGCGACATCGAAGCAGGCGTGCACGTGCTGGGCAACGAGACCGACCTGCGGCGCGTCTTCAACAACCTTGTCGAAAATGCGCGCCGCTACGGCGCCACGCCGGGCGGCGACATCACCGAGATCGACATCTCGTGTCGCGTGGTCGCCGCCGGCGGCGTCAAGCGCGCGGTGATCTGCCTGCAGGACCATGGCGTCGGCGTGCCGCGCGGGCAGATCGAGCAGCTGCTCAAGCCGTTCACGCGGATGGACACGGCGCGCGGCCAGGCCAATGGCGCGGGCCTCGGCCTGGCGATCGTCGAACGCGTGGTGGGCCGCCACGGCGCCTTGCTCGCGCTGCGCAACCGCGACGGCGGCGGCCTGCAGGTGGAGCTGTCGATGCCGATGGTCGCTTGAGGCTATACTTGGGTCCACTCTGACACCGGGATCTCGATATGGTCGACATGGCGCAACTGCAGTTCAGCGAAATAGAAAAAGCCGCCGCGCGCATCAAGGGCGTGGCGCACCGCACTCCCGTACTGACCTCGCGCACCGCCGATGACATGGCGCGCGCGCGGCTGTTCTTCAAGTGCGAGAACTTCCAGCGCAGCGGCGCGTTCAAGTTCCGTGGCGCCTACAACGCGCTGTCGAAATTCAGCGACGAGCAGCGCCGCGCCGGCGTCGTCACCTTCTCGTCCGGTAACCACGCGCAGGCGATCGCGCTGTCGGCCAGCCTGCTGGGGATGGCGTCGGCGATCATCATGCCGCGCGATGCGCCGGCGCTGAAGGTGGCCGCCACCAAAGGCTACGGTGCCGAAGTAATCGTCTATGACCGCTACAAGGAAGACCGCGAAGCGATCGGCCGGCGCATGGCCCAGGAGCGCGGCATGACCCTGATTCCGCCGTACGACCACCCCGACGTCATCTGCGGCCAGGGCACCGCCACAATGGAGCTGATCGAAGACGCCGGCCAGCTTGACGTGCTGCTGGTATGCGTCGGCGGTGGCGGCCTGCTGGCCGGCTCCGCGCTGGCGGCGTCGGCCCAGAGCCCCCACTGCCGCATCATCGGCGTCGAGCCGGAGGCCGGCAACGACGCCCAGCAGTCGCTGCGCGGCGGCGCGGTGGTGCACATCGCCGTGCCCGACACGATCGCCGACGGCGCCATGGTCACCCACATCGGCGAGCACAATTTCGAAGTGATCCGGCGCGACGTCGACGACATCGTCACCGTCAGCGACGCCCAGCTGGTGGCGACGATGAAGTTCTTCGCCGAGCGCATGAAGATGATCGTCGAGCCGACCGGGTGCCTCGGCGCCGCGGCCGCGCTGCACGGCGTGGTCCCGCTCGAGGGCAAGCGGGTCGGCATCCTGATCAGCGGCGGCAACGTCGACCTGGCCCGCTTCGCGCGCCTGGTCGCATGAAGCTGGTGCAGTCGCCCTAGTTGCCGCTCCCGGGCGGCCACTATTCGCAGGCGGTCGAAGCGAACGCCCTGGTGTTCGTCTCCGGCATCCTGCCCTCGGCGGCGGCCGTCGACGCGCTGGCAGACGGCTTCGACGCCCAGTGTATATCGGTGTTCGACCAAGCCGAAAAAATGCTGCGCGCGGCCGGCTGCGGTTTTGGCGACGTCGTCCAGTGCACCGCCTTCCTGGTGGGCGTCGAGCACTGGGCGGCGTTCAACGCGCTGTACGCCGGCGTGTTCGGCCAGCACAAGCCGGCGCGCGCGGTGGTACCTTTGCCGGCGCTGCATTTCGGCAATCTGATCGAAGTCCAGCTGGTCGCCCGCAAGCCCGCCTGACCGCCGCTGCTGCCACCAGCGGGGTCAGTGCCGACATTCGGACACGAACTGAGCGGCGCTGCGGCTTGCAAGGATGGGGCCGTGTCCGATTGTCGGCACTGACCCCGGTTGGCACTGTCGGTGCTGACCCCGGTTGGTGCCCCCCCCGGCTGGTTGCGGGCACCACGTGACAGACACATCTGTTACAGCCCAATGTTCAGCAGCGCACATACGTTTCATTATGAACACTCTATAACTGTGGACACACCTATCCAAGAGGAGATTTCATCATGATGAAAAAACTGCTGATCGCGACACTCGTCGCCGGCTCGCTGGGCACCATTACCCTGCCGGCTGCCGCCGAAGTGATCGTTGTACGCCAGGCGCCACCAGCGCTGCGCGCCGAACGCGTGCCTGAAGCGCGCCGCGGCCACACCTGGATTCCAGGGCACTGGGAATGGAAACGCAATCACCACACATGGGTGCGCGGCACCTGGGTGCGCGATCGCCGCGGTTATGTCTACAATCAGCCGACCTGGGCCGAGCGAGATGGCCGCTGGGAAATGACTCGCGGTCAGTGGGCGCGCGGCGACCGTGACGGCGATGGCGTACCTAACCGCATGGACCGCGATAAAGATGGCGACGGCGTGCGAAACAGCCAGGACCGCCGTCCTAACAACCCGAACCGCAACTAACCATCGCTTAGCAGCGCCGGCTGACAGACAGCCGGACCAAACGGCCCGTTCCGCGGCGCGAAAGCGCTGGCCGAACGGGCCGTTTTCACGTCGGCGCCATTTCGATTCTGCTGGGCAACGGCTGCAAGACGAGTCCTACAATAATACAATCCTGTCCACGTTCGGTAGCGAACAGATAACTTCTTGCGCTGTCGGCAAAATGGGTTCATCTTAATCAGGAGCAGCATCATGAACCACAAGACCTTCCGCAGCAGCCTTCTTCTCACCGCCATGTTCGCTGCCTCGGCCGCGTTTGCCAATAGCGCCGACATCGTCAAATGTGTCGACCAGGATGGCCGGGTGACGCTGACGGACAATCAGTGCAGCGCGGGTGTACAAACGGTGGTGGTTGCGGCTTCGGCCGAGGCGCCGGCTACCCAGGCCGCCGATGCCCACGCTGTCGATCCGGCTGCGGCTGCGCCGGCGCCGGCACGGCGCGTCACGCGGATGGCTTTTACGCCCATGCCGATCCAGCATGACAGCTGGAGCGCACCGCGCGGCAAGAGCCGGATGCTGGCGCGCGACGTCGAGACACTGAAGGCGGCGCGGCTGAGCATGCAAGTGCTCGACCAGGCCTCCGCCAGCACCAGACAGCAGCGCGTGGCGCTGAACTGATCGAACCAGTAACCTAGTGCAAATCCTGCATGCGCGACGGGATCGCCTCAGGCACTTCCGCCACATTGGCCGGGGCGCCTAGCGTACGCACCAGCAGCGCCAGATCCTTGTCCTGGATGAAGCTGGCTGATGAAGCCGCCGTAAGCATGCGATCCGGCGACTGCGACCTCGACACCGCGAAACCCTGCACGTAGTCGACGCCGATCTCGGCAAGCGTGCGCACCGTCGCCGTATCCTCCGCCCACTCGGCAATCGTCTTCATTCCCAGATTCACCGCCAGGTTGACGATCGCTTCGACGATCGCGACGTTGGCCGGATGCTCGTTGATGTTGACGATGAAGTTGCCGTCGATCTTCAGCACGTCGGCCGGCAATTCCTTCAGATACGAGAACGACGTGTAGCCTGCGCCGAAATCGTCGAGCGCGATCTTGACGCCGAAGTTGCGCACCTGGTCGATGAAGCGGCGCGTGTTGTCGAGGTCGTGCAGCGCGACGCTTTCGGTGATCTCCATGCACAGCCGGCTGGCCACCTGCACGTGGCGGGCGAGAATGTCGATGGTGTCCTGCACGAAGCGCTCGTCGTTGAGCGACGCGCCCGACAGGTTCATGCAGACGAACTGGGTATTGGGCAGGCTCGTCAGATTGGTCTGGATCCAGCTCAGCGTGCTGGCCAGCACCCAGCGGTCGATGACGCCGGCGTGCCCGCTTTTTTCCGCCGCGGCGATGATCGGCCCGGCCGAGGTGACGCTGCCGTCGCGCTCGCGCATGCGCAGCAGCACCTCAAAATTGAGCGAAGCGTGCGGCGCCTTCAGCGACATGATCGGCTGCATCTCGAGGAACATTCCTTCGGTCGCATTGGTCGACGACAATTGCTCGACCAGCGTCAGTTCTGCTACGCGCTCGAGGAAGGCGGAAGCGTCGCGCTCGTAGACGACCAGCCCCTCCTTGCGCCCGGTCTTCGCTTCGCGGCAGGCGCGGTCGGCGGTCGAGACGGCGTCTTTCATCTGCATGCCGGCGCCGACCTCGATCAGGCCGATCGAGCCGCGCACGTGGAAGGCCTTGTCGCCGACCCGGTACGGCGTATTGCCGATGCGGTCGACGATGCCGCGGCAAATCAGCGACGCCAGCGGCAGCGCCGTGTTCGGCATGACGATGACGAATTCGTCGCCGCCGACGCGGCCGATCTGGTGGCCGCCGGCCAGCATCGTGCCCATCCGCTCGCACACCTGCCTGAGCACTTCGTCGCCGGCGGTGTGGCCAAACAGATCGTTGATCAGCTTGAAGCGGTCGAGGTCAACGTAGGCCAGCGCCAGGGGCTTGCCGTCGGCCACCGGGCCGATCGCGCCCTCGAACATCTTCTCGATGCCGCGGCGGTTGAATACCTTCGTCAGCGGATCGTTGTTGGCCATGAAGCGCAGCTGCTCCGTCGCCTCGGTCTGCTCGGTAATATCTTGCAGCACGCCTTCGATGCGGCCGCGCGCGAGGATGGCGCGCACCAGGAAATGGCGCGAAGTGTCACGGTTCTCGATTTCCAGTTCTGCCTCGGTATGACTGTGCACCATATCGTGCAGCTGGCTCCATACCGTCTGCGAGAAATATTGCGTCCATTTACTGCGCGCCATCACCAGCGCCGATCCGCCCAGCATCTTCTGCAAGGCCGGATTGGCGCTGAGGAAGTGGCCGTAGATGTCGAGGGTGAACACGCCGACCGGCATGACCTCGTACGTGTGCTCCAGTTCCTGCTGGACGGCGATGCGCTTGACCGTCTCCATCCGCATCTGCTCGGCAACCGCCAGCGCCGCAAGCAGGCTCGACGCCAGCGCCGCGGTGACGCTATTGATCACCAGCAGTTCGCGCATGCCGAGCGCGGCCGACACCATCTCGGCCAGCGAGGCGACGAAGGTGACGGCGAACGATGCGGCGATCCAGTATGCCACCCGGGTGCGCGAGCGGATCATCACGCTGATCAGGCCGACCGTCGTGATCGACAGGCCGATGACCATGATGACCCACATGATCGGCAAGAACAGGCGGTACGGCAGCAGCACGGCGGCCAGCAGCAGCGGCAGGCACGACCAGTGGATCAGGCGCAGGCCGCCCAGGTGGCGCGAGTTCTTCAGTTCGTCGGCCAGCAAGGTCTGGTACAAGGTCAGCGTGCACATCGCGTACAGCACGAACGTCATCGGACGGCTAATTGCGAGGAACTCCGGCGGCACCACCTGCCCGAGCCACTGGCTGTCCCAGCCGGCCGACAGCGCACCGACCCGCAGGTTCAGGATCAGCCAGGCGGAAAACAGCACGTACAGCGAGCGCCGGTTGATCAGCGCGGTAATAAGCACGAACACTGCCAGCACGAGCATGCCGCCGTCGAGCAGGCCCGACTTGCGATGATATTGCTCAATCGCCAGGTCGAACTGCCCGGCCGGCCATTGCCGCACAGTCAGCTGGGCCGGGCCGATGAAGGCGGCGCGGCACAGGATGTTGGCCGGCAAGGCCGGCAAGGCCGGCAGCTTCAGCGCGAAGCCGCCTCGGGCGGAGCTCAGTTGCCGATGGGCGTGCTGACGCGAGGCGGCGCCGAGCGACTGCAGCGACGCCTGGTCCCAGCAGGCGATCTCGCTGGCGTGGCGCGACGGAAAATCGATGACGGCCGGCTCGCCGTTCTGGTTGAGCGTGGCGAAGCTGAACCAGACGGGCGCTTCCGACAGCTTGGTGTCGAACTGGCTGACCCGTTCTTTTTGTTGCAGTTTGGCCAGCGCGTCGGCCGGGGCCAGCGCGCCGCGCTCATCGACGACGGTGCGCAGCACCAGCGGCACATCCCCATCGGCTGCATATTGCGGCGTCCAGAACACCAGCGCGATCAGCGAAAAGGTGGCGATACCGATCGGAATGAGGTAATACGCGAAGGCGTGCAGGACCGACTGGGACGTGCGTTTCGCCAGCATCGGCAAAATATCGCGTAATTGGTTGAAAGACTTCTGCATGGCGATCAAGAGGTGTATCGGCACATAACACGGGCCGGTCCCGTGAATTGTGTCTTGTCGCAAGCATACAGGCAAAAAGTGATGATTTGCAATAATTTCCGTACTGCACAACCGGCCCGTGACGACAAGGTGTGCATGTTCTCCCGACTACGCTTGCCGGCAAAAATGGCTATGTCACCATTAAGTGGGGGATTCGGGCGGCGCCTCGACGGCGCCGCCCCTCTCCCCACTCAACGGTGACAAGCCTGTATGGACGTGCCGGCGGCGTCAGGCCAGCGCGAAAACGGACGGATTGCCGCGCGGCTGATCCGGCAGGCGCGGCGTGACCGGCACGCGAACCGGACGGGGCATGGTCTTCTTCGAGATATCGATGTCGGGATGACGCGTGTGGCGGAAAAACCCCAGCAGTGGATGGTTGACCGCCTCCCAACGCTCCTGCCCGGTCGCGATGTCGAACGACATGATGCGATGCGGTATGTTGCCGACGTGCTGCAGCGGAATTGTCATCTTTTCCTCGAAGACATCGACGCACAACAATTGCTCGTATTGACGGTCGACCGGGCTGCGGCCGGTCAGCACCAGGTAATCGATGCGGTTATTCTCGCAATACTCAAAGCACGCCTTGAACAGTGCAATCTTGACCAGACGCCCCACCCGTCCGCCGTCGACGCCCAGGCGGCTCAATTCGGCCAGGCGGCGGCCCTGCAGCCAGTCCGGCAGCGCGACCGAGTCTTCCACGCTCAGCTGGCGGCCCTGGTTGGTCTGCACGCGCATGCTGCCAAGCGGCGAGCCGTCGAGCTTCGATTCGGCCAGCAACACCACGCAATCGTTCTCGTAATCGGACAGTTCAGGCTCGCGCAGCGATCTGGCAAATTCGGGCACATGGCGGGCGTAGGCGGCGTGGCGGATCTGCACGGCCTTGCGCATGTCCTCATCGGTTTGCACGCGCTTGATGGTAAACGGCAGCCGCTCGACGGGCTTGGCTTGCTCACGCACAAAAGAAGACGTCATTACATCGGCCACGAGGGATTGGGAAGACACGACTGCTGGGCACTGGTCCATGACGACACTCCTTGAGATTTAACATTTTGTTTGTTAATTATCGAGGTTTGGTCAATTATCAAAGTGTTGATTAGGCATCCTTTTCACCCTCATTTTGATGGACTTATTGCCAATTGACGTTTTGATTCGTTTCTTATTAGAAACCAATCAATTGGCAGCACGCGTTGTTTCTGCGATGAATCCGGAAAGTGGGATCAGCGCGGCGCGTCGGCAATCAGCACCAGCAGGTCGGTCACGCCGATGTCGATGCCTTCTTGCGACAACAGCGTACTGACCTGCCCGCGGTGGTGGGTCTGGTGGTTAAAGAAATGCATCAGGACGCTGAAAAAGTCCTTGTGGGCCGCGCCGCGCGAATTGACATAGTCCAGGGTGTGGTCCAGGTCGGCGTCGGCGATGCTCGCCGCCCATTCCACTATCAGTTCGTCGAGCCAGCGCCGGTGCTCCCACAACTCGTCGAAATTGTCGAAGCGCAACTCGGCCAGGAAAGTGGGACTGGCCAATGCGGCGACGGTATCGAGCTGCCGGTAGCCGGCCGGATGCGCGGCAAAACGCTTGAGCCAGATGGTGTCGCCATTGACCAGGTGGTTCAGGGTGCCCAGGATGGACCCGAAAAACGCCTTGCGGTCGGCCGTCAGCGCCTGTGCCGGCAAGGTTCGCGCAGCCTGGTACAGTTTGCGATTCATCGTCGCGTTGTAATTTGCCATCAGAAGGATATGGCTGGTTCGCATCGTGACGCTCCTGGCTGAAAACGCCGATGTTACTGGAATCGCAATACTAGTGCTTGCCGCGGCGCCGCTCGATACCGGCGCGCCGGCAGACGCCCTCGCTGTCGCAGGCGCGCGGTTCGATCGCGTCGGCCAGCAGTTTTTCGAAATCTGTCTGACGCTCGTTGCCGACGCGCACGTCGCGGTTGATCGGAACGCACAGCGTGTCCTGCCACGCCGCCGCATGGCCGGGCGGAATAGGCAACGCGCCCTTCTGGCCACGGCTGCCTTCTGGCACTGCGCCAGTGTCTTGAACTCGCCCGACACGGTCGAGCCGGCCAGATTGACGACCATGCCCATCTGCAGGTAGATCAGCGAGATCATTGTAAACATCGGCCCTCTCCAGTTGTGGCAGAGTGTCTGATCGCGGCTGCCGCGCCGGTTCCCGCCGCTTCGTCGCCGCACCGGCTGCGTCAAGTCGCGCCGCACTAATCAAGGGTCGAGGATGCCCTCGCCCAGCCGGCGCGCCACGAAGTCGACCAGCGCCGCCACCCGCCGGCGCCAGCGCGCCCTGTTTGTAAAACACCGCCCACACCGGCAGCGACCACGGCAAGGTCAGCGGCGCCAGCACCGGCACCAGGGTCCCGGCGGCGCGGTCGTCGCGCGTCAGGAAGTCCGACAGGCAGACGATGCCGGCGCCGGCCAGCGCGAGCTGGTGCAAGGTCTCGCCGCTCGACGCCAGCAGCGCCGGCGTCACCGCCATGCCTTCTTCGCCGTCCACCGCCAGCGGCCAGATGTTCAGCGACGCCGGCGCGGAAAACCCCAGCAGCCGGTGCGCCAACAGCTGCGCGGCATCGGCCGGCTCGCCATGCTTGAGCAGGTATGCCGGCGAGGCCAGCAGGCGCAGGCGGCTCGTGCCCAGCAGCCGCGCGTTCAGCGTCGAATCGGCCAGGTGGCCGATGCGGACAGCGACGTCGGCGCGTTCCTCGATCAGGTCGACGATGGTCTCGCCGCTGGTCAGCTCGAGTTTGGCCAGCGGGTAGGCGTCCAGAAAATCGGCGACCAGCGGCGCGACCAGGTGGCCCAGCGCCGGCGTCGCCGCATTCACCCGCACCAGGCCGGACGGCTGCGAGCGGCGCGCCACCACCTGCGCCTCGGTGTCTTCCAGCTCGGCGAGCACCTTGCGCGCGCCAGCAGCCAGCTGCCCTCCTCGGTCAGGTCGAGCCGGCGCGTGGTGCGAACCATCAATGTCATGCCCCGCTGCGCTTCGAGGCGCGACACGATGCGGCTGACACCGGACGGCGTTTGCCCGAGCCGCGCGGCGGCGGCCGAAAACGAGCCCGTATCTATCACCGCGGCGAATGCAATCAACGCGTCGACGTCATTCATTCGTGACTCCCAGTCAAAAGTCAAGGACGCACATGCCTCTCGCACTCTGGGCGCTGACCCTCGCCGCATTCGCCATCGGCACCACCGAATTCGTCATCGTCGGGCTGATTCCCACCATTGCCTCCAGTCTTGGCGTGTCGGTGCCGTCGGCCGGCCTCTTGGTCAGCCTGTACGCGCTGGGTGTGGCGATCGGCGCGCCGGTGCTGACCGCCCTCACCGGCCGCATCCCGCGCAAGCATCTGCTGGTCGGTCTGATGGTGCTATTTACCATCGGTAACCTGCTGGCCTGGATGGCGCCGGGCTACGCCACGCTGATGGGCGCGCGCGTCCTCACCGGGCTCGCGCACGGCGTGTTCTTCTCGATCGGCTCGACCATCGCCACCGGCCTGGTGCCGAAAGACAGGGCGGCCAGCGCGATCGCGCTGATGTTCTCCGGCCTGACGGTGGCACTGGTGACGGGCGTGCCGCTAGGGACCTTCATCGGCCAGAGCTTCGGCTGGCAGGCGACCTTCCTGGCGGTGTCGCTGCTGGGCGTGATCGCCATCGTCGGCTGCGCCGTCCTGGTGCCGGCCGGTATCGCCGGCAGCAAGCCGTCGTCGCTGCTGACCCAACTGGCGGTGATGCGCAAACCGCGCCTGCTGCTGGTGTACGCCATGACCGCGCTCGGTTATGGCGGCACCTTCATCGCGTTCACCTACCTGGCGCCGATCCTGCAGCAGGTGTCCGGCTTTGCCGCCTCCACCGTCAGCCTGGTGCTGCTGGTGTACGGCGTGTCTGTCGCCGCCGGCAATATCTGGGGCGGCAAGCTGGCCGACCGCAAGGGACCGGTGCGCGCGCTTCAGATCGTCTTCGCGCTGCTGGCCGTCGTGCTGCTGGTGCTGACGTTTGCCGCCGCCAGCAAGCCGCTGGTGCTGGTCACCGTGCTGGCATGGGGCGCGGTCGCTTTCGGCAACGTGCCGGGGCTGCAGGTGTATGTGGTGCAGCGCGCCGAACGCGACGCGGCGCAGGCAGTGGACGTGGCGTCCGGCCTGAACATCGCCGCCTTCAATGTCGGCATCGCGCTCGGCGCCTGGGGCGGTGGATTGATCGTCGCCCGCCTCGGCCTGATGGCGACGCCATCGATCGGCGCGCTGGTGGTGGTAGGCGCGCTGGCCCTGACCACCTTGGCCGGCCGGCTCGATCGCCGCGACGGCATCGCCAGCGGCGAACGCGCCGGCGTGCCGCTGGCCGCGTGATGGGCTGACTACTGATCGAGTTCGGGATAGTGGCGGAAAATGCCGTCCTGGTTGAACGGTATGCGCCGCTTCGACGCCAGGTAGGCGGCGATGTTCGGCCGCGCCGCCACCTGCTCGTGCAGCGCGACCAGGCGCGGATAGCCGGCCTCGATGCGCGCCATCGACAGCGGAAAGGCGTAGCGCAGTCCGGCGATGACCTGGAACATCGACAGGTCGGCGTAGCTGACGCGGGCGCCGGTAAAGTAGCCGCCGCGCCCGGCCTTCGACAGCACGCCTTCAAAGTAGTCGAAAAACTTCGGCACCCGCGCGGCCAGGAAATCGGCGCTGCGGCGCCGCGCTTCCTTCTTCTGGTCTTCGTAATACAGCGCGCTTGCAATCGGGTGGTGCGTGTCGTGCGCTTCGGCGACCAGGTCGGCGATGGTCAGCTGCAGCTGGTTGATCCACAATCGCCCCGCCTGCGCGCGCGGCGCCAGGCCATGGCGCGGGCCGAGAAACAGCAGGATGTTGGCGGCCTGGCCGATGGTCTGCTCACCGGCCACCAGGAACGGCGGCGCGAACGACGGCTCGCTCGCATCACCCAGCATCTTCATCAGCGCGCGGGTGCCGTTCTTGCCGCGCGCGACGTCGACGTACTCTGCCTGCGCTTCCTCCAGCGCCAGCCTCACGAATTCTCCGCGGCCCTGGATGGTGGGCCAGTAGTAAAGCTGGTAGACCATGCCGACTCCTCGTTTTCCAGATGGATCGGCCCGATTATCCGGCTTTTTCCGGCCCGGCGGCGCGCAGCGGGTTTTCTTCGGCGCCGGCGCCTTCCATGCTAGTCTCGCGCTACCGCCGCAGAGCGGGCAGAACGACCAAACCACAGGGAGAGAAAACATGATCAAGAAAATCGCATTGGGCGTCCTCGCCATCGTCGTCCTGATCCTCGGCCTGGCGGCCATGAAGCCGGACAGCTTTTCGGTCAGGCGCAGCATCGCCGTCAAGGCGACTCCGGAAAAGATCGCGTCGCTGCTGACCGACTTTCATCAGTGGGCCAGCTGGTCGCCGTGGGAAAAACTCGACCCGAACATGAAGCGCATATTCAGCGGCGCGGCAAGCGGCAAGGGCGCCGTCTACGAATGGGAAGGCAACAGCGACGTCGGCAAGGGCCGCATGGAGATCGTCGACGCCAGCACACCGTCCAGGACGGTCGTCAAGCTCGCATTCTTCCAGCCGGTCGAATCGCACAGCACCACCGAATTCACCCTCACGCCGCAGGGCGACAGCACCAACGTGACGTGGTACATGCACGGTCCGATGCCGTTCGTGTCCAAGCTGATGACCGTTTTCATGAACATGGACGACATGATCGGCAAGGATTTCGACAAGGGCCTGGCACAGCTGAAAACGGCTGCCGAAAAGTAAGCTCAGCCTTTCTTGAGCTACATCACCGCCCGTTGCAAACAGGTAAACGATGATGCTGGTTGAATGGCGCACGGCGGCAACGCCGGCGCTACCACTGCCATCCTTCCTGCGGACCGTCGATGATCCTGGCTCACCTGACAAGGCACTGGCTTGCGCGCCGCGAGCAATACAGCTTCGCCTCCTGGATGCTGTGCCTGGCGCGCTCGCTGCGCGTGCTGGCGTTCTACCCGCAGCACCGGCGCCTGTGCCGGCTCGACCTGGTTCGCAACTACGTCGCCGCGCCGCCGAACGACGACCTGTTCCACCACCTGAGCCACCGCGACTACCTGATCAAGAACCTGAGCGCCCGCGCGCGCATCGCCTGCGTGCTGCACCATTACGCGTTCGATGACGCGACCTTCAACACGTCCTACAAGTACGCGGTCTACCGCGCCGGCGGCCTGATCTTGTGGCAGCGCCGCGCCGGCGGCAGCGACTTCGTCATCAAGCTGGCGATGGCCTCGCGCATGAACGCCGAGGGCGACCTGACGATCGCGTTCGAGGCCGACGGCAAATGCCTGCACCGCCTGAGCTTCAGCTGGATCGCCGGCGGCGTGGTCGGCGTCGACAGCGCGATGGTGCCGTTCGTCGCGCGCAACCAGGGCCGCTGGACCGATTCGGATGCCGCTTTCGCCGCGTTCGAGGCAGCCTTCCCGAACAATTCGCCGAGCTTTTTCTGCTTCGCCGCGATGCAGGGCGTGGCGCAGGCGGTCGGCGCCAATGAGCTGGTCGCGATCAAGGGCAGCTGCCACCCGACCTACGACGCGCAGGATGTCAAGCACTTCGCCAACGCCTACGACGGCTTCTGGAAGATACTCGGCGGCGTCGAACTGCCCGGTTGCGGCTACCTGGTGGCGCTGCCGTTTTACGTCAAGCCGCTGGCCGACATGCCGCGCAAGCACCGCAAACGCGCCGCCATCCGGCGCGAGAACTGGGCCGAGATCGGCGCGTCCGCGCGCCTCACGCTCGAGCGCAAATTCAAGCGCTCGCCAACGCCGTCGACGCGCCGCGCGCCGCTGCCCGAGACCGAATCGCTGTAGGGCCCCGCCGCCGCGGCTTGCCCCGCCGCGCGCCCGTTCGTGATAAACTCGCCATTCGCTAGGGGTCCTGGAACGCAAATTCCGGGTGAGAGATACTCTTCGTACCTGATCTGGATAATGCCAGCGAAGGAAAGCGCAAAGTACCTCCCTCCTTTGTTCACTCCTCCCGTTTGGCTCCGGTTTTTATTTTTCGCGCTCGCCTTTGCCGGCGCACTACCACGAGCAGACAATGTCACATCCACACCTGAAGTATTCCGTGCTCGCCCTCGCAGTGATGCAGGCGGTCGCTATCAACGCGTCGGCACAAACCGCGGCGCAAAGTACCGTGCAGCCGATGCAGGAAGTCGTCATCACCGGCAGCAAAGCGGTCGCCGTCGCGCGCGCCGCTATCGGCGGCTTTGCCGACGCACCGCTGCTGGAAACGCCGGCGACGATCAGCGTCATCGGGCGCGAGCAGATGCAGGACCTGGGCATTCACAACAGCACCGACGCGATGAAGCTCGACGCCAGCGTCAGCGATTCGTACAACGCGGTCGGCTACGCCGAGCAGTTCTCGATCCGCGGCTTCACGCTCGACAGTGCGTCGAGCTACCGCAAGGACAGCATCGCCATCCCCGGCGACACCCAGATCCCGCTCGAAAACAAGGAGCGCATCGAAGTGCTCAAGGGCCTGGCGGGCCTGCAGGCCGGCGTTGCCGCGCCGGGCGGCATCATCAACTACGTCACCAAGCGCCCGACCGTGACCGACCTGCGCTCGGTCACGCTGGAAGCGCGCGAGCGCGGCACCGTGTACGGCTCGGTCGACCTGGGCGGGCGCTTCGCCGACCAGCACTTCGGCTACCGGATCAACGCCGCCGCCGAGAGCCTGCGCTCGTACATCAAGAACGCCGACGGCGAACGCAAGTTCGTCTCCGGCGCCTTCGACTGGCAGATTTCGCCGGACGCGCTGCTGCAGTTCGATGTCGACTACCAGCACAAGTCGCAGCTGACGGCACCCGGCTACCAGCTGATCCGCAACACCACGCTGCCGACCGGCGTGTCGGCGTCGATGCTGCTCAACGACCAGCCGTGGGCCAAGCCGGTCGACACGCGCAGCAGCAACGCCGGGTTGCGCTTCGAATACCGCATCAACGACGATTGGAACGCGACGGTCAGCATGAACAAGCACTGGTTCAAGCGCGACGACTACACCGCCTTCCCTTACGGCTGCAGCAACGAGGGCGACGGCTTCTATCCGGGCTACTGCTCGAATGGCGACTACGACGTCTACGACTACCAAAGCGTGGGCGAATCGAAGTCGCCGTTCGGCGCGCAGGCGCTGGTGCAGGGAAAATTCGCCACCGGCGCGGTGCGCCACCGGCTCACCGCCGGCATGTCGCTGTTTACCCGCAGCGACAAGTCGGGCGACTATGTCTATGACTACGCCGGCAGCAGCAACATCTATCACAATGTGGCGGTGCCGCCGGCGCCGGGCAATCCGTCGACCGGCCCGGTATTCGAGCGGCGCCGCGAGAACGAACGGGCGCTGTTCGTCCAGGATATCGCCGCGCTCACGCCGCAGCTCAAGCTGCACGCCGGCCTGCGCTACGTGCAGGTCAAGCGCGACGAGTACATCCCGGACGAGAACTCGCGCGTCGCCGGCGCGCAGCGTTTTTACGTGCACCGCGACGACAACTTCGTGCTGCCGAACGTGGCGCTGGTGTACAGCCCGACCCAGGACTGGAACCTGTACGCGGCGATGACGCATGGCCTCGAACACGGCGGCATCGCGCCGATCAAGACGACGTTCGAAAACACCGCACTGGCGCCAAGCCGCTCGAAGCAGGTCGAGGTGGGCGTCAAGGGTGCGCTGAACAACGGCGTCACGCTATCGGCGGCGCTGTTCCAGGTTCGCAAAGGGCTCGAATACACCGACGCGTCGAAAACTTTTGTGCGCAGCGGCGAGCAGACCCACCGCGGGCTTGAACTGTCGGCGCAAGGCACGACCGCCGGCAGCGTGCAGTACGGCCTGTCGCTGCTGGCGCTGCACACAGCTCAGGAAGGCACCGGCCGCGCCGATATCGACGGCAAGCGGGTCACCAACGTCCCGAGCTTCAAGTCGAGCGCATGGGTTGAGTACAGCGTGGCGCAGGTGGCCGGCCTGAAGGTGAACGCGGCCTGGCAGTACGCCGGGCGCAAGGCGTTCGATGTCGAGAACAGCGTTTCGGTGCCGGGCTACCACGTCGCCGACTTTGGCGCCGCCTACAGCACCCGCGTGGCCGGCGTGCCGACCACCTTGCGCGCGGGCGTAAACAATGTGTTCGACAAGTTCTACTGGCGCGATGTTACGCCGGCGCTGGGCGGCTACCTGCTGCCGGGCGCGCCGCGCACGGTGCGCGTGTCGGCGCAGTTCGATTTCTAGCGTCGGCTTCTAATCGGCGTACTGGATCCGCATCGCAAAGCTCTTCGCTTTGCGGGCGGAGTTCTTGCCGATCAGGCAGGCCGCTTCATACTTCCATTCCCGTCCACCGCCCAAGTCCCAGCTGCCAAACAGCGCCGGACCGGCGCGGTGCGACTGCTGCGCGCGCGGCAGCCAGCTGTTCCACTCCCCCACTTCGCCAAAGCCCTGCACGCCGAACTGCAGCTTCTCGACCCAGCGATACTTGACCTGCCACTGGTACTTGAACTGTATCGGCTCGGATACCTCGACGCGGTAGTCGCGCTCGAGGAACAGGTTCAAATTCAGCTGGGTGCGGCCAACCTCGGTCTGCAGCACCGGGCCAAATTCCAGGCCGATCTCGCCCGAGCCGTCCAGCGCGCGTTCGACGTTGGTGTGGAAGGCCAGGTCGAACGGATACTGGCCCTGGGTCAGCATGTAATCGTTCTGCCACTCGAGCGCCTCGAGGTGGTTCGAGCCCGGGCTGGCCCACTCGGCCGTCAGTTAGGTGTACCAGCGCGAGGTGACGTTGTAGCCCAGGCCGATTTCCGGCGAACTGCGCGACGGCCGGCCGCCATCGACGCCAGCACGAGGATTTTTTTCATCGATTAGTCCGTTGTGGTTAAAGGTGTTGGTCCAGCGCGAGCACTGCCTGCGGCAGGCGTTGTTCCAGGCTGCCGGTGACGAGCGTGTAGGCAATCGAGCGGCGTTCGAGCTTGTCGATGACCGCCTCGTGCACCGATTGGCGCACCGCCGCCGATTCGCGCTGCAGGCCGTCGGGCACCCACGGCCCGTCGGGCGCGGTGACCAGCGTGACGGCGTAGTCGTGCAGGCGGTCCAGCGCGCCCAGCAGCGGATCGACCCGGCCCCAATAGACGCCGCTGTAGATGGCCGTCATGAATGGCGTGGTATCGCAAAACAGCCAGCCGTCGGCCAGCGCCGCCGCCGCGTGCTCGCGTTCCATCTGCACCTGGGCGATGCGGAACTGGTCGCTTTCGTACGGCACGCGCGCATGCTTGTCGACGAACTCGCGCAGGTATTCGGGCACCCACATGGTGTGGTAGTGGACCGCCAGCGAGGCCGCCAGCGTCGATTTGCCGGACGACTCGGCGCCGAGGATGGCGACGCGGCGCACCGCCATCACGCCTGGCCCTCGGCGGCGGCGCGGCTCCACGCGCGCAGGCCGGCGACGGCCATCAGCACGAACAGGCCGTACAGGACCGCCGTCAGCATCAGACCCTTGTACACGTACAGGCCGACGTACAGGATGTCGACGATGATCCAGGCGTGCCAGTTTTCGACCTTCTTGCGCGACAGGAGCACCTGGCCGACCAGGCTGCCGGCGGTCAGGAAGCCGTCGATGTAGGGCACGTCGGTATTGGTCCAGGTCTTGAGGAACACGGCAAGCAGCGCGAAGCCGGCCAGCCAGCCGGCCGCCGCCGCGATCCAGCCGGCGCGCGCCAACCGCGTCACGCGCAGCGGCTCGTGTTTCAGGCCGCCGCGCAGCCAGCTGTGCCAGCCCCACACCGACACCACGATGAACACCAGCTGCAGGCCGCAATCGCCGTACAGGCGAGCGTTGAAGAACACCACGCCGTAGGTTGCCGACGAGACGATCGCGAACAGCCAGGCCCAGTGATTGCGGCGAATATTGAGCAGCACCGTCATCACCGCCAGCACGAAGGAGATCAGTTCAAGGGGTGTGGTGGCAAGGCCGAACAGGGTAAGCGAATCGTTCATCAGGGAGCGGTAAGGGTCAATCGAGGTTGCAGGCCAGCACGGGCGGCGAAACGCACCAGCAGGTCGAGGCTGAACTGGGACGTCTTGCCATGCTTGATTTCCGAAACGCGCGCCTGGGTCGTGCCAAGCAGGTCGGCCGCTGCGGTCTGCGTCAGGCCGGATTGCCGCAGCCACCTTTCCAGCGCGGCCGTGATGGCCGCGCGGATGTCGGCTTCTTCGGCGGCAGGCAGGTTGTCGTGGTTCATGGCAACACCAGTATGCGCCATGCAAGAGGCATATGCAATATCTTGAATAACAGAGCCACGTTTAGCGAACACAAGCGCAGGGGTCTGACCCGGGTTTGCTTTTTTGGGTCAGACCCCGGAGTTGCTGGCGTCGGCAGACCCCTGCGGACAAAAAAAGCCGCGGCAGCATCAGCTGTCGCGGCTTTTTTCAGTTCAAGCGCCGATTACTTCTTCGGGTACTTGACCGTCATTTCCTTGAGCAGGTTGTCGGCGTGATCGATTTCCTTCATCACCCACAGCATGTAGCGGATGTCGACGTGGATCGCCCGCGTGATGGCGCTGTCGAAGTACCAGTCCTTGGTGATCGACTCGTAGGTCGAATCGAAATTGAGGCCCACCAGTTCGCCGCGCTTGTTCATCACGGCCGAACCGGAATTGCCGCCGGTGGTGTCGGCGCTCGACAGGAAGTTGACCGGCACCGTGTTCAGCACCGGATCCTTGAAGGCGCCGAAACGCTTGGCCTTGACCGCGTCGAGCACTTCCTTCGGCACGATGAACGGATCGACGCCGGTATGCTTCTCGACGACGCCGTCGACGGTCGAAAACGGCCCCTTGACCAGGCCGTCGCGCGGCGAGTACGGCGACACCGTGCCGTACGTCACCCGCAACGTCGAGTTGGCATCCGGATACACCGGCTTGCCCTGGCTCGTCTTCCATGCGATGACGGCCGACATGTACTGTGGAATGACCTTCTCGAGGTTGCCGTTGATTTCCTTGCGGCGGTTTTCCAGCGAGCTCGACACCTCATGCAGTTTGACGGCGAGCTTGATGAAGGCGTCGTCCGACTTGCGGAACGTGTCGACATCCTTGCCCATCCACGCCAGGCGCTTGGCGGTGTCGGCCAGTTCGGTCGACTTGTACAGCGCCGGCACGTCGCGCGCGACCGGCAGCAGCGCGTCGAGCGAATGCGGACGGCTGCGCGCGGCCAGCTTGCTGTAGCGCTGCAGGGCGGCGCCGTAGCGTGCCTCGTCGACAGTTGGGACCAGCGACTGCTCGAGGCGCGTCAGGCGTGCCTTGATGAACGACAGGTCGCGTTCCTGGTAGCCGGCGTCGCGCTTCGGATCGGGCTTCTGGCGCTCGAGGGCGAGGCGGTACAGCGTGCGCACGCTGCCGAGCAGGTCGCTGTGGGTGCCGACCGACCAGGCGTACTCTTCTTCCGACAGCGCGATGTCGGCGGCGATCAGCGCGTCGAGGTCGGCCATCAGCGTCTTCGGCGCGTTGCCCTGGTGCTGCTTGAACCACGCGCGGAACTCGGCGTCCTGCACGTCCTTGATGGCGGCGATGTCCTTGCGGGCAAAGCCGTCGAGCAAGCCTTGCGTCTTCTTCATGACGTTGTTGATGCCCTTGACCACGTTGGCATAGCGCACGTCATACGCCGGGTTGCCCATCGTGGCGGCGGCGATCACGGCCAGGTCCGCTTGCATGCCGGCCACGCGCAGCGGGAAATCGGTGTCGCGCGCGAAGCGGATTTCCGACGGCATCTTGTAGCGGCTGGTGCGCCCCGGATAGCCGGCCAGCAGGATCGGGTCGCCGTTTTTGAGCCCTTCGGCTGATACCACCAGGAAATCCTTCGACTTGTACGGCACGTTGTCCGGCGACGGATCGGCCGGGCGGCCATCCTTGCCGACGTAGGCGCGCAGGAACGAGAAGTCGCCGGTCTGGCGCGGCCACTCGTAGTTGTCGACGTCGCCGCCGAAGTTGCCGATCTTTTCCGACGGCGCGTACACCAGGCGCACGTCGCGGATCATCAGCTGGCGGATGCGGTAGTACTCGAGGCCGCGGTGGAACGCCGGCACCGAGCAGCGGTAGCCCTTGTCGGTCTCGCATTCGGCGATCAGCGCCTTGATGCGGCCCTGCACTTCTTCATAGCGCTCGCGGCCCGACATGGTCGGCGCCAGGCCCTTGAGCACGCGGTCGGTGACGTTCTCGACCTTTTCGGTGACGTACACCAGCATGCTCGGGCCGCCGGGCAGTTCGCCGGCGCGGTCCTTGGCGAGAAAGCCGTTGAGCAGGTAATTGTGCTCCGGGGTCGAATTGCGCTGGATCGCCGCATGGCCGCAGTGGTGGTTGGTGACGATCAGGCCGTCGCCCGAGACGAACGAGGCCGAACAGCCGCCGGTCGACACGATCGCGCTCATCGGATGCTTCGACAGGTCGGTCAGCTTGTCGAGCGGGATGGTGATGCCGATGCGCTTGAGCTCAGCTTTGAGTTGCGGCAGCTGGTGCGGCTGCCACTGGCCTTCGTCGGCGCTGGCGGTGGCAAACACTCCGATCAAGGCGACGGGCAAGACGAGTAATTTGAACAAGATGGGATCCCCAGATGATAATAAAAAGCAAGCGGGAAGTATATCGCTGATGGATACGGCTGGAAATGCTTTTTTCGGCCGTATTTACGGGCCCGTACCGCCACCGGCCGGCCACGGGCGCAGGTGCCTGAGCCGGCGCAGCACGGTGTAGGCGCCCGGATACTCCGAGCGCAGCAGGATGGCCGCCCTGCCCGCCAGCGTGCGGTGATCGCTGTGGTGCAAAATTTCCATGCCACCCATCATGACGCTGGCGCCGGCGCCGGCGTGGCGGTCGTCAATTTGCGAGCGGCTGGTGTAGTAGCCGGTAAACGAGCGGCGCGAACACTGCGGCGCGGTGGCCGGCAGGCTGCCGTGGATCGTCATCGAGTTCCACAGCAACAAGTCGCCCTGGCCCATCGACGGCGCCACCAGCGGCAGCGGGCCGCGCGCGGCGAAGTCGGCCACCGCCGCCTGGCAGCGCGCGCTGCGCGGATCGAGCGGGATTTTTCCCGGCACCTGCTGCAGGTGACTGCCGGGCAGCACGAAAAAGCGGCCGGCGCCGGGGTCGATGTCTTCGGCGGCGATCCAGGCGCCGATCATCGCCGCGCCACTGGGATTGGCGCCGGGCTTGCCGCCGGCCTTGTCGCGGTGCGCGCAGCTTGGCTCGTGGCCGTCGAAGTACATCGAGCGCACCAGGCGCACCGGTTCGCCAAATAGCGTTTCCAGCGCGCGCCGCACCACCTTGTCGGTCAGCAGCGCCATGCCGGCGCCCTTGAACTGCGGGTAGCGCCGGCTGGAAATGTCGGGCAGGTTCATGATCGGGCAATGCATGTGGCCGGCGCCGGTGTAGACGTGCCGCTGGTAGCGCGGCGCGGTGGCGCGCTGGAACAATGCGCGCGTGTCGAGGTGGACTTCTTTCAGGAAGCCGTCGATGGCCTCGGTGCACAGTGCCGACGGCAAAGCGTGGCGCACGACAACGTAGCCTTCGCGCTGGAAATACTCGCGAAACGCGGCCGCGTCGGTCAGCGCGGGGTAGGCGTCGGAGGCTTCGGATGGCTCGGTAATCATGGTCGCTGCGGCGCGCTTTTCGGAGTTGATCAATTCTAGGGGCGCGCGCCGGCGCGCTGCTGAGGTCTGTCAAGCGCGTTGGCGGCGGGCGGGCGAACCTTTTTCGCTTATTAATGTCGAGTGCCCGGAAACGGACAGTGGTGGCCGGGCGCGGGCAACGTTTGGCGGGCACCAACGCAACCTGGGTCAGACCCGCTAGAAGCAAAACCGGGTCTGACCCCTGCCTGGCATGGTGTTTGCTCTACAGCACACAACTCATCACTTTTTCAGCCCTCAAATGGATCAACCTGTCAGCGAGCAAGCAATCGACCGGCGCCGCCGCCTCAAGCTGGCCGCCGCCGTCGGCGTGCTGGCAACGCTGTGCGCCACCGCCTGGGCCATCAACCGCGCCGTGCGGCCGACCATCGGCGCGGCCGACATCCGGGTCGCCGAAGTGCGCCGCGGCGCCATCGCCAATACCATTAACGCTTCCGGCGTCGTCATCCCGGTCCACGAGGAACTCGTTTCGAGCCCGTTCCAGACCCACGTCGCCAAGGTGCACGCCAAGCTTGGCCAGCAGGTCAAGGCCGGCGAATTGCTGCTGCAACTGGACGACAAGACCATCGTGCTCTCGCTCGACGCCGTCAAGGAACAGCTGGCGCAGCAGGACAACCGCATCTTCGGCCTGACCCTGGAGATGGAGCAGAAGCGCAAGCAGCTCGTCAGCAGCGTCGAGCTGCTCGAAATCGACCTGCAAAGCACCCAGGCCAAGTGGCAGCGCTTCCAGACGCTGAGAAAAAGCGGTGCGGTGTCGGGCGAGGACATGCTGACGGCGGAACTGAACGTCAAGCGCACCGAGATCCAGCTGCGCCAGCAGCGCGAACTGATCGAGGACGTCAAGCGCGCCACCCACAGCAGCATCGACGGCGCGCGCCTGCAGCAAGCGATCCTGCGCAAGCAGCTGCAGCAGCAGCAGCAACTGCTCGACCAGGCCAGCGTGCGCGCGCCGTTCGCCGGCATGCTGACGGCAATCCTGGCCGATGAAGGCGCCAGCGTCACCACCGGCCAGCTGGTGGCGAAGGTGTCGGAACTGAATAACTACCGGGTCGAAGCGACGCTGTCGGACGTTCATGCGCGCGCGCTGGAAACCGGCCAGGCGGTGCGCGTCGAGCAGAACGGCAAGCAGCGCTCCGGCAAGGTGCAGACGATCCTGCCGGAGATCCAGAACGGCGCCATCAAGCTGCTCGTCGCGCTCGACCAGCCGAACGATGCGCAGCTGCGCAACAAGATGCGGGTCGACGTCAACATCGTCACCGAGCAGAAAGCCGGCGCGCTGATCGTCGACAGCGGCGCCGCGTTCAACGGCCGCGGTCCGCAGCCGGCCTTCGTCATCACCGACGGTGTCGCCCGCAAGCGCAGCGTCGACTTCGGCGCCGGCGACGGCCGCGCCGTCGAAATCGTCGCCGGCGCCACCGCGGGCGAACGCATCATCGTTTCCGACATCAGCCGCTTCAAGGATGCCGACAGCATCCGCATTACCCATTAACCCCTGAAAGCCACCATGATCCGCTTAGAGAACGTGAGCAAGACCTACCAGACCGACAAGGTCGAAACGCTGGCGCTGAACGCCATCGACCTGCATGTCAAGAAGGGCGAATTCGTCGCCATGATGGGGCCATCGGGATGCGGCAAGAGCACCTTGCTGAACCTCATCGGCCTGCTCGACCGGCCCGGCGCCGGCACCGTCAGCATCGACGGCATCCCGCTCAAGTCGTACCGCGACAAGCAGGTGGCGCAGCTGCGCAACAGCACCTTCGGCTTCATCTTCCAGAGCTTCCACCTGATCCCGGACTTGCGCGTGATCGACAACGTCGAACTGCCGCTGCTGTACCGCAGCATGGGCGCGGCCGAGCGGCGCCAGGCGGCGCGCGCGATGCTCGAGAAAGTCGGCCTGGGCGCGCGCATGGACCATTATCCGAACCAGCTATCGGGCGGCCAGCAGCAGCGCGTGGCGATCGCCCGCGCGATGGTCGGCAAGCCGCAGGTACTGCTGGCGGACGAACCGACCGGCAACCTCGACAGCAAGATGGGCGCCGAGGTGATGGACATCCTGCTGCAGCTAAACGGCGAAGGCACCACCGTGCTGATGGTCACCCACGACGAGCGCGAAGCCAGGGCGGCCGGGCGCATCGTGCGCGTGTTCGACGGCCAGCTGGTCGCCTAGGAGAGAGGCATGCTCAGAAACTACCTGATGACCGCCTGGATCGTCTTCATGCGGCGCAAGCTCTTCACCGCCATCAACCTGCTGTGCATCGTGCTCACGCTGGTGGTGTTGATGGTCGTCGCCGCGCTGCTGGAAACGGCGTTCTTCCCGCGCGGCGTGGAAGGCAACAGCGACCGCTTGCTGCAGGTGCTGAAGGTCGAGGCAACCGGCCCGCACACCCGCATCAGCAGCCCGCCGGGCTTCAAGCTGATCGACAAGTACCTGAAGCCGATGAAGTCGGCCGAGCTGGTGTCGGCGGTCAGCCTGCCGCGCACCGTGTCGGTGTACAAGGACGGCCAGGTGCACGCGCTGCAGATGCGCAATACCGATGCCGAGTACTGGAAGATTCTCGACTTCCGCGTGCTGGCCGGGCGCGTCCTCGGCGCCGACGACGTGGCCAACGGCCGCTTCGTCGCGGTGGTCAACGCGTCGTCGGCGCGCCAGCTGTTCGCCGCCGGCCCGGCGCTGGGCCAGAGAATCAGCGTCGGCGGCCAATCGTTCGAGATCGTCGGCGTGGTCGAGGACGCGATGCACGTCAACGCCTTCGCCGACATCTGGACCCCGGTCACCACGTCGCCGTCGTCCGACTATCGCGGGCAGTACACCGGCGACTTCGCCGCCCTGCTGCTGGCGCCGACGGCGGCCGACCTGCCGCAGCTGCGCCACGAGGTCGAGCAGATCGCCCGCACGGTGCAGTTCGACGACCCGAAGAAGATCACCAAGGTGCTGTTGATGGCCGACTCGAAGCTCGACCTGTTCGCCCGCAACCTGAACAACTCGCGCGGCGTCGATTCCGGCGCAGGCACGCTGCTGGCGATCATCGGCGTGGCGATGCTGCTGTTCATGCTGCTGCCGGCGCTGAACCTGGTCAACCTGAACACCGGCCGCATCATGGAGCGGCGCTCCGAGATCGGCGTGCGCAAGGCGTTCGGCGCCACCAGCGCCCAGCTGGTATGGCAGCTCATCGTCGAGAACATGCTGCTGTGCGTGGCCGGCGGCGCCATCGGCCTGTTCGCCGCCCGCCTGGTGCTGTGGTGGCTGGAAGGTTCCGGCCTGGTGCCCTACCTGAAAGTCGACATGAACCTGGCCATCTTCGGCTACGGCCTGCTGCTGTCGCTGCTGTTTGGCGTGATGTCCGGCGTGATCCCCGCCTGGAACATGTCGCGCCTCGATCCTGCCCACGCCCTGAAGGGAAATGCCTGATGTTCCGCCACATGATGAAACTGATCTGGAAGCGCAAATCCAGAAACCTGATGCTCAGCCTCGAAATCCTGATCGCGTTCCTGATCGTGTTCGGCATCGCCGCCGCGTGCGCGCGCTACCACCAGCTGTACCGGATGCCGCTCGGCTTCGCCTACCAGCACGTCTGGTCGGTGGGCCTGAGCGGCGGCGCCGGCCGCGAGGTCAAGCAGGATCCGGCCATCTACGACCGCTTCAAGCGCAGCCTCGAAGCGATGCCGCAGATCGAGCGGGTGGCGTTTTCGACGTTCTCGCCGTACCGGCGCCAGATCATGCGCACCGAGTTCGTGCCACCCGGCGGCGGTGCGCGCATCGAGGCCGACATGCTCGACGCCAGCGACGACTACCTCGACGTAACCGGCATGCGCCTGCTCGAGGGCCGCTGGTATTCGGCCGCCGACGACGGCGCGGCCACGGTGCCGGTGGTGATCACGCGCAGTCTGGCCGAGAAGCTCTATCCGGGCCAGTCGGCGATCGGCAAAGAGTTCTCCGACAGCGAGCCCGATGACAAGAAGCCGCGCACGCTGAAGGTCACCGGCGTGATCGAGGCATTCCGCGGCCGCGGCGAACTGATGACGCCAGTGCACTTCATCTTCCTGCGCTTTGCCGCGCACGAGCGCGAAGCCGACGTCCACACGATCCTGCTCAAGGTGCGGCCAGGGACCGAGCGCGCGTTCGAGGAAACGCTGGTGCGCCAGCTCAAGCTGGTGCGCAACGACCTCAGTTACACCATCGCGCCGCTGACCGAGATGCGCGCCAGCCAGCTCAAGGAAGACCTGGCGCCGCTGGTCATCATGGCGGTGATCGCCGCCTTCATGCTGGCGATGGTGGCCTTCGGCCTGTTCGGCGTGCTGTGGCAAAATACCACCCAGCGCATCCCGGAAATCGGCCTGCGCCGCGCGATTGGCGCGAGCAGCGCGCAGATTTACGGCCAGATCATCGGCGAGCAGCTGCTATTGAGTTCAGTGGCGATGGCCGTCGCGCTGCTGCTGCTGGTGCAGCTGCCGATCACCGGCGCGCTTGGAGCGAGCCTGAACTGGCCGGTATTTTTGACCGCCGCGGCACTATCGATGGCGGTGATCTATCTGATATCCTTGCTATGCTCGCTGTATCCGGGCTGGCGCGCGAGCCGGCTAAGCCCGACCGAAGCGCTGCACTACGAATAGCTTTGGAGCCTACGCGACAACAATGATCGATATTGCCCGCACTATGCGCATCCTGGTGGTCGACGACGACAGCGCCGTCCAGGTGTCGCTGGCCCTGCTGCTCAAGCAATCGGGCTACGCCGCCCGCTGCTGCGACGGCGCCGCCCAGGCGCTGGCGCTGCTCGCGGCCGAACCGTTCGACCTGGTCCTGCAGGACATGAATTTTTCGCTGCAGACCAGCGGCGAAGAAGGCCTGGCGCTGCTGGCGGCCATCAAGGAACGCCACCCCGGCGTGCCGGTGCTGTTGATGACGGCGTGGGGCTCGATCGCGCTGGCGGTGCGCGGCGTGCAGGCCGGCGCCGCCAATTTTTTCACCAAGCCGTGGGACAACCTGCAGCTCGCGCAGCTGGTCGGCACCACCTTGCAGCTCGAAGCGCCCTCGCCGACCCGCGTCACGCGCGCCTCGCTCGACGCCCAGTACGACTTCTCCAGCATCATCGGCGAGCATCCCAAGCTGCTGCGCGTGCTTGCCACCATCGGCCAGGTCGCCGCCACCCGCGCGCCGGTGCTCATTCTCGGCGAAAGCGGCACCGGCAAGGAGCTGGTGGCCGACGCCATCCACCGCAACAGTGCGCGCGCGGCGCGCGCCGCCGTCAAGATCAACATGGGCGCGATCACGCCGTCGCTGTTCGAGTCCGAGATGTTCGGCCACGTGCGCGGCGCCTTCACCGACGCCAAGGTCGACCGCCGCGGCCACATCGCCTGCGCCCACGGCAGCACGCTGTTCATGGACGAAATCGGCGAGTTGAACCGCGCCGACCAGGTCAAGCTGCTGCGCGTGCTGCAGGACCAGCGCTACCAGCCGGTCGGCGCCAGCCGCAGCGAGCAGGCCGACGTGCGCATCGTCTCGGCCACCAACCAGGAGCTGGCCGAACTGGTGGCGGCGGGCGACTTCCGCGAAGACCTGTTCTACCGCCTGAACCTGATCACGATCCGGCTGCCGCCGCTGCGCGAGCGGCGCAGCGACATTGCGCTGCTGGCGGCACACATCGTCAGTGCGGTGGCCGACGGCTACGGCATGGGCGCGGCGTCGATCACGCCGCAGGCGATGGAGTGGCTCAGCGCGCAGCCGTGGCCAGGCAACATCCGCCAGCTGCGCCAGACGCTCGAGCGCACCTTGCTCCTGGGCGGCAAAAGCGAGCTGACGCAGGCAGACTTTCTCGGCGCCGACCAGCGTGACCAGGCAGGCGCCGGCAACCGCCTCGGCGTCGACGGCATGACGCTCGAACAGGTCGAGCGCCACATGATCGAGGCGGCGATGTCGCAGCACCAGGGGAACATCTCGCGGGTGGCGAAGACGCTGGGCCTGTCGCGCACCGCGCTGTACCGCCGGCTCGAGCGGCATGGCCTCGGCAGCGCCGAGCAGGAGGCCGGCGCATGACCTTGCGCCTGCGGCTGCACGCCTACCTGGTCGCCATGCATTTGCTGTTCTTCGTCATTGCGGCGGTGACGTTCCTGCAGCGCCCGCTGCTGTTCGTCGGTGCCGAACTGCTGCTGCTGGCCAGCGTGGCCGTTGGTTTTTATCTGGTACGGCGCGCGCTCGAGCCGCTAAGTTACACCCAGCGCTTCCACGACCTGCTGCAGGACCAGAACTACGCCGGCCGGCTGACGCGCACCGCGGTGCCAGAGCTCGACGAACTGGTCAACGTCTTCAACACCATGCTTGGCATGCTGTACCGCGAGCGGCTCGAGATCGGCGAGCAGCAAGGCTTCCTCGACCGCCTGCTCGAAGCGACGCCCGGCGCGGTGCTGGTGTTCGACTTCGACGGCGCCATCAGCCTGGTCAACGCCAGCGCGATGGCGCTGCTGGAACTGGAGCGCCCGCACGGCAAGCTGCTGGCCAACGCCGGCGGCGGCGAGCGCGCGCGCGAACTGCTCGCCCAACTGGGTGCGCTGCCGCTTGGCGACAGCCGGCTGCTGACCGATCTCGATGGGCGCCGCTACCGCGGCCAGCGCGGCCAGTTTTTCGACCGCGGCTTCGCGCGCCACTTCCTGATGGTCGAGGAACTGACGGCCGAACTGGAAAGCTCGGAGCGCGCCACCTACGACAAGCTGGTGCGGGTACTGGCGCATGAAGTAAACAATACGGTGGCGGCCACCGGCTCGGTGCTCGACTCGCTGCTGTACTACCGCGACCAGCTGGCCGAACGCGACGGCGTCGATTTCGCCACCGCGATCGAGGCCGTCAAGCGGCGCAACGCCAGCCTCGGCGAATTCATCGAGCGCTTCACGCGCGTGGTCAAGATGCCCGAGCCGGAACTGCGGCCGGCCAGCATCAAGGCGATGATGGACGATATCATCTGGCTCAACCGCGAGCAGTGCAAGCGGCGCGGCATCGACATCGGCTGGAGCCGCTGCGACGACGTGGCGCCGCAGCGGATCGACAGCCAGCTGATGGAGCAGGCGTTGATCAACATCGTCAAGAACGCGCTGGAGGCGGTCGAAGCGAGCGGCCAGGATGGCGGCTACATCCGCCTCGGCCTGGTCGACGGCGCCGGCGGTCCGACCCTGTCGGTTCTCGACTCGGGCAACCAGCTCGGCCAGGTGCCGGCGCGCCAGCTGTTCACGCCCTTTTTCAGCACCAAGAAAGGCGGCCAGGGAATCGGCCTGGTGTTCGTGCGCGAAGTGCTGAACCGGCACGGTTTTCCGTACACGCTGTCCGCCACCGGCGACGGCGCCACGCGCTTTGCGATCAGGTTTGCGGCGCAGGTTGACCATCGGCCGCGTGACAGGGTCTGACCCCACCGGGTCAGACCCCGGACGCGCCCCGGACACGCCCCGGACACGCCTGCACGCTGCTGGCAAAGCGCAGCGTTGCCGCCAGTTTTGTCGACTTCATTTTCGCCACCGGGCGGCGGTCTGCGTGGCTTTCCTGCGAAAACTATGCGTTGGCGAGAACAACCGTATGGTTTGTCCGGCCAGCGCTGTATTTACCGCGATGCTGCCAGCGCCGGCCCGGTGTACTTCATCAACAGGCCCTTGGGCCCGACCGCCCAGCCGGTGATGGCCGACGCGAAGCCGACCGCGTTGACCGGGATGCGGTCAAGTACCGTCCAGGTACGCCCGCCATCGAGCGAATAGCCCGAGCCGGCCAGGCCGGCGGCGACGAAACTGGCCGGCGCGCCCGGCACCGGCATCACGACCGACATGTAGCCGGCCGGCAGGATCGTCGCCGCCGTCCAGCTGGCGCCGCCGTCGTCGGTGCGCGCGCCGTTGACGGCGGCCAGCGCAGCATCCTTGTAGTCGCCGCCGGCGGCCATGCCGACCCGCGCATTGGCAAAGCCGACTGAAAAGGCGCCGCGCGCGGCTGCTCCCGCCGGAATCGGCAGCGTGCTTGCCTGCCAGCTGACGCCGCGGTCGGCCGAGTGAAACGCGCGCGAGGACTGCGCCCCGCCGGTGACGATCCACGCGTCGCGCGATCCGGCCACCGACAGGCTGGTGCCGCTGGCGGCAAAGGCGCCCTCCTTGTCGAGCGCCTCGAGTCCCTTGCCATCGCCCAGGCGCCAACTGGCGCCGCCGTCGGCGGTGACGTACACCTGGAATTTGCCGTTGACCGGATCGCCGAACACAATGCCGTTGTCGGCATCCCAGAACGCCATCGCATCCCAGAAGCCTTCGGCGAACTGGTTCGTCGCCAGCAGACGCCACGACGCGCCGCCGTCATCGGTACGGTAAATGCGCGACAGCGCGCCGGGGCCGGCGCTCATCACCAGCGCCGACTTGGCATCGATGGCGTGGATATCGCGAAAGTCGAGCTGCTCGGCGCCGGCAACTTGCAGCACCTGCCAACGCGCGCCGTCGGTAGTACGCAACACGGTGCCCTTGGCGCCGCTGGCCCACACAACGGTATCGCTCACTACCGACAGGCCGCGCAGTTCGGCGGTGGCGCCGCTCGCTTCGGCGCGCCACGCAGCCGGCGCGGGCGAATCGGCGGCAGCGGCGAAAGCGGTTGGGGCAAGCATGGCGGAGAGGACGAGGGAAACGCGGGCAAGCGAGGGGCGCATGGCGGACTTTTCGGCAGGTTCGAGATTGCCAGATGATACACGGCACGGCCGCTGCGGCGTTACCGGATCGCGCTGGGTAATTTTTCAACGCGAGACCAGCCGATCTAGTCGAACTTGATGTGATTGACAAGCACGTCGGTGGTGCGGCGATGTGGGTCGACTCGCCGCTCGTATTTTGGTAACGACTGGGTGTTGCTGTGCTCGACCAGCGCGAGCGCCGTGCGCAATGCGTCGCCCATCGCATCCGCCGCGGCAGCGATAGTGTCCGCAGGCGAACCGCGACGGCTCGCCTCTGCGCCGCGCATTCCCCGTTCTCCAAGCTGAGCTTCGGCGCGCATCCGGATGTCGGCTTGGGCCCTGCGGCGTAATAAACCGGCCGGCAGGAATTGATTCTCACCTGGCAGCCGCAGCGACAAATCGCGCCAGGCGTTGCGGCCGTCTCCCGCGACGGCCAGCGTGAACTGGCGCGGCGATACCTGCCGCCCCTGGTAGAAAATCGCCGCACCGGTGACACGGGCGCGATGAACCGCATTATTCGAGCACATGCGAAGTTCGGTACCGTCAGGCAGAAACAACTCCTTCCATTGATACCCGTCCAGAGAGGAGTTCGCGTTGGCGCTTGCTGTGGTTTTTGCTCTGATTTTTGCCATGGACTTGGCGTTGGTTTTTGCGTCGGCGTCGGCGTCGGCGTCGGCGTCGGCACTGGTTCTGGCGATGGTGTCGTCTTCTGGGTGTGCATCCGCTGCATCCGATTGTGCATCCACGTTAACCGCCTCGAGATGCGTAGCCCTTACCCGCGCTGTCGACTGTGGCTGGGGTGATGCGCCGGCAGCCATCAGGTCACGGTCATTCGCCGCCCGGAGCCAGGCGCCGATAGCCATTGTCGCGGCGGCGGAGACCGAAAGTGCGCTGCCACTGTCTCGCAAATAGTCGCGCAGAGCGACGAGGGTGTCCGGGGTTACCGGGAGAAGGCATGCGGCATCCATACTCTTTTCCTCTGCGCGTTTTGTCTATTTTTGTCGAATTCCTTAAATTAGACAGCGTACCTACAGCAGCGTTCAGAAACAGACAGAATTCGACAAAATTAGACACGATGCGCACGTCAAATTAGACAGCTTGCCGCATGGGTCCTGTCGGGGAGGCCACCCTCACCCTCCCGACCTTTCTCTTGAGCAGCGGCGTGTTGCCCACAATCCCACGATCGCGCGGTTCAGGGCGCCGTTTGCCAGCCACCGCCGAGCGACTGGATCAGCGCTACCGCAGTTGCCTGGCGATCGGCCTGCACCTGAACCAGCGCGCGCCGCGCCGACAGCGCCGTCGCCTGTGCCTGGACCACTTCGGTGTAGCTCACCTGCCCCCGCCGAGGCCAAACTGCAAGGTCACCACCGACACGCCGGCGGCGCTGGTCGAACTCATGCGCGACAGGCCCGACATCTGGCCGAACTGGCGCTCGAGTGGCGCGGTGACGGTCCGCGCCATCACTTCCGGGCTGGCGCCGGGGTACAGCGTCTGCACCTGGATGGTGGGGAAATCGACCTGCGGCAGCGCCGACAGCGGCAGGAACTCGACGCCGACCAGGCCGGCCAGCACGATCGCCACCATCAGCAGCGCGGTGGCGACCGGCCGCTGGATGAACGGGCCAGACGGATTCATAACCTCACCTCGTCTACAGTACCGGCAACCGAAAAACCGTCATTCCCGCGCAGGCGGGAAACCATGGCACGCATGCGTAGTGACCGCGCACGCATGGTAGCGGTTCCCGCCTGCGCGGGAACGACGGTTTCACGGTTGGCGGTTGTCATTGGGCCGCTCCTTCTGGCTGGCGGCGACGGCGCTCGCCAGCTGACGGCGCGGTGGCATCGGCCGGCAGCGTGACCTTGGCGCCATCCTTCAGGCGGTCGGCGCCCTCGGTGATGACCTGCTCGCCGACCTGCAGTCCGGTAACGACCTGCACCTTGTCGACGGTTGCCTGGCCGCGCGTGACCGGCCGCAGCGCCACCGTCTTGTCGGCGGCATCGAGCACGTAGACGAAGTCGCCCGTCGAGCCGTGGCGCAGCGCCGTCACCGGCACCACCACCGCCTCTTTGATGTTGCGTATTTCGAGGCGCAGGTTGACGAACTGGCTGGGGAACAGCGCCTGGTTGGCGTCGGCGAAGCGCGCCTTGGCGCGCACCGTGCCGGTCTGCACGTCGACCTGGTTGTCGAGGGCGGCGAACTTGCCGGTGGCAAGGCTGGACGTGCGGGTGCGGTCGAACGCCACAGCCGGCAGCGTGGCGCCTTCGCTCACGCGCGCCTGCAGCGCCGGCACCTGGTCCTGCGGCACGGCGAATTCGACGTCGATCGGCGAGAGCTGGGTGATGACGGCGATGCCGTTGGCCTCGCCGCTGCCGACCAGGTTGCCCATGTCGACGACGCGCAGGCCGACGCGCCCGCCGATCGGCGCCGTGACCTGGGTGTAGCTCAGATTGAGTTTGGCCACGCCTTCGGCGGCGCGGTCGGTCATCACGGTGCCTTCGAGCTGCTTGACCAATGCTGCCTGCGTATCGACTTCCTGGCGGGCGATCGAGTCCTGCGTCAGCAGCGTGCGAAAGCGCGCCAGCGTGACCTTCGCGCTGTCGCGCTGCGCCTCGTTGCGCTGGCGATTGCCGGACGCCTGCAGCAGCGCCATCTCGAACGCGCGCGGGTCGATGGTGGCGAGCACCTGGCCGGCCCTGACCAGCTGGCCCTCGCTAAACAGGATTTTTTGCAGCACGCCCGACACGTGCGGCCTGACGGTGGCGGTGGCCGTGGCGGTGGCCGCCGCGGTGACGGTGCCGAGCGCGTCGAGCACCACCGGGCTGTCGGCCTTCTCGGCCGTTGCCACGCCCACCGTGGTGGCGGGCGCGCCGCGCCCGCCCCGGCCGCTGCCTCCGGATCGGTCAGATGCAAGCCCAAGTAGCCCAGGCCGGCCATCGCGACCACCGCGATGACGCCGCCGACGATCTTGCTGCGCCGGCTATGCGGCGGCGGGAGGGTCTTTTCGGCGATGAGCGGGGGCCGGTCCATGGGTTTTCCTTGGTCAAAAACATAACAATTTTCCTTCAAACTGCAGCATGGGCAGTTCGATCAGCATGTTTCGCACCGTACGTATACCGCGACAAACGTGACACAAATGGGCAGAGAGAAATAAGACAAAAGACATCGGCATAGGGGGCAGCCCAAAAGGGCCGCTCCCCTGCCACACCACCCGGCATGCGGGTCCGCACCGGGCGATTCGAGTAGTTGAGGTTAAGAAAGACGTGGTACGCCAAGGCGATCAAAGTACGCTATGGTGAGCACGCTATTGAGTAATTTGGCACTGTTGCGCCACCAGCAGTGGCTGTTTGCAGCGATCTGCCTGGCTACCGATGGCGGTGCACCCAGTTTCAGCAATTCACGATACATGGTAGTTCCGCGCTTCCAGTGCTTGAGCTGGATGGCTCGAAGCCTGTGACGCAGCCACTCATCGAGGGCTTTCCAGACTGTAGGCGTCTGGGCCAGCTTGAAGTAGCCTTGGTAAGTAGACCCAAGGAATTTCACCTTGAGCCTCTCTCAGAACCGTACGTGAGACTCTCGCCTCATACGGCTCCCGTTAGCCAACCTTGCCTGCCATGCCACGCCAGTGGACGAACAACGCCGGGGAATCCATCTTCATCTTGCCAAGCCACTCGGCACTGAGCCTTGGATGCCGCCTCAGTGTCTTGTGCTTCCGTCTGGCCCACTGCTTCAGCCTTTGATCAAGGTATTGAAATAGCTTGTGCATTTCTGTCCGATGGAACGCCCCATAGTAGTCCACCCACCCACGTATTATGGAGTTGTATTGCCACGCCAGTTCCTGCAGCGTTGCTGGGGTCTGCCGATGCAGCTTCCAGCCCCGTACCACCTGGCGCATTCGCTTTAACGCTGTATCGCTGACGGCCGGTAAGAAACTTGTAAATAACCGGCCCTGCTTGTTCCGCGCACCTCTCGGTCGGAATGTGAATCCGAGAAAGGTAAATTGCACGAGCTGGTACGCCTTGGTGCGCCTGCTGTGTTTGCAGTACACGATCTTCGATTTCTCCGGATGCATCGTCAACCCGCATTCCGCCAGCCGCAATGCGATCGATTGCATCACGTCTTCCGCCTGCGCCTGATTTCGGCAGTGAACCACTGCGTCATCAGCATAGCGAGCGAAAGGGCATTGTGGATAGTTGCGCTTCACCCAAAGATCGAACGCATAGTGCATAAACAGGTTCATCAGGATCGGACTGACGACGCCGCCCTGAGGCGTGCCCCGCTCCCTTGGAACGGAAACGCCCTCTGCCGTCTCGAACGGGGCAGTGAGCCACCGCTCGATGTACAACAGAATCCAGTCTTCCTTGACGTGCTTGCGAACGGCTTTCATCAAGAGCACATGATCTATTTGATCGAATGCCGCTTTGATGTCAAACTCGACCACCCAGTCATGCTGCCAGCACCGTTCTTTGGTGATGGCAACAGCCTGTTTCGCCGATTTACCTGGCCGATATCCGTATGAATCCGGATGAAACATCGGGTCAAGGATCGGTTCAATGACGAGCTTGGCCGCCGTTTGTGCAATTCTGTCGGAAACAGTGGGAATACCAAGCTTTCTCGTGCCGCCCGATGCCTTCGGAATTTCCACCTGCTTGACCGGCGGCGGCAGATACGACCCCGACGACATCCGATTCCATAGCTTGTAGAGATTCTTCGACAGGTTCTGTTCGAACATTGTGATCGTTTCATCGTCAATGCCGGCAGCGCCACGGTTGGCCTTCACTTTCTGGTACGCATCCCACACGGTACGTTTCGCAATACTGTAAGGTTTTGTTGATTTCACGTCACTCATCCCCAGCAAAACAGGTTGGCGACCTTCGTCAACCGGATAACGCCACCCCTTCGCTCCGCCCTCATTACAAGGGCTTCAACACTACTACGGGCAACTCCGCCCCTCGTTCCGGCATCGGTATTCTTCCTCATGGTGTCTGCCATTTGTCATTTTCCTTAGCATCCGAACCAAGGTTCTCACGTTCCATACCAAAGCCTGTATTGAGCTCATGCCGCCTATACACCGGCTGCCGACGGGTCCGTAAACAGGATTCGCCCCGACTGATCCCAAGGTGGATGGACGACCTTGGTTTTGACAGCACTTAAATGCTTAACGATGCGTCATCGAACGGTTTGCTTTCGCTCATGCCAGCTGTAGAACGACCAAGAGATCGTCGCCAGGATCATGTAGACGTCGCCGGCCGCCAGCCGCAGCGCGGCCAGCTGGCGCCATTCGCCGCGCGAGAGCACCAGCAGCACGCAAGATAGGCACGGACCAGACGGATCACTCCGGAGTCGTCCACGCGTTTCCTCAGGCGGTCGATCAGGATGTCATGATTGACCCGGTCGAAGAACTTCGACAGGTCAACATCAACCACGAC